>NZ_JAMYOX010000009.1:0-189579 GCF_040320025.1 Mesorhizobium sp. M0808
AGAGCAGCCGCTGACGCACAGGGCTGCACTTGCGATGAGTGCTCCAATTTTCATGTGAATTCCCCCAAACAAATATTGGGGCGAGTCCGACCTAGAAGTCCAGAGTTTTGTTTTTCACTTTGCTACGATCCACAGCATGCTGCGGCTAGCTGGCATCCACTGCAACCAACCCTTCCGCCGGTCGTTGACTGATGCTGGGTTGATCTCAGCCACTCCAGAACTTGCCCGCTGGCTCAAAACCGGCGGGCTTTTTTTCCGCGACGCCGGAGGCTCTATCTCGCCGCATGTTGTGGTACATCGGCACGCCGTCATCGGGCCGTGCCGTTGACCAAGGTGGTCCCTCCGCCATGGTCGGCCGGCGCAGCCTTGACCGTCCGCGCGGGCGATCCCAATCAAGCCCGCTGGCTTCGGTCGGCGGCTTTTTATTTGATGCCCGGCGCCGTCGGCTTGGATCTAGATCCTCGCCAGTGCCGGATTTGAAGGTAAGCTGCGGCGGTATGATCGCACTTCGCGCGGGACGGACCATTGGTGTGCAGCAAGAGCGCCGAGTTCATTCGGCCAAGATTCTGCACTAGGCCGAGGTAGGTGAAGGCAGATAGCTATCCGGTAATCGCTGAGATATTGGAGATAATGTTCCCCCATGGAGGTGTGTACCAGTATTATAAGTTTCCAAACTTCATGTACGAACGCCGTGGACGAGCTGCTGTGTGCGCTTGCTGTAAATAGCTTCCGCGAGTTCACAGTCGGAGGTTGGCTAGGACCCTAACGCGAGAGCTTCAACGGCCCCCTTCGCGATGAACTCCTCAACGAGACGCGGTTCACGTCCCTGGCCCAGGCCCGCGCGAGGCTCAATGTATGGCGCGCCGATTACAACGGCGCGCGTCCGCACTCGCACATCGGATGGCAGACACCCAACGAATGTGCATCGACCTTCAACCCGCGACGGTCGCTCGCGCTGCGCAACGTGAAACGCTCCGCGCCAGCACCCGTCGCGTCCACCGGCCATCAGGGCAAATCTACCCCCGGAAACGAACTCACGACTGGATAAAATTTGGGGGAAACGTCAGGGCGGCCATAACTTTGCAGTCTTCAGACGCGAGGCGGCCTACAACAGCGCTGCCCACCATGCTTGTGGCCCGCGACCCACACGGCTTTTCCCTTCAGATCGTACATTATGCTTCCTTCATGATTACCGATGTCTGCATGACCTTGAGGTCTTCCCGCACCATTTCCGCGGCGAGCTCGCGCACGGATGTCTCATGCACCCAGCCGAGCTTCTCCTTCGCCTTGGTGGCATCGCCCAGGAGAAGATCGACTTCCGTGGGGCGGAAGTAGCGTGGGTCTACCTGGACTAGGCATCTGCCGGTCTCGACATCATAGCCCTTTTCGTCGACTCCCTCACCACGCCATTCGAGCTCGACGCCGACATCTTCGAAAACCCATTCGACGAATTGGCGGACAGGGGTCGTCTTGCCCGTCGCCAGCACGTAATCATCCGGTTGATCCTGCTGCATCATCATCCACATACCACGCACGTACTCACGCGCATGGCCCCAATCGCGTTGAGCATCGAGATTGCCGAGATAAAGCTTGTCCTGCTTGCCGAGGTAGATAGCAGCGGCGGCGCGGGTGATCTTGCGCGTCACAAAAGTTTCGCCGCGCAGTGGGCTTTCATGATTGAAGAGAATGCCGTTGGAAGCATGGATACCATAGGCCTCGCGATAGTTGACCACGATCCAGTAGGCGTAGAGCTTGGCGGCGGCGTAAGGGCTGCGCGGATAAAAGGGCGTTGTTTCGTTCTGCGGTACGGATTGCACGAGGCCGTAGAGCTCTGAAGTCGAGGCCTGATAGAAGCGCGTCTTGTCCTTCAGACCGAGGAGGCGGATCGCCTCAAGAAGTCGCAATGTTCCGATACCGTCGGCGTTTGCTGTGTATTCCGGCGTTTCGAACGACACCTGGACATGGCTCTGAGCGGCCAAGTTGTAAATCTCGTCTGGCTGGGATTCCTGAACTACTCGGATGAGATTAGTCGCATCAGTGAGGTCACCGTAATGCAAAATTAGGCGCGGATCGGGATCGTGCGGGTCTTGGTAGATGTCTTCGATGCGACCCGTGTTGAAGGAAGAGGAACGTCGCTTAATCCCATGAACGACGTAGCCTTTTTCCAGCAGAAGACGCGTGAGATAGGCACCATCCTGTCCCGTTATGCCCGTAACCAGAGCAACTTTCCTGTTCTCGCCCATTTTCTTCCTGCTCTATGGTAGTTGAAGTTTCGAATCTGGCTCGCCACACCGGCGGCCCGCCTCATACCCTATGGTAGGATTTCGACAGATGCGGCGCGGAGCTCGTCATTGACAGTGTCAGCCAGCGAGCACGCCTGCTCCTGCTTCGAGGCATAGCAAAACAGAGTCTCGCCGCTAACCTGCCTAAGTCGCACATGCGGCCTGAGTGCCGAACTCAGCTCACGGGGTTAGCGACATAGATTTCAATCACGTCGCACCCGATTTGCTCATCAATCAGCGAGTTAGGACGCCCTTCTGGGATTCTACATCCGTTCTCAAGCACGCACAGTCGGTTGCATAGCCGCTCCGCTTCTTCCACGAAGTTGGTGGCCAGTAGAATCGTATTGCCCTGCGCCAGCAGGGCACGTAGCCGTTCCCAGATAAAATGGCGAGCATGTGGGTCCAAGCCACACTAGAACTCCAACATCCCTCTTTTGCGCTGACCAAGTAATCTTTGCCTGCTTCAGCATCTTCTAATGGAAATTGTTTTGATCAGTGAAATCGATTGTTTGGATGAGGTGCATCCATAAAATGGATTGTTTGACAGGGCAGCGCGGCACCATCGGCGGCACAAAGTCGTGGGCGCGAGGTTTCGCTCCGCGCGAAGACAAAGTTCGTGGCAGTCGGGGGCTTCGGGCGAACCGCACATCTGAGACGGCGGCGAAAAGCCGGATAGGGCATTACGTATTGACCTCCAAGAAATTTCGGGCGCGCTAGCCCGAAAACGGTGGCTGGGCTTCAACGATGGGCGGGACGAGGCGACCATCAAACTGTGTTTCATACTGTAGGCGATCGCAGTGCGGCGAATTTGAACGGCCGCCTTTGCCAGCCCTCGCCATCGCATCCGGCTACAGGTGCCGAAGATCTTCTCGATCCGAGTACAAATTCTGTGGATCGGTTGGTTCCAGGCGTCGAGCTTTCGGCCTCGTCGCGCCCCCACATAGCGGTTGCGACGATGCGCGGCCTTCCACCCTTGGCGCGCACCGCGTCGCCGAGATGATTGCCTCGGTAGGCGCCGTCGGCAAACACTTCGCCGGGATTGTCGGGCAGAGCATCAGGAACGGCGTTGCCGTCCTCGGTGTGGGCGCCGTGACGGCGATCTCCTCGACAAGGGCCGTATCGGCGTAGGCACCGAAATGGGCTTTGAAGCAATGAAACGCTGGTCGGCGCTTGTACTTGACCCAATGGCCCTCTTCATCATCTTCGCTGGCCGAGGCGATGATCGCCGCATCGACAGGCGTGCCGATCTTCACCTGGATCGCTGAACTGGCGGGGGATCTCGGCGAACAACAGGGTCATGAACCTCAAGGGCCTGTCGAAAACGGACGAGAGCGGGTTCGCACAGGTGTCGGCTCTGACACCGAGAACCCGCAGAACCGTCGGAACGATCCTCCACATGGCTGCAGACGCCAAAATTCCTCTCTCGGCCATCGTCGCACAGCATCGCGTGCCAGTCGCTCAGTCCAGCCGGCTCGAAAGCTATCCGGCAGGAGTTGCGCCATGTTGGCGCACTTGAAAGCGTCAGAGGGCGCCGTGTCGCATCTTTCGATGGGAGCGGACGCCATGATGGCCATAAATGGACGTGGATGGCCTGCGCCTGACATTCGACGGCTGGCGGGTCCTGCACATCCGTCCTTCAGGAAACGCCCGCAAATGACATGTTACGTTGAGGCAGTTAAGAATTGGACTTGAAAAAGGGACTTTGTGGACTGCCTCGACCGGCTGTTTCGCTTAGCAAAGCGCGGCCCCACGTCAGCAGAGGCTCATGGTCAAGGAACGCCTTAGTATCCATCACATGGATGGGCCACATTCACGCAATCAATTTTACACATGTCGCCGGGCGCATTAGAGAACGCTGAATTTAAACCGGAAGCGAGTGTACCCGGCGTCAAGATTTGCGAGCGTCACAGAGATAAGGATAGGCAGTGCTGAGGGAGCTCTTCTGCCCCACGCGCAGCCTCTACCAAATCGCCCGGCGTAACGGTCGACTAGTATCGATTAGAGATCCCAAGCCAGATGCAACCTCGTCTCTGAAACGAGATTTCCGAAAATGCAGGTCAGTGGATTGGTAAAGCGCAGGTTCGTCGTCTCTCAGAGGCGTACGGGGTTCGGTGATTGTCTGTGGTCGCTGGCGGCCGCTTGGCGCTACGCTCAGCGGTCGGGACGAACGCTAGCCGTCGACTGGCGCGGGTCCTGCTATCTCGACCAACCCTTCGCAAATGCCTTTCCGGTGTTCTTCCAACCGATCAATGACATCGCTGGCGTACCGGCTATTTGCGACGACCGGATCAACGACTTTTCCTTCCCGGGTCCATTCTTCCCGGAGTGGTGGAATAGGCCAGCGATCGACTGCCTTTACCGCCCAGATGAGCAGATTTTCCAAGAGCGCGACGAGTTGGGCGAGCTCTTTCAGGCCGAACACGATGTCGAAGCGAACACAGTAGTGTGTGACGCTTGCTTGATGTGGCGCTGCGATGAGGATGCCGAGCGGCAGGTCTTCCAGAGTGTCAAGCCTCGGTCTGAAATTCAAACACGCATAGATGCCATTTACCAAGAATGTTTTGAGGGGCACAGCATCATCGGGGTTCATGTTCGACATGGTAACGGTGAAGACATCATGGACCATGCGCCCTACTGGGCCGATCCGGAGTTCGCCGTTCGACAAGTGTGCACTGCGGTTGATAAGGCTAAAGCGTTACCGCACCCCAAGCCTGTGCGGCTGTTCTTGTGCACGGACAGCGCGCAAATCCTGGATCACCTGTCGGCCAGGTTTCCCGATCTTCTCACCGTCCCCAAGCATTTCCGATCCGATCAAGACGGCCCCTTACACACTGCAGCACTTGGGATGGACGGCGCAATTTCCGCCCTCGTTGAGATGTATCTTCTCGGGCGCTGCGATACTGTAATTCGGTTTCCTCCGACGAGCGCCTTTACACGATATGCACGCCTTTTCGTACCACGCGTAATTGAGTTCGATCTGAAGGAGCCAAGTCGTTTGATTTTGATAGAAGACAGCCAAAGAATCTCTGGTCTCAGTTAAGACCCGTCACCTGCACAATTCGGCGGATGCAACCAACAGGCATAGTTGAATGTCCATTTCTCATCGAGGCCATGGAAGCGTCGTACGATACCGATAGCGTCGTCGTCTGAGGCCGTTCGGCAACGCGCCAGAACTTCGCTGTTACTCGGAGGCCGCAGACCAAGCCAGAGCGACGGCGATCGTGACGCTAACGCTCGAGAGGGCGCGGGCAATCACTCCAGCGACGAAATCGAGGTTGTTATATGAAAGTGGTTCCCGTCATCATCAGCGGCGGAGCCGGATCGCGGCTATGGCCCGCCTCAAGGCAATCGCACCCTAAACCTTTCCTCAAAGTGGCAGACGGGCATTCACTGATGCAGCACACTGTGTTGCGCGTCGGTTCGATAAAGGGCGTAGTGGAACTCGTCGCCGTGACATCTGGGGAACACCTCTTCCTTACCAAGGACGAGTTCGACGAACTAGATTCCGTGGTCCTGCCACGCACCTTTCTGCTCGAGCCTGAAGGCCGGGATACGGCCGCAGCCGTTGCGGCAGCCGCCATCCATGCCAAGGCAACGCAAGGCCCTGACGCGATTCTATGCGTCTTCCCAGCCGATCACATGGTTGGCAACCTGCCTGCATTTTTAGACGTCATGTGCCGGGCCATCGAACATGCGAAGCTCGGGCGGATCGCCACATTGGGCATCACCCCAACCAGACCGGACACGGCATTCGGCTATATCGAAGCGGATGGTGAGAAAGTCGTCCGTTTCGTTGAAAAACCGGATCTGGACACAGCCAAAGCCTATGTTGCGTCCAAGCGCTTCTTCTGGAACGCCGGCATTTTCTGCTTTAGCGCACAAACCATGCTCGACGAGATGGCATCGCATTGCCCCGCGGTGATCCAGGCCGTCTCCGACAGCTACGAGAACGGCCGCTTCAGTCAAGGCGAAGGCTTTGCCAAAATCGAACTCGCGCCTGAGCATTTCGGCTCCGCCCCGCGAATCTCGCTCGACCACGCTGTCATGGAGAAGACGAACAAACTTGCCGTGGTTGCCTGCGACATGGATTGGAACGACATCGGATCCTGGAACGCAATGGCCGATTTGATCGCCGCCGACGAAAGCGGGAACAGGATACGCGGCGATGTGCATATGGTCGACACGACCGGCAGCTATGTGAGCTCCGACAAGCGCGTCATCGGCACGGTCGGTGTCAGCGATCTGGTGATCGTCGATTCCCCGGACGCTTTGCTTGTCGCATCCCGCGACCGCGTTCAGGACGTCAAGAAGCTGTTCGAGGGCCTCAAGGCTTCAGGACATGAAGCTCACCTGGTCCACAGCACGGTACACCGGCCGTGGGGTACCTACACGGTTCTTGAGGAAGGCGAGCGCTTCAAGATCAAACGCATCGAGGTGAAGCCCGGTCGGCGGCTGAGCCTGCAGATGCACTATCATCGTTCGGAGCACTGGGTCGTGGTCAGCGGCTCCGCGAAAATCGTCAATGGCGAGCAGGAGTTGTTCCTGGCGACAAACGAATCAGCCTACATCCCCTGCGGCCATAAGCATCGGCTGGAGAACCCAGGCAGAATTGACCTAGTGATCATTGAAGTGCAGAGCGGCGATTATCTCGGCGAGGATGATATCGTTCGCTTCGACGACGTATATGGTCGAACGTAGATTTCACCCGCATGACGAGAACGGTCAACGTGTCGCTGACTAATTACCACTAGGAAGGCCGTCTGCCCACTCAGGACCGGATGCTTGTGGAATCGGGAATTGACCAAGGCAGCGGCGAATGACCGCAATCGGCATCAGGGTGGGACAAATCAACCGGAAAAGACCGGAGAGCATAGTAACGCAACACAGTCCCACTGTCGAATAGCCTTTGACATTTCTGACTTTCCAAGCACCCTCAGGGCCCACCAAAATTATATCAATGGCTTATGGCCGACTTCGCTCTGAAGTGGGCCAAATCGACCTCGCTATCCCCGCAGCACTCAGTTTGATTGTTTTCGCATGAAAACGAGCAAGGACAGGGGGAGGGCGATCTTGTGCTGGCTTCTATGTCCAATCTTGCTCCTGTTCGTCGTCAGGTTGTGTGCAGCCACATAGCGCGGCTATCGCGAGGCTGGAAGGCCTCCGATCGATAGGTGCGGCGAACGGCGGCAACGAGGTGCGAATAGGATGGCTGAGCGTATGATCGAGAATACCGCAGCTGCGGTCTAGCGCGAAATGCAGCGTCTGTGACTCATCGGTCATTGCAGCGCGATGAACCGGAAATCATGACCCTAAGCCGCCCTTCATCAGCCCACCAGCGCCCAGAAGAAGGCGAAGATCCGTCACAATGCCTACCTGTACCAAGGCTTCAAGCAGTTCACCGCGAATGTGAAGACCGCCAGCCAGTGCTTCTTCATTTTCGGCCATTCGCTCGCTACGAATGACGACCACATCCTTAACCGCATAGCGCGTGGCAAGTTTCGCAAGCTCTGTGTTAGCATCTATGGTGAACCAGCATCCGCGGATAACCAGCGGATCATGAACCACGCGAACGAGCTAGCGGTGCAGCGCAACGAAAAATCGCCGCTTGATGTCGTCTTTTATGATGCTGCTACAGTTCATGTCTGGGGTTTAGGCTTAGAAGCGGAATGACTGCCAGCCAGGTCATCGAGCCGGAAACTGACCGGCCGGTCGGCCCAAAAATGACATTCAGTTGCCTCCAGCCTTTCGACACGAGCCACTTCACGATCTCGCGATTGCCAGCTAGCGGCTTGTTGCTCGAGCTGCGCGATCCTAGTCTGTGGTCGCTATGCCTCAGCAAGAAGAGTCCGGTTCCTAGCCGGGCGGAGGCGCAACGAGATAGCCAGCTCAGGACAAGGAGAGCAAGCCATGGTCGCTTTTACCCTCAATGGCGAGGCGCGAACACTCGACGTCGATCCAGAGATGCCGCTGCTCTGGGCGATCCGTGACGGCATCGGACTCACAGGAACGAAATTCGGTTGCGGCCTTGCCCAGTGCGGCGCTTGCACGGTTCACGTTAACGGCATGCCGACGCGCTCGTGCCAGACCGCAGTCGGCGACATCGAAGGAGCCTCGATCACCACCATTGAGGGCGTGTCGGGCAAGATCGGCGAAACGGTCCAGGCCGTGTGGGCCGAGTTCGACGTACCTCAATGCGGCTATTGCCAGTCTGGCCAGATCATGTCGGCCGTGGCCCTCCTGACAGAGACGCCGAAGCCGACGGACGATGATATTGATTCGGCGATGAGCGGCAATCTCTGCCGCTGCGCCACCTATCATCGCATCCGCGCGGCCATCCACGAGACCGCCAACCGGCTGGAGACTTGAGGCATGTTGCAGTTTCTCCCGAAGCATAATGCCGTGGGGCCCACGCGCCGCCAGTTCCTCCTCGGCACGGCCGTCACCACCGCGGGCCTCGCCGTGGGCTACCGGCTAATGATGGCCGCGCCCGCCAACGCACAAACGACGCCTGCAGCGGTCCAGGCGAACCCCTTCCAGACCTATCTCGAGATCACACCGGAGAACCGAATCGTCATCCACTCGTCGCAGTTCGAGATGGGACAAGGCTCCTATTTCGGCATCGCCACCCTGGTTATGGAAGAGCTCGACGGCGCCTGGGCGCAGGTCCACGTGGTCGGCGGATATGGCAATACCGCGCTCTACGGCAATCTCGCCTGGGGCGGGGCCGCGCAGGGAACCGGTGGCTCCACGTCGATGAGCTCGTCGTGGGAGCGCTACCGCAAGGCGGGTGCTGCCGCACGGGCCATGCTGGTGGCGGCCGCGGCGCAGCGGTGGGACGTGCCAGCCGGCGAGATCACAGTCGCTTCCGGGGTCGTGTCGCACGCCTCAGGGATGCAGGCGCGCTTCGGTGACCTGGCTGAAGTCGCAGCGGGAATGCCGGTTCCCGACGACGTGCCGCTAAAGCCGCGCGACAAGTGGGCCCAGATCGGATCGGACAGCCTCAAGCGCTACGATTCCGCCGGCAAGACCAATGGCGCGCAGACCTACACGATCGACCTCAAGATGGATGGACTCAATACGGCCGTTATGATCCATCCGCCGAAGTTCGGCGCTGAGATCGAGAGCTTCGACGCCTCCAAGGCCAAGGCACTCGACGGCATTGTCGATGTCGTCCAGACGCCGCGCGGCATTGCCGTGGTCGGCAGGGACATGTGGACGGCGCTCAAGGGCCGCGATCTCGTGGAGGTGACCTGGAACGAAGAGAAGGCCGAAAGGCGCGGCACGGCCGAGATCATGGCCGAATACACTAAGGCAGCAGACGATCCGGGCGCGGCCACCGCGCGCGACGACGGTAACACTCCCGCAGCGTTGGCCAGTGCTGAGAAAGTCATCCAAGGGCACTACGAATTCCCCTATCTTGTCCATGCTTCGATCGAGCCACTCAACGCGGCCGCCCGAATCAACGAAGACGGCACCATCGACGTCTGGGGCGGACACCAGATGCCCGACCTTTATCAGGCGGCTGCCGCTCAAGTAGGCGGCACCACGCCGGACAAGGTGAGGCTGCACGTGATGAAGACCGGCGGCAGTTTCGGCCGCCGAGCGGTCTCGGACGCAGATCTCATTATCGAAGCTGTTTCCACAGCGCGTGCACTGGGACCCGGCAAGCCAGTGAAGGTGCAGTGGACCCGCGAGAACGACATGCGGGGTGGGCGGTACCGGCCGGCCTATGTGCACGCAGTCAAGGCGGGACTCGACAAGGAAGGCAATGTCGTCGCTCTCCATGACCACATCGTGGGCCAATCGATCGCGGGCGGTTCGCCCTTTGCGGCGATGATCGAGAACGGCATCGATCCGACCTCCGTGGAGGGCGCCACCAACCTCCCCTATGCGATCCCGAACCTGAAGGTCGAGCTGACCACCACGGACGTGAACATCCCAGTGCTGTGGTGGCGTTCGGTAGGCTCCACCCACACCGCTTACGCAATGGAAACCCTGATCGATGAGCTCGCCGCCGCTGCGAACCGTGATCCGGTCGACTTCCGCTTGTCGATGCTCGGTGACCATCCACGGCATGCCGGCGTGCTGAAATTGGCTGCTGAGAAGGCAGGCTGGGACAAGCCTCTGCCGGAAGGCCGTTTCCGCGGCGTGGCCCTGCATGAAAGCCTCTCGACCTATGTCGCCGAGGTGGTGGAGATCACCTTCAACGATGGAAATGATTTCAAAGTCGACCGCGTCGTCTGCGCGGTAGATTGCGGCACCGCGATAAATCCTGACCAGATCCGCGCTCAGATGGAGGGCGGTATCGGCTTCGGGCTAGGCGCCATCCTCCAGGAGGAGCTGACCCTGACGGGCGGTGTCGTAGACCAAGAGAACTACGACACCTATATGCCGCTCAGGATCGAGCAGATGCCGCGCGTCGAGGTGCACATTGTGCCGTCCGACGAGCCGCCCACGGGCGTTGGCGAGCCGGGTGTGCCGCCGATCGGCCCGGCCGTCGCCAACGCGCTACGGGCGGCGACGGGCAAGACGATCCGCAAGCTGCCGATCATAAAGAACTTGTCAGCATAGCCGGGAATGACACCATGAAAACGGCCGCGATGAAGATCGCGGTCGTAGGTCGTTTTTGAACGCCTCCTGACAGGCGATCACCTCCTTTCGATCAATTTCCGGCGGCTGCCCGGTCCAATATCCGGTTTAGAGACGGTAACCCGTGTTCTGAACGACCGCAGACGGTCGTTGGTGCTGGTAGCACTAAAGAACCGCTTTCGAGACGCAAATGCCGCACGCAAATGTCTCGAAAGGGTCACGCTAGAGACTTTGTACCAGCTAGTTGCATGTCTGCTATCGCTTTCTGGGCGCGAGAAGCGGCCGGTCCTCTGACGGCCCCATAACAGGACATTGATGTCTTCGCGCTGAGCGTCAGCAGTTGGCGCTACCGCGACCTTTCTCAGGAAGGCTGCACACCGACGCGATCTTCCTTTCGCCTTGCGCAAACCTCCCTTCCGAGTGAGGCGTTCAGTGCGTCGGCTTGGTGGACTGAGGCACTTCTGAGTGGGACAACAACATTGAAAAACATTGGGAAAGATTTGAATGCTCTGAAGTCCCACTGATCTCTTACCAATTGATTTTTATGGCTTTCTGAATACCCTCCGGGCCCACCATTGTTATTATTTATCAATGACTTAGCGGTGTGTTTTGGTTCGGGTAGCCAAGTAATAACTGGCGAACCGCCGTCCATAGCGTTTGATTTTATTGACTTATGGTGGGCCTCCGGAGGCCGCAGATGTGTTGCCAGCCGCCGGTGGAGTGTCAGGATCGTTTATCAAGTGCTTGAACGACGCCGGCACGGTGTTCGGAATAGAAATCCGCCCATAGTCCCGTCGCAATCAACCTCGAATTACTGTCTGGATGCTACATCGGCCATCGCCGCACCCCACCCTGCGGCGATCTCGTAGCCCATGCGTGAGAAGCCGAATTCGCGATCGAATTTGTTCGGCGCTTTGACACGCCAGTTCTTCATGACCTCGCCCGGGAGGCCGCCAGCAGCGGTGACGACCAAGTCACGCTCGCCGGCGCGGAGTTCACGACGGCGATCATTTGGCGTAGCTGGGAACAGGCCGGCGACGTCAGGCAAGACCGTCCGGCTGCACCTAGGAAGTTAGTCGCGACCCACGGCGGACCGCTCCGTACGCGCGCGCTGCGTACGGCAAGCTGCTAGCCTCAATCTCCGGATGAGATCAGAGTCGCTCAGACCGGGTCTTCAGGATCTGGTACAGCACGTTTCGGATGCGCTGCCAAACGGTTAGCCGGTTGATCACGCCTTCGCCTCCTGTTCATCGCAGATGAATGGGCTGCGGTTCAGATGATCTGTGCCGCCAGCGCCACGCCGACCAACGACGTGCCGACCCCTGCCGTGCGGATGGCTCGCGGCCAGCGCCGAAGTGTTAGGGCGGCTAACGCGCCGGTCGCGTGAAGAGCCGAAGTAGCGACCACGAAGCCGACCGCATAAGCGATGCCGCTGGCCGTCTCGGGAATTTCGAGGCCATGGGCATTGCCGTGGAAGAGGGCGAAGAGAGCGATCAGCGAGGCGGCCACAGCGAGCGGAAGCGGCTTGGCAAGCGCCATCATGGCGCCGAAGACCAACAGCGATAGCGTTATGCCGGTTTCCAGTGAGGGCAGGCCGATGCCGGCGATACCGAGCAGGGCGCCAGCGACCATCGCCGAGACAAAGCACGACGGCACGATGATGATCCCCTTGCCGCCGGCGCGAGCGGCAATGATGCCGACAGCCATCATCGCCAATAGATGATCGATGCCGGCCAGCGGGTGCTGAACGCCGTCTACAAACCCGTGGGCATGAAAACCGCCGCTATGGGCGAAGGCCAACGAGGGGATGAGTGTTGTGGGGGCTGCCAGGGCGAGTCTGCCGAAGAATGAAAGCGTTCTGTTCATGGTTCTGGACCTGTTTGATAGGAGTGCGATCGGTTCAAGGCCGGTGCTCATTGTCCGCCCCTGGCATGGTGAATTGTGCGGCGCCGGACCTCTCGGCCAGAAGCCGCGCCTCGCCGAAGTCAAGGGGCGTTTGTGCCTTGCCGTTGTGGTAGACGAAGGCTAGGCGGCGCCGGCGCGACGTCAGTTTCGCGGGCAGCGGGTGATAGGTGACGCCGGCGCCACCAATCAGCGGCATGACGGCGCCGACATCGACCATGTCCTGCGTCTCGACGCGCAGAAGATGCAGCCGCACGCCGTCGGCGGTCTCGCCGACGAACGGAATCCCGGCGAGGCGCAGGAAACTGGAGGGGTCGGGCGCCCGCGAAAACCCTTCGAGAAACGCGATCTCGAGGAGATCGAGATCCGTCGCCGGCGCGTCGGCGGGTTCGGGCGCATGGTCGTGCGGTAGATGCGGTGTCTGCCATTGCAACGGCTTGCCGGCCGGCCCGTTGTGGCCGACGGGGTGGGGATGGTGATGATGACCGTTCGGCTCGTGATGGTGACCGTCGCCATGGTCATGGCTGTGGTGGTGATGATCATCGTGCATGGTCAAAAGCTCGTCGGCTTGTCGATGATGGATTTGTGTTTGCCGAGATTGCCGTGCGCGACCATCGAGCCGAGCGCCTCGACGACAACCCGCACGCCAAACAGCGCCGTGATGTCTGACGTGTCGTAGGGCGGCGACACCTCGACCACTTCCAGTCCGCAGATGCCGGGCGCCGACACTAGCCCGAGCAGCTTCAGTGCCTCGCGCGGCAGGAAGCCACCGGGCTCCGGCCAGCCCGTACCCGGCACGAAACCGCAATCGATGCTGTCGACATCGAAGGAGATGTATACGGCGTCGGTGTCCTTCCATGCGAGCTCGAGCGCGATCTCCGCCGCCTTCTCCAGCCCCATCTGTTCGATATCGGAAATCGTCAGCACGTTGGTGCCGCGCTTCCGCGCCTCGGCGACGCCGTAGCGCGGCACCTGCCAGCCGCCGATGCCGAGCTGCACCAGATTGGTGGCCGAGACGTTCGGCAAGTTGGTTGCCCAGTACCAGGGCGTCGTGTGCATACGTTCGTCGAGATCCTTTTCCTGAATGTCGATGTGGCGGTCGAAATGGATGATGCCGATGCGCTTGGAGGTCACGTCGGCGATACCGCGCACGCACGGAAATCCGATCGCATGGTCGCCGCCGAGCATGATCGGCAGCGCCCCGGAAGAGGCGACATGGCTGACGCCCTTGGTGATCTGGTCGAAGCTCTTTTCGAGATTGGCGGGGATGGTGAAGACGTCGCCGGCGTCGCAAAGCGTCATCTGCTCGCGCAGGTCGACACCGAGCTCGTAATTGTAAGGCGTGTAGAGCGCCGAGATGCGGCGCATGCCTTGCGGCCCGAAGCGGGCTCCGGGCCGGTAGGTGGTGCCGCTGTCGAAAGGAATGCCCATGACGGCAGCGTCATATCTGCCGACATCGCGGACGTTCTCGACATAGGGCGCCTTGAGGAAGGTGTTGATGCCGGCGAAATGCGGCAACTCGCCTCGCGCGAATGTCGGGATCGACTTGTCGATGATCGAATCCGATCCGGGCAGGCCCATGTCGAGTGCCCATTTCTGTTCCTTGCGCCAGCCATCCTCGGGCAGCTTTCCTTCCGCCTCGATCGACTTCCAGCCCTGCATGTCGCGGATCTCGAAGTTCGGATGGTGGAAGCGTTGGCGTGGCTGGTGGTCGGTGAGCCCGGCGCGACGATGCCGGCGTTCTGGACTATCTCTGTGCATGAAACCTCCTTCACGACGCCGTCGTCGCGATTGCGCTATCCAGTCGGGTCGTCCCGACCATCGCGGCCACTTCGGCCACGTCTCGTGCGGAAGCCCGGTGCTTGCGGTCGAGCTTCAGATCGTAGGTGATCGTCGCGCCATAGGCGGACGGGAACTGGGGGTCGTGGCGCACCTTGTCGAAGACCAGCACGCGGGTGCCGAGCTTGAATGCCTCGCCGATATCGTGGGTGACCATGACCACGGTCATGCCGTGCTCGGTCCAGAGCTCGGTGAGCAGCTCATGCATCTCGATGCGAATACCGGGATCGAGTGCGCCGAACGGCTCGTCGAGAAGCAGGATCTGCGGCCGGCCGAGCAAGGTCTGCGCGATCGCCAGCCGCTGCTGCATGCCGCCAGAAAGCGTGGCCGGATAGAGATCGCGCGCATGGCCAAGCCCGACCCGTTCCAGCATGGTTTCGGCTTCTTGCCTGGCGCTTTTGCGCCTGGCGCCGAAGACGCGGCCGAACGGTCCGCCCGAACGGAAGTCCTCGACCAGCAGCAAGTTCTGCAGCGCGGTCAGATGCGGAAACACGGAATAGCGCTGGAAGACGATGCCGCGCTGCGGCGTCGGTTCCGGCACGATCGGCTGGTCGCCGACGACGACCACGCCGCCACTTTGCTGTTCCTGGCCAAGCAGGATGCGCAGGAATGTCGATTTTCCACAACCGCTGGCGCCAACCAGCGACAGGAATTCACCCGCTTCGGCGGAGACGTTGACCCGTTCCAGCACGCGGGCGTCGCCGTAGCTCTTCTCCAGCCCATGGACGAGGATCCGGCTCATCTGGCCCGCACCGGATGCGCCCAGGGCGAGATGATGTGAGAGAGCCGCACGAGCAGCCAGTCGGTCATCACCGCAAGCAGCGTGATCCAGGCGACGTAAGGCAGGATGACGTCCATCGATAGGTAGCGACGAACGAGGAAGATGCGGTAGCCGAGCCCCTCGGTGGAGGCGATGGCTTCTGCCGCGATCAGGAACAGCCAGGCCGGCCCAAGCGCCAGCCGTACGCAAGTGATGAGGCGCGGCATGACCTGTGGCAGCACCAGCCTGAGCACCATGGTCCAGCTGTTGCCGCCGAGCGTCTGTGCCTTGGCGACGAGCTCCGGCGGCAATTCCATCACCCGGTTGGCGATGTCGCGCACCATGACCGGTGCGACGCCGAGAGCGATCAAGGTGATCTTGGCCGTTTCGCCGAGGCCGAGCGCAATGAACAGGATCGGCAGCAGCGCCAGTGGCGGGATGACGCAGACAACTGTGACCAAGGGCAGCAGAAAGGCCCTGACGCGCGGGATGAAACCTATGGCGACGCCGAGGCTGAGCGCCACCAGCGTGGCCATGCCGACTCCGGCGAACAGCCTGATCAGGCTGGCATAGGTGTCGGCCCACAGGATCAGGTCGCCGGAGCGCTTGTCCGGCACTGTCGCCAGGTCTGAAAAGGCCGACCACATCTGTGCAGGGGAGGGCAGCAGCTTGTCGCTGGGATTGACCGCCAGCCTTTGCGCCGAAGCGAAGAGATAGGCAATCGCCACGGCGGCAAACGGCAGCGTCCCAAGCAGCAACGCTCCGCCGCGGGAGACCGTCGCGTTGATGATGCGAAGCCGCGCTTTCGGCCTGCTAAGTTGCAGGCGCGCGACTCCGGGACCTGCTGCGGCCTGCATGATGCCGGTTCCTCTGGCTAGCATGTCGCGCTCCCGCGTCAGAGCGTTCCGCCCGCTGCCTCTGCCATAAAGGCCGGATCGAAGCGCAGCTTGACGTTGTTGACGTCGCCCAGCGTCGAGCCATCGGGGAAGCTCATGCCGATCACGTCGACGCTCGGCGCGTTGGTACCAAGAATACCGTGGCTGAACAGGAAGTTGCGCACCAGATCCATGGTCTTCGGCAGTTCGGCGCCGTTGGTGAATGCGACCGCCTTGGCCGGCTCGAAAAACATCGCCGTTGATGCAAGCTGAGCGTCGAAACCGGCAAGATCCGTCCCCGACGCCTTGGCCATCTCTTCCTTGGCCGCCTTGCCTTCGGGCGTACCCGACGTCATCAGCGCCATGGCTTCATACCATGCACCGACAAGCGCCTTGCCCAAGGCCGGATTGTCCTTCAGCGTCGCGGTGTTGACGACCATCATGTCGATGATCTCGCCGGGGATCTCAGTCGAATCGAATACCTTGTGGGCGCCCGGCATGGCAGCGATTTCCGAGACCAGCGGATTCCAGGTGACGACGGAGGTGACGTCGCTGGTGCCGTAGGCAGCGACCATGTCGGCATCGGAGGTGTTCACCACCGTAATGTCCTTTTCGGCCAACTCCACCGTCTCCAGCGCGCGCGCAAGTAGGTAATGTGAGACGGAGAGCTCGACGAGATTGACCTTCTGGCCGGCAATATCCTTGAGCGCGGTCTTGTTCTTGAGGATGACCGCGTCGTTGCCGTTGGAGAAATCGCCGACGATCAAGGCCGTCGTGTCGACACCGCCGCCAGCCGGGATCGAAAGCGCATCCATGTTGGTCATCGAACAGCCGTCAAAGCCGCCGGCCGTGTACTGGTTGATGCTCTCGACATAGTCGTTGATGCGGGTGATCTCGACATTGATGCCGTATTTGTCGGCCCATTTCTTCATGATGCCGCTGTCGGAAAGATAGCCCCACGGCATCCAGCCGACATAGATCGACCAGCAAATCTTGAAGTCTTTCTTGGGCGCCGCTTGCGCGGCTGAGATGAAGGGGAGGCTGAGTGATGCGGCTAGGATGATTGTGGCCAGTTTGCGAAGCATTACATACCCCTGTTTGCGATCCGGATTGCGTCCGAACGTCTGTTGGGGGGTTCACGGAGCGCGCATCCGGGAGAGGTTCGCGCCAGCAAACCCGTGCAGGGTTCTCCCGGGATTTTGGCCCGCCGTGTTCCGCCAGATGCCTCAATGCATCTCAAGCGGTCGCGTCTCTTGGACCAGCACCGTGATCGACACGGCCGGAACCCTAGACGCTCTGCACATGAATAACGAAGCAAGGGGCGTGCCAGTCCGGAAAGCCGTCCTGAGGCGGCCTTTCCCCGGATTTGCAGGCAATCGCGTTATGCTGATGCCACAAAAGTCATCGCAACGCCGACGGATTAGGCAAGGAAAATCTAGCGTCAACCAATATGAGCAGGCTTGTGCCCTGGGGACCTCCGCTGATCGCACCCTGCTCTATGGTCGCCCACACATACATGCCCAATAGGGACACGTTCGGGAAGGGCGTGAGCGCGCGGCGGATCCGGATGCCAATTGGCGCCGACCCATGTGACGAGTGCGCCCGATCGTGCAAGGGCAATTCGTGAAATAAGCGCGACTGCAATGATGCTAGGCAAGCCCGATCGCGTGTCGGGAGGCAGTTGTGAAAGTTGCGATCATCGGACCAGGCTCGCTCGGGAAGGCCTTGGCGAAATGTCTTGGCCTCGCCGGGCACGAAATTCGCCTCAGCTTCAGTCGTGACGAAGGCAAGTTGCGCGCAATCGCGGCAACCCTCCGTGTTGGCTTCGGTGCCCCTGACGAAGTAGCGAGATGGGCCGACGTAATTGCCCTGGCGACGCCATGGCCGGCTCTCGAGCTGGCGATGGAC
This sequence comes from Mesorhizobium sp. M0808, assembly GCF_040320025.1. Taxonomy (NCBI): domain Bacteria; kingdom Pseudomonadati; phylum Pseudomonadota; class Alphaproteobacteria; order Hyphomicrobiales; family Phyllobacteriaceae; genus Mesorhizobium; species Mesorhizobium sp. M0808. The sequence goes on from NZ_JAMYOX010000009.1 coordinate 18,156, forward strand.
GCGCTTGGCGATTTGTCGGGCAAGATCGTCTGGGACAATACCAATGCAGTCGCGCCTGACCTTTCCACGATGCTGCTAGGCACTACTACGTCTGTAGGCGAGGAGGTTCAGAGGCGCGCGCGGGGCGCCCTTGTCGTCAAGTGCATTCCGACCTTTGCCGAATTGCTTGACAGGGATGATCCGCGTCTCAACGGCGATCCGGTGACGAGCTATGTCGCCGGCAATGACGCAGATGCCAAGGCGGCGGTTTGCCGGCTTCTCGCCGATCTGCCGACAATGCCGGTCGATGTCGGCGATCTCACGGCCTCGCGCCTGATCGAGCCGATGATGCTGCTATTGGTCCAGCTCGCCTATCGGCGCGGGATGGGGCCGACAATTTCCTTCAATCTCATTCGACAGGACGGACGGACTCATGACTGATTATCTACCCGCGCGGCGCAAGGCGATTCCAGTAGGACGTCTGCTGATCGATGGCCAATGGCGCGATGCCGTCAGTGGCGAGACTTCGACGACTTTTGATCCGACCACGGAGGCGGCGATCACCGATATTGCGAAGGCGGACGTCACCGACACGAGCGATGCCGTCGCGGCCGCGCAGCGGGCTTTCGAGCAAGGACCCTGGGCGCGGATGCATCATGAGGAGCGCGCCAAGATCCTGTTTCGCATCGCCGATCTAATGGACGAGCGGGCCGAGGATTTCGCGGTGCGCGAGGCGATGGATATGGGTATGCCCTATCGCGATTTCCGCGATATCATCATGCCGCACTGCTCAGGACTGTTCCGCTTTCATGGCGGGCTCGCCATGAGCGCGATGGACGGCGCCTATCGTACCAGCTACGAACCAAATATCAGGATCCTGACGCGGCGCGAGCCGCTCGGTGTGATCGCTGCGATCACCCCGTTCAATTTTCCCCTCGCGCTGTCCTGTTCGAAAATCGCGCCGGCACTCGCGGCGGGTAACACGGTCGTTCACAAGCCTGCGACCGACACGCCCCTGACGGCCCTCGCCTTGGCGCAAGTGATCCTCGACGCGGGCGTGCCGCCAGGCGTCTACAATCTCGTCACCGGCCCGGGCGGCACCATCGGCGACGCGTTGGTCAACGATGCCCGCGTCGGCAAGATCGCCTTTACCGGGTCGACCACCGTCGGCCAGGGCATCATGCGCAACGGTGCCGGGACGATGAAACACCTGACCATGGAGCTCGGCGGCAAGAGTCCCAATATCGTTTTCGCCGATGCCGATATCGATGTCGCGATACAGGCAGCCTTCTGGGGCATCTTCTGGAACAAGGGCGAAGTCTGCGTCGCCGGATCGCGCCTGCTGGTTGAACGCGCCTGCTATGACGAGGTCGTCGAGAAGCTGAGCGCCATGGCGAGGTCGGCGACGCTCGGCGATCCGCTGGACCCTGCGACGATGATCGGGCCGATCGCATCGCGGGGCGAGTATGACAAGGTCTTGAGCTATGTCGAAGAGGGCAAGCGCACCGCGCGACTGGCCGCGGGCGGCGGCACCCGCCAGGTCAACGGCAAGGGCCTCTTCATCGAGCCGACCATCTTCGCCGATGCGACCAACGACCTAAGGATATCGCGCGAAGAGATTTTCGGCCCTGTCCTGCCGGTGATTCCATTCGACAGCGAGGAGGACGCGATCCGGATCGCCAACGATACGAGCTACGGGCTCGCCTCGGGCATCCAGACCAGCGATCTCGGCCGCGCCTTGCGGCTCGCCGACCGGATCAAGGCAGGCACGGTCTGGCTGAACTGCTGGCACAAGTACCATCCTAATTCGCCGTTCGGAGGTTTCAAGATGAGCGGCTATGGCCGCGAGCAGGGCCGCGAGGCGTGGGAAAGCTACACCCAATACAAGACGATTTGGGCGAATCTTGGCGAACCAGTCGAGATGGCGCGATGAGCGTGCGCGATTCCAACCCACTCGACCCGCGGCATCCTAAACGCGTCGCGATGGTCCTTTCAAACCCGGCTGTGTCAACCACCACAGGCTGGCCGGTCGGGTTTTGGTGGAGCGAGTTAACTCATCCCTGGCTCGCCTTCACCGAGCGCGGATATGCAGTCGCGATCTTCTCGCCTGAGGGCGGCAAATGCGAGGCGGATGCGTTGAGCGACCCGCGCGATCCGTCCGGCTATTCGGATACGGATCTGATCTCGCTCGGTTTCCTGTCGACGCCGAAACTGGCGGCGCTGGTGGAGACGACCCGGCCCATCGCAGAGCTGTCGGTCGACGCGTTCGACGCTATCGTCGTCGCTGGCGGCCAAGCGCCGATGTTCACCTTCGAAGGCGCAACTGAGTTGCAGCGGCTGTTCATCAACTTTTTCGCGGCCGGCAAGGTCGCGGCCGCCTTGTGTCATGGCGTCGCGCTGCTGCGCTACGCTCGCCTCTCAACCGGCGAGCTGCTGGCCAAAGGGCGCACTGTTACGGGTTTCGCCAATGTCGAGGAAGACTTCGCCGACAATGCCGTCTGGGAGATGGGCGCGCTGCCACACGGTACGCATCTGATGCCATGGCGGATCGAGGATGAGATGCGTGCGCTCGGCGCGAATTATGTTCAGGCCGGGCTGTGGCGCGATTTTGCCGTGCGCGACGGCAATTTGATCACCGGCCAGCAGAACTTCTCCGGAGCGGCGACCGCCCGTCTTGTCATCGAGGCGCTCGGTGGCTGAGGACCAAAGACCGCTCCTGTCGGTGAAGTTCGGGAGACAAACTCGCCGTCAGGGCGGGCGATGCCAAACGACATCGGCCCAATAGGATCCGGGTCCGTCCAAGAACTCCACCTCAAACAACCACTATCAGCAGCGAGGATGAACCATGGCCGTAGTGACGACACTTGATATTGCCGGCCTGACGGCCGAAGATTATAGCCGCATCCTCGATCGGATCGGCGTGGAGAAACGGCCCGCTGGCGGCATCTACCAGCACATCGCGCATGCCACAGACGATGGTTATCGCATCATCGAGATATGGGACGACAAGGCAGGCCTGGAGCTCTTCTTGCAGGACACATTGTTTCCCGCCGCACAGGAACTGCAAGTTCAGCGTGAAATGACCATTATGACCCAGACACTGCACAACATCTTTGTGCCCCGGATTGGTGAACTGACTGCCCTGGCAAATGATGCGCCTGGTGGACCAGTCAAACGGGCAAAAGTGTAGGCATCAAGGATCGAGGATGCGGCGATCGATCATCGAAGTCCTGGAGGAACTTGCGTCCGGACGCCCGGTACAACGATGGTGACCGCGGCAAGTGCAAAGAGGTTGTTCTTTCCTGCCGGCGACTATCGCCATGCGCCGGCCGGAGTCGTTCAGCTGCGTGTGATTCGCAGCGGTTCATCCTATGCAGAGATCGATCTTGGCCGCGGGCTGCGGCGCGTCTTCACCCGCCCCGGCGACCTGCTGCTCAGTCTTCCCGAGCGTGCCACGCGGTTCAAGATCGAGGAGCCGCGAGAGCTGACGATGATCACCGTTGACTCCGCGCTGGCGTCAAGGCTCCTGGTATCCGCAGGCGGGACCCCCGAGGACCTGGCAATCCTGACCGATCGACCGATACGCGATTCGCTGGTGGCCGAGTTGTGCCGACGCCTCGAAGGCGACCCGCCAGCCAACCCGATCGTCCGCGAATGGACGCTGGGCCTGGTTTTCGCGAACCTGCTCCGTCTCGGGCATGCACGCCAGCGGCAGCAGAAGTCTCCGGTCCTAACCTCGCAGCGGTTCGACCGGGTCCTCGCTGCGATTGACGGCGATCTGGAAAAGGGGGTGTCGATCGACCATCTTGCCGGAATCGCGGGAATACCACGACGCGCCTTCACCGCCGCCTTTCGCGAGGCGACGCAATTGCCGGTACATCAATTCATTTTACGCCGCCGCGTTGATCGCGCGGTCGAGCTTTTGGAAAATAGCGATCTGCCGCTGGCCGAGATTGCTCAGCACGCGGGTTTCACTCACCAGGCCCATATGAATCGCGTCGTGACCCGATTGAAAGGGCTGTCGCCAGGCCGGCTGCGGTCTCGCAGGCGCGACGGCTGACTTGTGATCTATTCCAGCATCAGGATTCGAATGGCGGAGATGTGAGTTGCTGAAACGTCCGTTGGCTAAGATGCCCGACAGTTTGCGTGCAGAGCTCGAGGCCGCAAATCTGATGACTGCTTTCGAGCAACGGCCTCCCTATCAGCGCAATGATTACTTGCATTGGATCGAGCGCGCCCGTCACCCGGAAACACGCCGAAAGCGCATAAATCAGATGATTGACGAGCTTACGAAGGGAGGAATCTACATGGGAATGCAATAAGAGCTGGCATCGCCGCGAAGCTAGCAGATCCGTCAACGATCATCTTCCGATCCGTGGCCTATCGAGATCGGGTGCTTTCCGCATTGATCTTCATCGGTTTCCCCACGCTTTTGCGCAGATTATGCAGGGAGCCAATAGTGACAATCGAACCTATCCTCCATTTTCGTTTGCGGCAGGTGGCCATATGATCGTGACATCGCAAACCAATAACGTGCTCGGCAGCACGTCAGGGAGGTGGCGCGTCTGGTCGCTCTCGGACGGTTACATCGAGATGCCGGCGGACCTTCTGCGGGACCCGCAGGATAATCCGGTGCCGCAAGCTGCGTTGGCAGGGGCGCTTCGCCTGTCTGTCAATTGCTTCGCGCTCGCAGGTCCAGGCGTTGACGGCGTTCTGATCGACAGCGGAGGAGGGGGCTGGGCTCCGACAGTGGGGCGTCTTGAGCAGGCCATGGCGGAAGCCAAGATCGACCCGGCTTCGATCACGGTCTTGGCGCTCACCCACGCCCATCAGGATCATGTGCACGGACTTTTGACCCCCGACGGCCGAGTGCTCTTTCCAAACTTGAAGGCGATCGCTATTCCCGAGGCGGCTGTGGGGAGCTTTTTCGCTTACGCGCACCTTGCGCAGTTCCGGCCCCTGCTGAAGCCTGTCCAGAATGGCGACCAGGTGGGTGAGCGATTGAGGGCGGTCGCCCTGCCCGGTCATGCTGCCGGTCATACCGGCTACGCGTTCGACTCGGACGAGGACCGTTTCCTATTCTTCGGGGACGTCGTTCATGTGCCGGCCTTGCAGTTCGGCAATCCCGCGTTCAGTTGGGGCTATGACGACGATCAGCTGACCGCGCGCGCAACCCGCCTAAAGGTTTTCAGTGACGCGGCCGAGGCGGGGACGTGGATCGCCGGCGCGCACCTTGGCTGGCCGGGCATCGGCCGCGTGCTGCGTAAGGGCGAAGCATACGGCTATGAGCCGGCAGGAGGACGAGTGACCGGATAGGCGGCCCGGTGCTGATCGGTTTATACCGCTCTCTTCGCCCAAGGCAAGGATCTCGACGAGCAGCGCGTCGCACTCCGGCGTCCTCAACGGCGGCGCTACCATCGTCCGGCCCACCAAAATATCTGATTTTGATCCACTGGCGGCCGATCGATGCCTGAGGCTTACCGGATCGGCGTCTCGCCGCGAAACAGCGGCTGGTGCGCCCGCATCAAGGCGGCGATCCGGTCGGCGACTTTCCGTACCGGCGGGGAATGACGTTCCTCGTGATGGGTGACGATCCATTGGTCGGTTTCAAGTTCGGGGATAGGCTGAGCAACGCGAACCAGCCGCGGATCGCCGTCACCGACGAAGCACGGAAAGACCGAAAGGCCGGCGCCGGCGGCCACCAGTTCGCGCACCGAATGGGTGTTGTTGCCGCGTACGGCGATGCGGTCGCCGTGATGGGCTTGCAGCCAGCGCGCCGAGGCAATGTTTGCGCCTTCGCCGGTGACGCCGACGAACAATCCGGCGGCGATGCCGTTGATCAGGTGACGTCCGGAATAAATGGCGTGGGCGACCTTGCCGCTCTGACGGCCGGCCAGCCACTGCTCGGTCGGGCGCTCGCTGCGGATGCCGATGTCGGCGGCACGGCGGCCGATGTCGACCCGGTCGGTGGTGGTGACAAGCTCTACCCTTATGCCGTCATCGACCGTCCAGATCTCGCCGATATGGGCGGAAACGAAGGCCGAGGTCCATGGCCCGGCCGAGACGCGGACAATGCGGTCGGGCAGGTTTCCCTCGCGCCAGCGGGTCAGCGACTGCATTGCCGCCTCGACGTCTTCGGCGCGCCGCAGCAGTTCCTCGCCGACCGGGGTCAGCCGGTAGCCGGTCTGCTGGCGCACGAATAGAGGTTCGCCGATCTGCTTTTCGAGCGCGGTGACGCGTCGTCCAAGGGTGGCTGCGCTGAGGCGCGTGGTTCCCGTCGCTGCGCTCAAGCCACCCAGCCGCGCAACGTCGAGAAACAACCTCAGATCGTCCCAGCCGATATCCATTTTGCAGAAATGAAAAACTCCTTGCGACCGTGGCTGTAGCGCAAAGCGGGCATCGTGCGCAAGTATGCAGGCATTGGAGGCGTTGGACAATCCTGCCTGGCGGGACAGGGACAAGCGCCTCGGCTGGCCAAGAAGCGAACTGAACCCTTTCGATCGCGCATGCGATTGGCGCAGAGGTTTTGCGCTTCCGACCAACCCAGGCGCGCAGGCATTCTGCGTACCAAAGGAGACGATCATGTTGGATGAACTTCGATACCGTTTCGCCCGCTGGATTGCCTATCGCCAGACGCTTGCGAGCTTGAGGCAGGCCCGGGACAGCACACTGGCGGATGCCGGCATTTCTCGCGAAGAGATCCGCGAGCGTGCCCGCCACGCCAGCTTGCGTCGTTGAGGAGCCGGGCATGCAGATGATGATGCTTTGGGATGGCCGCTCGGTACCGCGCATCGGCATCGGCACCTGGGCGGCGGGTGGCCCCGCGCGTTGGCGTGACACGGCGACAATCTATGGCGAGGTCGACGATATCAGGTCGCAAGCCGCGCTGGCGATGGCTTATGAGATCGGCGCGCGGGTGTTCGACACGGCTGCCGCCTACGGCGCCGGCAATGCCGAACTGATCCTCGGGCGGGCGTTGAGGGGTAAGGACGAAGCCGTCATCGTCACCAAGGTCGGCTATTTCGGCGATCCCGAAACGCGTAAGATCGCACCCGAGGATGCCTCTGCCGCGGCAATCCGGACATCGATCGACAATTCGCGGCAGCGCCTGCAGCGGGATTGTATCGACGTCGTGCTGCTACATATCAACGAGTATCCGATCGAGCGCGCCGGCGAGGTGTTCGATACGCTCGGCCTGTTGCGCCAAGAGGGCAAGATCGGCGGCTTCGGCTGGAGCACCGATCACCGCGGACGGCTTGCCGCCTACGCGCCGCGCGAGGGGTTCGTCGCCGTAGAGAACGACTTCAATGTGTTTACCCCGGCGAACGAGCTGATGGCCGTTGCGGCGCGCGAGAACCTCGTCTCGTTCAGCCGGCTGCCGCTGGCAATGGGGCTGCTCACCGGCAAATACACGCCGGCCATGCGGCTGCCCACCAACGATGTGCGCGGCGGGAATGCCGAATGGATGGTGTTTTTCAGGGATGGCGCCGCCAACCCGCACTATCTGTCAAGGCTCTCGGCAATCCGCGACCTGCTCACCTCGGGCGGACGCACGCTTGCGCAAGGCGCGCTCGGCTGGATACTCGCCAAGTCGGCAATCGCCTTGCCGGTTCCCGGCTTCACGCGGCCCGAGCAGGTCGAGGACAATCTCGGTGCGCTGGAGAAAGGGCCGCTGCCGGCAACGGTGATGGCCGAGATCGACGCCGTGCTGAAAATTGCCGAGACCGCCTAGTGCGGCGAATCCGAAATTCGCATTGGCGATAATGCGACCAACTTCGATCTCTCTGATGTCTGCCGATATCGCATTTTTCTTAGTCAAGCTTCCGTGGCGCAATTGAACACGGACGGAGCGGCGGACACGCTCGAGTTGAAGGTCCGCCGCTCCGGTTTTCAGATCAAAGAGTGATGCTGCAACGGGAGATGGGTAGCGAGCTGCGCTTGAGCTGCGCCGCCGACCGCGTCGCTGTCGAGAGAGAGCGACCCGGTTGAGCTGTCAAAGATGATGTGGTGGGAACCATCATCCGTAGCCGTACCAGCAGGGGAAGTATGCAATGAAAGCCCGCCCGACTTAAGCTCGGTAAGAGCGGCTTGATCGAGGTGGAGCTTGTCCTGAAGCTTGCTGAAGTCGAAGGCATCGTTGCCTCCGTGGCCAGACATGATCTCGGCGGCGGCGCCGTTTTTTGCCTGGGCGCCGACACTTTCATCGGGCTGGACGGTTTGCGCGAACCCGTGGCGGATCAGGCTGGTTGCCGTCTTGTCGGATGGATCGTTGGTCGGGAGAAGTTCCGAGCCGGCCGAAAGAGAATGGCTCAACGAGGCCAATATGCGGTCAACGTTGCTGCCCTCGCTTACCTTGTCGCCGGCATTATCGTGGGTGGTGTCAGTCGAACTGCCATCGCTGGCGAGGAGGTGAGAAAGCGCGGTCTTGCCATGACTGCCATCGCTGGTGGTGGCACCGGAGGCGGCGGTATCAGTCGAACTGCCGTCGCTGGCGAGGAGGGGCGACAGCGCGGTCTTGCCATGACTGCCATCGCTGGTGGTAGCGCCGGAGGCGGCGGTAGTAGTCGAACTGCCGTCGCTGGCGAGGAGGGGCGACAGCGCGGTCTTGCCATGACTGCCATCGCTGGCGGTAGCGCCGGAGGCGGCGGTAGTAATCGAACCGCCGTTGCCGGCGAGGAGATGCGAAAGCGTGGTCTTGCCATGATTGCTATCGCCGGTGGTGGCTTCGGAAGGGGCGGTGGCAGTCGAGGTGCTGCCGCCGGTGATGGTCTCGGCCGGGGCTGTGGCGGTCGAGGTGCCGCCGCTGGAGGTGGCTTCGGAAGGGGCGGTGGCGGTCGAGGTGCCGCCGCTGGAGGTGGCTTCGGAAGGGGCGGTGGCGGTCGAGGTGCTGCCGCCGGTGGTGGCTTCGGAAGGAGCGGTGACAGTCGCGGTGCTATCGCCGGTGGTGGCCTCGGAAGGGACCGTCGCCGTAGAAATGGGATCGGTGGCCGCAGCTTCGGAAGGAGCAGTCCCGGCGGTGCTGAGATTGTGTTGCCGGAAAACGGCCTGCAGTTCCGGGGAGCTCTCAAGCGCGGTGTCGCCTCGCTGTGAACCCCAGGCGTACGCGTACTCGAAGGCGGGTGACGGAACCAGCTTGGCCCAGTGGTCCATCATGGTTTCCATCTGGGCGGCGGTGGGCACGACATATTTGCCACCCATGTCGGTGTTATAGTCGCCACCGCCAAACGTCTGGTAGCCTGGAATGATCTTGCTCGTCGGGATGCCCGATGCCTGAGCGGCGGCAACGAATTTATCGATCATGTTATAGTCGACCGCGCCATCCGTGCGGACAGGATAGACATCCACGCCGTAGTAATCGATACCGGTATTGGCGGGATTGTACGTGTTCGAAAAATCCGGATTCGCGGACGTCCCCAAGCTCATCATCGTGATGTAGGTCTTGGCGTCCGGCACATTGGCGTGAATCCAGTCGGATTCTGCCTTCAGATTCGCGGCGGAGGCGTAGGTGCCCCATTGGCCGGTGGGATCCGGCTCGTCGACAAGGAAGAATCCGAACAGCTTCGGATTGCCGATGAAAGGCGTGATCTTGTCGATAAAGGACGACGTCGCTCCGTCGGTTTCGTTGAGGTAGACCAAGCCCTTCATACCGTCCGGCAGCGCATTGAGTTGGTCAACAGATGAAACGTCGGCCAGATTGAATCCGGCTTGCGAAATTTCCGTGCCCGATCCACCTGACGTGTAATGCAGAGTTGTCATCCAATATTCCTTTTTCTGTTTCGACCGTGCCTACTTACAGACGGCGTATATTAGCGCCAAATCACATACCGACACCCTCTGACAGAAATATTGAGGTTTGAAGTAGGATTGAGCGTTGGAGGGGCGCTCCCTTCGAACTCGTTTCCGCAACGGTATCGACGACCAGCCAAGGATGGTTCTATTCGGGATAAGACTCGGCTAACTTGATCCGACCGTGCGGAGCTTGGCTCGAATGGCGCGGTCGAGAAGCCGTCCGACGCAGGACGGCCGGGAAATCTGAAAACCAGACCAAAAACAAAACCCGCCTAGCGGCGGGTCGTCAGTGCGAATCTGCACCGTACCCAAATTACTAGCATAGCTGCCGGCACAAAGCAAGAACAAAATGTGACACAATCGACGAAGCTGCCGATCTAGACGGCGCTTCTCCGAAATGCGAATGCGCCTCGCAGCCGGCATTGCCGCAACAGCGGTGCCGTGCAACATCGGCGGCTTGGAAGGAACCCCGGTGCTGTCTCGCCTGATCGCCGGCCTGCTGCTCGCCTGCGGATTGACCCACAGATCATGTATTCGCTTGCGCAGGCGTCGTGGGGCTACCCAGTTGCCTTTTCCGCGAGGCGACGGTTGGACTCAAACATCTTCTGCGGCATCCGCCGAAAGCTCCTGATCATGACGTTCGCGCGGAAGAGGTTGGCCGGATTGGCCGCGAGGCTGGTGCAAGGCGATATATCCCAGACACCAGGGCGCGGACGAGCGGCTTGCGTACCGGCGTCTCGATGAAGCGCCAGACGATAAAAGAGGCAAGGAGGACCCCGGCCAACACGACGAAGAATGCGGCGTTCTTGCCGACATGAGGCGCCAGCGCGTTAAGCGAAATGTAGCCGATATACTGGTGCAAAAGATACAGCGGATAAGTCAACCCTCCGAGCATCATGATAGCCTTGGATGGAGCAATCACGGAGCGGAGCAATATCGCGCCAGCGAAGACTCCGTAGACCACTATATTGGCAGCGAGGAGGGCCGGATACGAAATGGCTGCGCCAAAGTGCTCCTGCATCCAGTTATGAGAGAACATTGCGGTCTGGCAAGACACCAGGAACGCGACGGCAAGAAACAGGAACGCAGCCGGTGAACGGCCCCTTGCAACGATGTCTTCCGCGAGGATGCCGGCGGCAAACAAAGGCGCATAGTTTGTAATGAAGAGAATGCGTATCACCGGGTTCCCAAAGAAGAACTCGTTGGTTGCCGAAATTGCGAGCCAGATGGCCGCGATGGGTATTTTCCAGCGCTGAAAGGCGCCGGCAAAGATCAGCACTGCAACCCAGCCGTAAAACAGGATCTCGAGCATGATCGACCAGTAGACGCCATCCATGGACGGCCTGCCGAAGAGGCGGGCGAACATGGAAAGATTGGCTACATAGGTTGGAACATCGGTCGGAAAACGCTGATCTTTGGCGACGACGAGAACAACAAACGTCGCGGTCATGCAGACGAGGAATCCGGGATAAAGCCGGGCGAAGCGGGCGACCGCGAATTCCTGCCAGGTTCGACCTTCGGCCGACCACGCGATGACGAAACCGCTGATCAGGAAAAACAGATTGACGCCGAGATAGCCGTAGATGGCGTAAGGTGCTGCGGCAGGATATTCCACGTCGAGATTGCCCGCGATCGCGCCGCCAAAAAGATAGTGAAAGAGCACGACCGCGAGGGCTGCAGCTAGGCGCAGCAGGTCGAGTGATGGCATGCGCGCCGGAATGGCCTTGCCTGCCGGTTCCACAGCTACCTCCCGCAGCCGTTTCAGCTTTTGACAACCATCAGCGGCCTGATCCGCAATACCAGTGCTAACGCGAAGACTGCAAACCGGCGGCAGGTCAAGCCTTTACCTTCTCAAGTACGAACAGCTGCTCGCAGGACAGGAACCGCAGGACGCTAAAAGAGCGTACCAGCTTGAGCCCCGCCGCCGCGAAATCCTGTCGTGCAACGGTGAGATTGACGGGATGAGGCGCCGACATCCTTCCGGTGATCAACTTCCGCAGCCTTAGCCGTATTCTCTGGAGGCGGGTGCCAAGGCCGTAGGATACGATCAGGCGACGGCTGGCAACGCGCGCGAGCTCAATGATAATGTCGCGCCTGAGATGTGGCGGGATAAGGTGAATGAGGCGAAGGCAGACCACCGTATCAAAGCTTTCGTCGGCGAACGGCAGCTGCGTCACGTCACATCGGATGAATCCCCGAAATCCGGATTGACCTTCATATGCTGATTTAGCCAAGGCCATCATTTCCATTGAAATGTCTGCAGCCAGCACCCGACAATTATGCTGGCCCAGCACGCCGGCCAGCTTCCCGGTTCCGCATGGGATATCGAGCACCTGAGATGGAGGCGGGCTGCACCTCTCCAGCGCCTTGGCGATGCAGCGTTGCTCCCGTCGCGCAATGACGTATGACGCAACGGTGGACAGCTTCAACCGGCCTGCATAGCCGTTCAGGTACCAGCTCGCAAAACTCGGATCTTGATATCTCTGTTTTGTCGGGAGCTCATAGGCCGCGACTGCCGCGACCTTGGCGTTGTAATTGGCAGGTATAGCCGTATTTGCCGCTGCCGTCTGATGTGGCTCGAGGTTCTCGCTCATATGCCTGCTTTCATACGATTTCTCCTGCAGATGAGATCGAAGATTTTTGTCCGACACGTTCATTGGATAGCCGACCAAGCTGCCCTATTGGCGATAGAGGGGATAAACGGCCAGTTGGCTGCGTCCATCACAGAGAAGGTTTCCAGAAGGCTGGGTGTCTCGCATCCCTCGAACGGATGAGACATGCCGAACTCATGACTGCCGCGCCCGCGCGGAAGTGTGCTGGGGAATAGGGCTACTGCACACCCCTTTCGGAGACGGAACGGTAAACGGACGGTAGGCAGTCCGGAAGGATAGTCACCGAAACGCACTCCTTCCGTTCACGATTTTGGCGTCCGTCGATATCCTAACGTGACCACACCGTCATTCATACGGATGGCGCGGATTCCTGGCTCGTCGGCTAGACATCCCAGGAAGAGATGGGCGTTCGCTTCAGCAAATGGACATGACGTCACTGCCAGTAGGCTTCCCTCAGTCTGGATTGAAAGATGATCTTGGAGCTATTTGGGCCGTCCGGTGCTGGTAAGACGACGTTAGCGTCCGAGCTGGTGCACGTTTTGCGAGCTCAGGGCTACTGTGTTGTTTTGCAGACCGGTGACCGCCGACATCCGGTTAGGAGGGCCGCCTTCAAACTGGTCTCCGGCTTGCATTCAAAGTGGATCGGACAGCGTTCTCTCGGTGCAGAAGTGCTTAAGATTCTTCCACCCAAGAATGAGCTGTGGGCGGCTCGCCTGAACTGGCATCTTGAAGCTCTTCTTCAAGCTTGGCGCGCGGCAATAGCGTCCAATGACACGATCTCAATTTTTGACCAGGGTATGGTGCAATTCGTATGTTCACTGGTTTTGTTCAGCGGCGTAACGGATCGTGAAAGGGTGTCGCGCGCGCTCGAGCTTCTACCCAAACCGGATCTGCTTGTCCGATTGCAGGCGCCGAGGGAAATTCTAGAGGTCCGTCTGAAGGAACGCCGGCGTAACCTCGGTATCATTCAGAAGTTCCTCGAAGTCGATCTGCAGAGCAGTCTTGATCATATTGACCACGTTAATCTCATTGGGGAACAACTTGGATCGTTTCCCGTGCCAACAACTTGCGTCGAAAGTTTAGATTCGAACGGGCTCACAGCCGCCACAGAAATGATAGCGCGTGGAGTAATCGACAAGTTCGGCGCGGCGCGGGCGAAATTTAAAAGAGTTGAAGCTTAGAGAGATGCGGTTTTGAAGCGTCGATAAGAAGATATCCAATAATATGGAAAATCGAATTATTGAAAAGGAACCGCGCGAGTTGACATGACATGCGCTTTTCTCGCTACCAGACTGCCTTGGCGTTGACGTTAGCTGCTGTCAGCGCGATATCCATAGTTATCCACGGGGCGGTGAGTGGAGAAGACGTCGCATCAACAAAGTTCGTCGCGCCGGTAGCCATGGACCTGCCGGATTACCTGCACGCCGCGAAGGATGCGGCATTTGGCACAACTTTCACCCGAATAACCAAACCCGGAATCCTCGGCGCCGGCATCGCATGCGGGAGCAAATATTGCAGCCACCGCTATTCGAGCGCCCAGGCCTGGAATGCGGATCAGAGCCTTCTTGTCATCAGCAACGGCTGCGGCGGCTTATGCTTCCTGGATGGGCGCACCTACGCCCCGCTTTTTCGCCGTGATCGATCGACCGAATGCGAATGGCATCCTCACGATCCCGACCTGATGATCTGCGTCGGTGGTCGGAAAATCTCGACCTGGGCGCCACGCACCAATCATGAGGAGGTCCTGTTTGTTTCGACTGACAGTAGCAATCTCCAGTTCGGGCCATACAAAGGTAATCCAAGCCGAGATGGCAGCCGTATTGCCGTACGCGCGGTTCGCCGGGACGGCAAAGCGGTCGTCTTTGCCTACGATCTCAAACAGCGGCGGAAATTTCCGGAAATCAATCTCGCACAGCTTGTCGGGGCCAACGGCGCCTGCTCAATCTCGCCGCTGGGCGTCAACATCTTATGCATTCAGAACCTGAAAGACGACACTGAACAGACGTTCATCTTTTCTGTTGACGGCGTTCTGCGCCAGAAATGGACTGAGCATCATCGGCCTGGCCATGGCGACATGACCGTCGATGCCGACGGCAGCGAAATCTATGTGGGGATCAGTAAGTCCGATCCAGACATATTCCAGGTGATCAAGCGAAGGCTGTCAGATGGGAAAGTCACCTCGCTCATGAGATATGGTGAAGCACAGCATGCATCGCTCAGGTCGCTGGACAGGCCCGGTTGGGTGTTCCTTACCTATTCGGGCAATCCGGACGAAGTATCGAAATATCCGGCTTGGGCGCCGTATGCGCGGGAAGTCATCGCGTTGCGCATCGACGGCAGCGGAGAGGTCCGGCGCATTGTGCAGACGAAGAACGTTCCATTCGACTACTGGAGTGAGACCCACGCCTCGCCGTCCCCGGACGGTTCACAGGTGATCTGGTCAAGCAATTGGGGAGTACCCGGCGGCCCGGTTTACGATTTCATCGCCCGTATTGACTGGCCGGAAGGATCAGACACTGGCTCGAGAGCATTAGCCGCGAGCGGTCTTCAATAACAAAACCTTCCGGTCGCCTATGGCGATATGGCCGATCGTGCTTGCTCCATTCACGCTTTTAACGCCTCACGTTCAACTTCGCCGCCATACGGCTCCGTTCGATGTCGATTCATTCAAACGGACGACGACAGTGGCCAAGCCTGCACCTAGCGTGATTGTGCAGTTTGCAAGGCTTATGACACTTGCCGGAATCCTACGAATTACAGCGATGACGTCGGGTGACGGCTTGTATCGCCAAGGGCGCTCGCGCCGGAGCTCACTGTTGATGTCACGGCCGAGAAAGGAATAGCAGATGGATACGGATAAGCGAGCCGAAGAGAATGCCTCTTTCAACCCTGAGTTGTTAGAATGGTTGGTATGCCCAATGACCAAGGGCTCACTTGCCTGGGATTCGGATCGCGATGAACTCGTTTCGAAGAGCGCAGGACTTGCCTATCCGGTTCGCGACGGCATTCCAATCCTGCTAGCCTCGGAGGCACGGACGATCACCTCCCGCGTGGTCAAACTTCGCGCATCCAGACGATGATGGGAGCCGCGCTAAAGTAGGCGGCTTTCCGACGACAGCCAGCAATGACAGGAAAGTGTGCCGCGGAGCGCGAGCCGTTTGTCTGCGGACCACTCTGCGCTCGGCACCCGGGCAGTGCCGACCTCTTTGATGCAACGCGCGGCGACCTGAACCGGCTGGGTACGGCGGCCCGCTGCCGGGACAGGGTTTGCGTCATTTAAACAGACGAGGACAGTGGCAAGACCTGCCCCTACCGTGACCTGGGCGAGATGGGTAGCGAAACCAACACCATGAAAGCAAATTCAAGGGCCGGCCACTTCGCGCGATCGGGCTACAGCGAACGGTCAGGAGACGCAGGATGAATCCGCATCTGGTGTGTGTCGGAGGCGAGGATCATGCCCTGCGAATTCCGTTCTTGATGTCGCTGCGAGAGAAGGGATTCCGTGTTACTGCGGTGTCGAGCGGCGGTGAAGCCGCATTCCTGCGGCATGGCATCCCGCATCGCAGCTACGGTTTCGACCGATTTTCCAGCAGCAGCGGAGAATGGGCCGCCATCAGAACCATTCGAAAGCTGATGGCGGAACTCCGGCCGGACATTATCCAAAGCTTCGACACCAAGCCCAACCTGGTGACGCCACTTGCGGTGCGCGGAAGCGTTCCAGTCGTGCGCACTATCAACGGTCTGGGCTGGACGTTCTCGTCCCTGGAACCGCGCGCGCTTGCCCTGCGCCCAATCTTTTGCGGATTGCAATGGCTTTCGTCGTTATGGACGGCGGCTACGGTGTTCCAGAATCGGGACGATCAGGCATTCTTTGAACGCTACCGACTGATCGGACGCGGCAGCGGACGAGTGATCCGCAGTTCTGGAATCGACGTCGATGCGTTCGCCATGGCAAGGCATCTTGCCCCGTCGGCGATGAAAATGCGCGAAGAGCTTGGGCTCCAATCCGCCGAGATCGTAATTTTTGTCGGCCGGCTAACACGCCAGAAAGGCATCCCGACACTCCTCAAGGCAGTCCCTCGCATCCTGTCGGAAAGGCCCAATGCCCGTTTCGTGCTTGTCGGCCCATTGGAATCCGAGGGCCCATTTGCAGTGGACAAGGCTGAGATCGATCGACATGTGCCGCATGTCATCGCCTTGGGTCCACGACGCGACGTTCCTGCCCTTCTTGGCATGGCCGATCTGTTCGCCTTTCCAACACAATACCGAGAAGGGATTCCGCGCGTCCTGCTGGAGGCAGGGCTCGCGGGATTGCCTATCGTCGCCTCGATGATGCCTGGTTGCAATGAGGTGGTCGAGGACGGATGGAACGGCCATCTCGTCCCCCCGCACGATGCGAACGGCCTTGCCTCTCGAATTATAGAGGTCCTGTCCGACCGCCGGAAAGGACGGACCATGGGCGCTCGCTCTGTCGAGCTCGTCCGGACGCAGTTCTCGCTGCCCTGGGTGGTCGAGCAATATTGCGATCTCTACGACAATGTCCTTAGTGCCAAATCCCAGGGCGGCTTCGCTCGACCGGCATCGCCGGTGTTGCTTGAAGAGCCTGCTGCAAACCGCGGATCGGGTGGAGCGCGCCGATGATCCGGGACGCGATCCTGGCCTGCGGCGTGGCCATGTCGTATGCGGCGCAGCTCTCGGTTCCGGGCTTGCCCTACGGCTATGGCGAATTGTTTCTCGCGCTTTGGATCATGCTGTCGATCGGGCGGGTGCTCGCCGGCGGTCACTTGGTAGTCAGGCCCGCCCTGATCCGTGTTGCGGGCTTCTGGCTGATCATCACGCTCGCTCTGGGTATTGGCACCATCGTTGGCTACCTGACCACGGTACTGTACCTGTCGGTGGTGATGCACGATATGGTAGCCTACCTGCTGCTGATCTGCGTCACCTGCCTGGCCGCCGCGGAGCCCGACGCGGATCGCCGTCTGCGCAGTGCTGCCTGGTGGGTGGTCGCGATTGCGAATGCATGCTTTATTGTTCAGCTGGCACTTGGATGGGGTTGGATCCACCAATCCGGCGTCGATCCCTGGTACTGGGATCGCTTCCGAGGCTGGTCCGAGAATCCCAACCAGCTCGCGCTCTATTGCGCACTCCTTGGTCCGCTCGCCTTGCATCTTGCGACGACTACAAGCAAGCCGTGGGCGAGGCTGGCCGGGCTCAGCAGCCTTATCCTGACCATCTATGTCGGAAGGCTGACGAAGAGTGATACCTATCTTTACACGACGGTCCTGGTCGGCCTGATATTTCTTGGGCTGCGGGTTCGGACATGGCTCGCAGCCGGTGACGGCAAGGTCAGCCTGTCCCGGCAAGTTACCCTCCTGCTGATGATTGGCTTCCTTCCGTTGGCCATGTCGATGACGCCTTACATCGTCACGGAGGTGGGCAGCGTCGAACAGTTCGCCTTGAGTCTTACCAAGGACAAGGGCGGCGAAGCGACCGCCGAAACCGCTGCACTTCGAATCCATCTCTGGGGAGATGCATTGGGCAAGGGCCTAACGTCAGGATCCCTGGGCCTTGGTCCTGGCCCGCATCTGGAGCGCCCGCCCATTTCCTACAGCCAATTTCTGCCCCGGCCTTTCGAGGCTCACAACACGATTCTCGATCTGTACACTCAAGGTGGTTTGGTTGCGGTCCTGGCCCTGGCCTGGATTGTCGGCGCGGCGGCTTTATGCGCATGGCGTGCGAAGCTCGATGCCCTGTTCGTGCTGGTGGTGTCGATCGTCATCTTCGGAATGCCACATCTGATCATCCGCCATCCAATCGTGTGGTTTGCGCTTACCATTTGCCTTGTTGCCGGAACGCCGCGAACGATTTCGGCAACCTCTAGCGACCTGAGGTGATGGCATGTGTGGGATTACCGGAATTCTCCTTGCACCCGATGCCGCCAACATCAAGCCGCTCAGGGCAATTGGCCAGATGACGACGGCCCTTCGTCATCGTGGGCCTGATGGCGAAGGCTTCTGGATCAATCGCGAAGCCGGCATTGCCTTCGGCCACAGGCGTTTGGCTATAGTCGACCTATCGGAAGCAGGACGCCAGCCGATGCATTCGGCAAGTGGCCGATATGCCATTACCTTCAACGGCGAGATCTACAATTTCCGCGATCTGCGCCGCGAGCTTGAAGACGCTGGCCATCGGTTCCGTGGCGCCAGCGATACCGAAGTGATGCTGTGCGCAATCGAGAGCTGGGGTCTCGACACCGCACTCACGCGCCTCGCTGGCATGTTCGCATTTGGATTGTGGGATCTAAAGACCAGGACCCTCCATCTCGCCCGCGACCGAATGGGCAAGAAGCCGCTCTATGTTGCTGCAACGCGCGATGCGCTCGTTTTTGCCTCCGAGTTGAAGGCAATCCATCGTTTTCCAGGTTTCTGTCAGGAGCTCGATCTCGACGCGGCCGCGACAATGCTTTCGAAGGGATGGGTACCGGGTAACTGCTGCATCTGGCGAGGCGTGTTCAAGCTACCTCCGGGCTCGGTCCTGTCTGTGACGGCGGCGGATTTTGCCGAGGCGCGCAGCGCCGCATCCCTTTCGCAACGCGCCCGACACTGGTGGTCGCTGTCTGAAATCGCCGCGAACGGTCGACAGAATCCAATCGCCGGTACCGACGAAGAACTGACCGATGGACTCGACGACCTGCTTCGACTTGCCGTCCGGGAACGCATGATAGCCGATGTGCCGCTGGGTGCCTTTCTGTCTGGTGGCCTCGACAGCTCCACGGTTGTGGCGCTGATGCAGGCCCAATCGCCAAAACCGGTGCGCACATTCACGATCGCTTTCGGAGAAGGCGGGTTTGATGAGGCTCCCCACGCGGCGGAGGTCGCGCGGCACCTGGGCACCGATCATACTGAACTCCACCTTTCAGCAGCCGCTGCGCGTGAAGTCATTCCGGAACTGCCGCGGATCTGGGATGAGCCGTTCGCCGATGAATCGCAGATACCGACTTTGCTCGTGGCGCGGCTCGCTCGCCAGCACGTTACGGTGGCGCTATCAGGCGACGGTGGCGATGAATGCTTCGCCGGTTACGCTCGTCATTTCATGGCTGCGCGGTTGAAACGACAGCATGCGCTGCCGTCGCCGCTGCGTCACGCGCTTGCTGCAGGGGTCGGATTGCTGGCCCGTGCAGCGCGTCACGATTTCGTCGGCAAGCTGCCGCTTTCGGCGAGTGGACGGCACGCGCTGCGGAGCGACCGGCTGCATCGCCTCGCTCGGCTGCTCGCTGCGCCAGATGAGGACGAATTGCATCGACGGCTGACCGGAGCATCGACCGGGAGCCTCGCACTCCACACGCCGCCCACATCAATTCAAGGGTCCCCCCGGCTTGATGGCCTGCTGTCCCGTCTCTTGTACGACGACATGGCCGGTTACCTGCCCGACGATATATTGGTGAAGTTGGACCGCGCCAGCATGGCCAATAGCCTCGAAGGCCGGTGTCCGCTTCTCGACCATCGGGTTGTCGAATTCGCCTGGCGGCTGCCGGCACATGCGAAGGTCCGCAATGGCAAAGGCAAGTGGCTTCTTCGTCAGCTGCTTAGCCGCTATGTTCCGCAACGGCTGATCGACCGGCCGAAGCAGGGTTTCGATGTTCCCATAGCAGTCTGGCTGAGCGGCCCGTTGCGCATCTGGGCCAGCGATCTAGTCGCCGATATACGCCTCTCCGGAGATGGGATCTTCGACTTTGCGAAGGTCGAAACCTGCTGGCGCGACCATCTTGACGGAAGACAGGATCATTCTCGCGATTTGTGGCCCGCGTTGATGTTCCAGGCCTGGCGCAACGAGGCCGGGCGGTCCGCCGGGCCGGCAACGGGCATGTCCACAGCGCTCGAACTGACAGGAGTATGAGATGGAAGGTTCCATAGTCAGCCGAATTCACCTTCCGCGCGCCACTGAAATGCACGTGCCGACGCGCGAGATCAATCCGCGCATGAGGCCATTCCTGCGCGAACAGGTCGACGCGCAGACCCCCTTCCATCAACTCCTCATTACCATCGCGAGGAGAAAATGGTTCCTGCTTGCAATGGTGATTTTGGGCGGAGTGTTGGCTGGGCTTGCGGGTTTTGTGCGTCCTGTCCTGTTCGAGGCGACCGCACAGGTGATTGTCGATGCTCCTGGCAGGAACGCGGCTCCCGGAGGTGCGGATTCTGCTCAGGAGATGCTGGATGCGAGCATTGATGACCACTTAACCATGCTCTCTTCGCAGGGGCATCTGCGTCGCCTGGTGGCAGCCCTACGCGAGACAAAGATCGGCAACATTGCTGAGCAAGGTGATGATGTCGGAAATTCCCGCGCCGCCCCGGTAGGCGGCAACCTGCAGAACATACGCACCTTCGCAGCTGGTCTGCTAGAAAGGATTTGGCCGCAGGGCAGGCCGGAGGCGGCCGATGCAGCCGAACTCAAGGCATTGCGGAAGGGCATGAGGGTTGGACAGGAACTGAGATCAAGGGTGATCACCGTCGGCTTCACCGACGACGATCCGGCGCGAGCCGCCCTGGTGGCCAATACGTTCGTCCAAGTATACATCGACGATCTCGCACAGAAGCGCAGGGCGTCAGACAGGCTGGAACTCGCCTCGATCGTCGCCAGCCTGCCGGTCGTACAAAGCGACCTGGCGAAAGCGACCGACCGCCTGGAAAAGTATCGACTGAGCCATGGCGCGGTCGATCAAGGTGCGGCGGATAACGCTGCCAAGGAGACAGCCGAACTTAGTCAGCAGATATCCTTGTCGAAAGCGGATCTCTCAGCGACGGAATCTCACCTTCAGCACATCGAGGCTTTGCGAGAGGAAGGAGCATCGGTCGCGGCGCTCGCCGAAGCGATCGGGTCTCCGGTATTGGCCGACATGGCGGCCCGCCAAGCCAACGACAATGCGGATGCGGGCCTTAGCACTGCGATCAACGGCGAGATCGAACAAGGCACTGCTCGCATTGCGGCGGAGGGGAACATCTACCGTGCCCAGATCGCTGCTCTGGAGGGCCGTAAGAATGTGCTCGATGCGGTGGTGGCCGACACAGCCGGCCGGCTTTCCGGCTTGCGTGCGCTCGAGCCGCAGGTCAGCATCCTGACGCAGCGATACAACCAGCTTCTCACCCAACAACAGGATCTGGTGCAGCGCATCGCAACTCCCTTGCCCGGGGTCTCGATCCTTTCAGCGGCATGGCCGCCAACGAATCCAAAAACCCTGCCGCCCATCTTTCTTATTCCGCCCGGCATGATCGTGTTTGGCCTCATTGGCGGGGTCTTCGTCTTGGTCCGCAGCCGTCTCAATCAGACCTTGCGCGGCGGGGCCGAAGCTGAAGCCGCGCTCAGGGTTCCGTGCCTGGGGCTGATACCGGAAGCGCCCACAATACACGCGAAACGACTACAGCAGCTGGTTCTCGGCCAGCAAAACTGCAGCTACAGCCGAGCCGTCACTTCTCTCCTTGTCACCGTGGCTCTCAACAAAGCGAGAGGCCGTGCGTCGCACGTCATCCTCGTCACGTCCAGCGTCCGGCATGATGGCAAGACCGAGCTCGCATGGAGCCTCGCCTTGGCAGCTACCCGACTTGGGGGACGAGTGCTTTTTCTCGATCTTGATGGCACGGGCGCCCGCCTCACGAACGAGTTTCTGAACGAATTCGGTGCGTTCAAGCCGCATAAATCCTTTGGAGACTATATGAGCGACCGTTGTCCGCTGCACGACGCGGTCACGGGAATGCCTGAAATTGGAATCGACTTCATGGCACTCGCACCATCAGAGGATCTGCTGCCGCAACTGTCCATGATCGACGGGTCCCTGGTCACAGATGAGCTGCGCTCGATGTACAGCATCGTCATCATAAATGGACCGCTGGGACTTGGAGGACCTGAGGCCAGGCTACTGACGGGCTGGGCTGACGCAGTTCTTTTTGCTGTTCGCTGGGCCAGGACGCGTCGCAGCATCGCCCGTGGTGTTCTGCAGTTGCTGACGGAGGACGAGACGGCTCAGGTCCCCGTAGGCAGCGTTCTCACGCAGGTCAATCTTAGGAAACACGCCGGCTACCGGTTTGGGGACAGCGCGGATCTCTTGCTCGAGAGAACATCATGAATGTCACATGCGGGATTCCGCGTAACGACCGCCACGGCATTCGACCTGTCGAGCGGAAGATAATATCGACGATCTCGCAGTCCGGAGCAGGGTCCGCGGCCAAAGGCGATCAAGGCGAAGAAATGCGCGACGCCGGCGCAA
Source organism: Mesorhizobium sp. M0808 (assembly GCF_040320025.1). NCBI lineage: Bacteria > Pseudomonadati > Pseudomonadota > Alphaproteobacteria > Hyphomicrobiales > Phyllobacteriaceae > Mesorhizobium > Mesorhizobium sp. M0808. The sequence continues at coordinate 40,794 of NZ_JAMYOX010000009.1, forward strand.
AAGACATCGACGATTTCAGCGATCCGAAGCTCGCCCGCTTCCCTGCGGCCTCCGTTGCTCCAACGAATATGGTTTTGCCGCACAAGGAGGACACGGGCCGGGGTCTCGGCTATGCCAGCATCTTCGCTCTTTTGGTCTATATCGGGGGTGCGGGCTTGACCAGCTTGGCGCAGTTATTGATTGCGCGCATCGTTGGCTCCACCAGCTATGGCATTTACTCCTATGTTCTGGCCTGGACCTCGGTGCTTGCCTATCTTGCAACGCTTGGTTTCCATGTATCCTTGTTGCGTTTCGTCTCCGCCTACAGTGCCAAAGGGCGGCTTGACCTGGTACACGGCGTAATCAGGTTTGCTCTGCAGAGGTCGCTGGCGGCGGCGACACTATTCGGCATCGTTGGCGCCGCCTTGATCTTTTTCTTTTCAGATCCTTCTCACAAGGAGCTTCAAATCAGCCAGCTGCTAGGCATGGCAGCAGTGCCTTTGGTCACCGCCTACGCTTTGGGCGCAACACTTGTTCGTGCTTTCGGCGGCGGTGTCTCGGCCCTCCTGCCGGAACGCATAGTGCGCGACGGCCTCTTGTTGACGTTGCTGGGAATGGCGGGCTTATCCGGATCATGGACCCCCAACGCACCCTTGGTGATGCAGGCGGTGCTGGCAAGTTCAGCCATCACGGTCGGCCTGGTGTTCGTCATGGCGACAAAATTTCAGCCGCCTGGCTTGCGGCAGGTTCAGCCAGGCGACGAGTCGCGGGAATGGTGGTCCGCGGTTCCGCCAATGATGCTCATGGCTGGGCTCGATGTTTTCATCAGCCGGGCCGGAGTCATGGTGCTGGGCTGGACGCATCACATTCGCGAAGCAGGCATTTTCGCATTGGGATTGAACGTCGCCTTGCTTGTGAGCCTTTCCCTGGTTGCCGTCTCTACGATGTTTGCGCCGACAGCGGCTGCCCTTCATGCCCGAGGCGATCGGATGGCTCTGCAGCAGCTGTTTTCACGGGCCGCCCTACTTTCCTCTGGTGGGGCTCTAACGATGGCCATCCCGATGCTTGCGATTATTGAACCTCTGTTGAGCTGGTTCGGCGGGGATTTCAGTACCGCGGCACCCGTCGCGCGGATACTCATTCTCGGATATGTCTTTGTCGCGCTGTGCGGACCCCAGATGCTCCTCTTGATGATGACCGGAAACGAATGGGCGGCAGCCGCAACCATGATCGTCGGCGCTGCGGCCAGTATCATAGGCTGTGCCACAGGAATTGCGCTCTACGGCGCGCCGGGCGCCGCAGTGGGCCTCGCGCTTGCGTTGGCGATTTGGAATGTGGCGATGTCGATCTACATCAGCAAACGGCTGAAAATTATCCCTGGGCTGATCTTTGCGCTAACATCGTTCAGAACGCACGCAGTCGAAGGCCAGCGGCGACATTGGTTCCTGCGCTGATTTGAGACCGTCGCGCCCCGATACGCGACGGCATCAGCGTTCAGGAATTTCGAGTCCAGGGTTGTGTCGGATAGAGGCTGGCGAGTGCGGCTTTGTGGCCGACGCGTTACACGCCGAGTGGCAGATCATCGCCCGACAGGGCCCGCGGCCTACACGGTGGCCTCATTCACCAACGTCTGTTGCCGTACGCTGGCCGCGGCATCCGTTCCATGAAAGTCCCGGTACCATTCGACAAAGCGTCGCACTCCGTCCTCTAGCGGTGTTGCCGGGGCGAAGCCGACGGCCTGGCGAAGATCGCTGACGTCGGCGCGCGTCTCCAGAACGTCGCCAGGCGGCAACGGCACATCCACGCGAACTGCCCGGCTGCCAAGAGCGGTCTCGATGATCGAAATCAGCCGGTTGATCTCCTCGGGCCGGTCGTTGCCGATATTGTAGACGCGATACGGCGCGGAACTTGTGGCAGGGTCGGCGGTGCAAGGGTCCCAATTCGGATCCGGCTGCGGCGGTGTAGCAAGTGCTCGAACCACGCCCTCAGCGATATCGTCGATATAGGTGAAATCTCGCCACACGCGGCCGGCATTGGCTACTTCAATTGGTTTGCTCTCGACGATCGCGCGCGTGAACAAGTAGACGGCCATGTCGGGCCTGCCCCAAGGGCCATAAACGGTGAAGAAGCGCAGTCCGGTCACGGGCAGGCCGAACAAATGGCTGTATGAATGCGCCATGAATTCATTCGAACGCTTGGTGGCGGCGTAGAAGCTGACGGGATGATCGGCGCCGTGATTTTCGGAAAACGGTATGGTTCGATTCAAGCCGTAGACGGAGCTCGAAGAGGCGTAGACGAGATGACCGACGCCATGATGCCGGCAGCCCTCAAGGACGTTGAGAAACGCCACTATATTCGATTGCACATAGGCGTGCGGGTCAACAAGTGAATGACGCACGCCGGCCTGAGCCGCGAGATGGACGAGGTGTGAGGGGCGAACGTTTGAAAACAGCAACTGAACGCGCGCGGCATCCGCCAGATCCATTCGTACCGGCGTGAACTTCGCCTCGCTACAGAGGCGTGCAAACCGCGCTTCCTTGAGCCGCAGATCGTAATAGGGCGTGAAATTGTCGACGCCCACGACTTTGACACCAAGACGCAAAAGCCGTGAGGCCACGTGAAAACCAATGAAGCCTGCGGCGCCGGTGACGACGATCGGTCCTGTCCGTGCAAGTTTCTTCACCGCGCGGTCCGAACGGGATCGAGCGATTTCCATCTTCTCCGCTGCGGCAAGGACAGAATCGCTGCATAGATCGTTGTCCACTTGTCGCCTTTCGAAATCCGTTCGACAGTACCGAATAGCCGGTCCGGGATTGCGGCTTCCGATATTTACGCTGGCGCATCGAACCTAGTGGAGTGCGCAATGCGGTGCACGACCTGCCAAGTCATGACACGCCAACTTGCGTAGTTTGAATCCCGGGCGGATGCCGACGTCCGGCGATTGGATCTAAGTGGCCGGCCTTACGGCAGGACCGAAATACGCCCAAGAAGGGCCACCAGTTCCGCCTGGCGTTTTGTTTCGGTCTTGGCGAACAGCGAGGCAAGCTGGGAACGGATCGTGGTGCGGCTGAGACGCCAGCTGCGAGCGATCTCCAAAGGTGCGTCGCCCTGGGCCAAGCGCAAGGCGAGGTGCGTTTCTGCGCTCGTCAAGCCAAACATTCTTTGCAGCGTCCGAGGATTGGGCCCCGACCTGTTGTCGCGATCCAGCAGCGCCACAATGCTCGTTCCGTCGGGAGCGATAACGCCGTTCTCGTTCAGTATCACCGGTCGGTCGCCCCTGCTGCGGATCACCACCCAAGACAACGAGCCCGGCAGGAATTGGCCCGGAACATTCGCGATCAGCCGCCTTAGGGCGGCCGTAAGTCCGCTCGCCGTGTCGGCCGCTTCGCCCTGGCGCTCAAGCGTGGTTTGGGCGGCTGCGTTCCACTCGACTACTTTTCTTTCGCGATTCAGCACGAGATAGCCACAGCCAATGCGATCAAGCACGCCGGTTATGGATTCCAGACTGCGGCCTTTTGGTTCGGCGAACCTTGCGTCCAATGGATCCGATGCGCGATCGGGAAGGTGACCAGAAGAGGGCCGCGTATTCCGCGCTTCAAAATCATACTTGGTCCTCGTAACAATGTACCGATTGCTCGAAGAAGCATCGACCTGTCTATCGATCAGATTCATTTTCTACCCCTAACCCAAAGTTTCACACGCCCGAAATAAGTATTCGGGATTCATGTAGTCTTCTATGTGTAGCTGGATTCTAGTCTTCTATGCGCTGACGGATAATACGTTCATCACCACCTTGAAAACTTAATATGATCCGACAGTTCTAAGGCAGCTCTTAGGCCCCGCTGCGTCCGATAAAATGCGCGCTATGATAGCGGTATGGCAATCCGGCAGTGGTACTAAGCTGTACGTTTTTTGCTCTAGTCTCGACGGGCTAGTCAGAAGGTTGTAGTCTGTGTCCATGAGCTCGCAGTCGCGCAGGTCGAATTCGAACCCGTCGGGCAGATTGCTAACTCATATTGCCTCTGCATCGGTGTTAGCTGCCACACTGATATTTGAAATAAAATCGTCAGCCTATATTGGGCAAGGCGCCAGTTTTCTGGAATTTATTCCGGCTATTATTATTATCGCCTATCTCGAAGACCGCGTACCGGCGCTCGCTGCGACCATTCTGATGGTGGCTGTCGGGCTGTGGGCACGAGGACACGATCAGATTTCAAGTGGAGATTGGGCACGCGCAATCCTGCTTCTGGTTTCGGGAGGCGTGATTGCCATGACCTTCCATCGTCTGCGGCAGGACTTGCGTGAGTTGCTGGAAGTCGCGGAGGCCAGGCTCGCTGCCGTCGAGGCGACCGAAAGCCGCTATCGTTGGGCCTTCGAACGTGCTGCCATGGGATTCGCGAACACCAACAAGAAAGGTGAGTTGCTGCAGTCCAACAGACGCCTTTGTGAGATGACCGGGTACAAGGAGGAGGAGCTTGCCCAACTGCAGCTCGATACGCTCGCCCATCCGAACGACCGGGATACCTTGGCGCAATTGCTGGCGAGGCTGGGCAATGACATTTCTTCGTTCGTTTCGGAGGTGCGTCTGTCACGAAAGGACGGTACGGCATTCTGGGCCAGGCTAACGCTTTCTTCGTCCGTGCCCGAGGGTGGCCTCTCGGAGAGCATCTTCGTGGTGGTCGACGATATTTCGGAACGACGCGCTGTTCACGAAGCGCTTCGGGCCCAGAAGGAATGGCTGGACCTCGCTCTGTCTGCTGGACGCTTGGCCACGTGGCGCATAGACCTTAAAGGCGGGATAGTCACGGGCTCGGACACGTTCTGGGACATTCTCGGCCTGGCCCAGGCCAATAGCCGCAGTTTGGAGGAGCTGTCAGCTGTCGTTCATCCGGCGGACTGGCCAAAGCTGGCGGCATCGAGAAAGGCCGCACCATCGGTCACGAATTACGATGTTGAGATACGCGTCCGCCGACCGGACGGACATATCCGCTGGGTTGCGCTGCGCGGAAGGGAGGAAAGACATGATGATGGTGGACAGCGGCTTGGAGTGGCTGCCGACCTGAGCGAGAGACGACAAACCACGCTGCTGCGCGCCGCGGCAAAGAAGCGGGAGCGCATCATGCTCGAACAGCGTCACAGATTCGGCAACGTTTTCGCGGTGATCACGGCGCTCGTGAAAATGGTCGATGTTCCCGGAAACAACGTCGCCAAATACAAGGAAATGCTGATCGACCGGATACGCGCGCTCGAGGCAACCCATCTGCTTCTTTCACGCAACGGCAGCGTATCGGGGGCGATAAACGATCTCGTTGCGCAAGAATTGCACCCATATATTGGAACACGTGCGATATCGGTCAGCGGTCCTTCCGTGGCGATGTCGGGAGGCGCCGCCGAGAGTTTTGCAATGATCGTTCACGAGCTTGCCACCAATTCCATGAAATATGGAGCGCTTGCCGATCCAAAAGGCCGGATCGACGTAAGCTGGACGTTCGCACCTGAAGAAACGGGCAGCGATATCGTGTTCGAGTGGGTGGAATCGGGGCGGCGTAGGACCTCAAGCGTAGTCCGTCATGGCTTCGGTTCCATGATAATCGGAGTGGATGGAGCGCCGCTTGTCGGTCACTCTCCCAGGCTGGAAATATCGGACCAAGGGTTGCGGTATTCGCTGCGGCTGTCACGCAAGGAAATCGGATTGTAGTGCAGTGCTCCAATCGGAAAGCAGATATCTAAAGGCGGGTCGCGCTGAGCGGCCTTTGAGATGCGCAGGGTTCCTTCCAAGAATGTCGTCGGCCCAAAGCTGCGCCGCGGCTTTGGGATATGCAGTAAAATGCATGAGGAGTCTTGGGACGCCGTTTGCACGTCCAAAAGGACGCGCGGCGCTCTAGCTGGCATGTCTCGAAAGCCAAGTCTTCAGCATAACGGCAGCCTCGGTCCGATTGCGTACCCCCAATTCACGCAGAACGGCAGCAGCGTGGATTTTCGTGGTCGCCTCTGCGATTTCCAGATCGCGCGCAATTTCCTTGTTTGAATAGCCTTCCGCCATCAGCTTGAGGACTTCCTTTTGCCTCGAAGTCAGCCTGCCAAGGTTGACGCCAGCGGTACGCCTCTGTGGGCCTTTGTCGTCGGAATGGGTATGCGCGTGGGTTGTTTGCGTCGCTCCCGGGCGTGACAGAAGTGCAGGAACATAGATGCGGCCGGAGAGGATTTCATTGACGGCCAAAACAACCTCTTCGTCCGTCTGCGATTTTACGATGTAGCCGTGAAGCCCGATCGACAGAGCCGTGAGTATTTCCGAGCGTGAATCGTTTCCGGAAACGATCGCAAATCGCGTGTCCGGATAGGCAGACAGGATCCCGCCGAGCACTTCTTGATTGAACAGGCCCGGCATATTCAGATCCAGGATCGCAAGATCCACGAACGACTGCTCTGCCAGCAAACTGAGCACCGCGTCGAAACAGGACGCTTCAAAGATCTCCACACCTGGAATGCCTGCGGTCAGTGCCAATCGCAAGCCGCGACGATACAAGCCGTGATCGTCGGCGATGACGATTCGATACATTGAACTACCCCAACGCCTATCTGAATGGATTGAACGGTAATGGCCTGAAAGTCGTGGCCATCATCTCGTCGATTCATCCAGCCGACGCTGCGGCACCCCCAACACCGCAAACGCCAGATTTCTAATATAATCTTAAATGACGGGAAACGCTCCTCTTTTTTTGCCCCTTGTGAGCGAAACCCGCCGAACGTCGTCGAACATACGTTCTGACCTTTTGGACAGCTGACAGACCGGCCGGTCGTTCAGCAGTGCTATAGGTCTAAAGATATAGAACAGCAAAACGGCTGAATTGTTACCATTCGAATGCACGACGACATCCACCCTGACGGCCACATACCATCCAGATGCAATGTCCGGATCAGGGGACAGTGGAGAAATCTCACCGGTCTTCTACGGGAAATCTCACCGGTTCTTCTGAGGGGACAAGAACGCGTTTCCCGGGTGCTGACCAGGGCAGGATAGCCGGCCCGTGACGATAGCGTTCAGGCCGAATGAACAAGGGAGGACCAGGATGAAAGCGGTTATTCAATGTGGAGGAATGGGAACACGCCTCCGCCCCTTCACTTCGGTCTTGCCGAAGCCGCTCATGCCGATCGGGGCACGGCCGGTTCTCGAGATGCTTCTGAAATGGTTGCGACGCAACGGCATTCAGGAAGTTTATATTACAACCGGGTATCTCGGCCACTTGATCCGCACCGTGTGTGGAGATGGCTCGCAGTGGAACCTGAAAATTCGATATACGCAGGAGATGGAGCCGCTTGGCACCATCGGGCCACTGTCTTTGATCAGGGATGAACTGACGGAGCCATTCATCGTTCTCAATGGCGATGTCCTCACGGATCTAAGCCTCAGTCGATTTGTAGCAGCGCACCGTAAGCACACCGATCCAGTGACGATCGCAACAGCCTGTCGCCTGATCAAGATGGATTTCGGCGTCATCGACGAAGTCGACAATACCGTGCAGGTCTTTCGCGAGAAGCCGACGCTTTCGCATCTGGTCAGCATGGGAATTTACTGCATGAACCCGGATGTTCTGCAGTTTATCCCATCCGGCATACCCTTTGGGTTCGACGACCTGATGCTGCAGATGATGCAGAACGGCACAACCGTGCACGTGTACAAACATGAGGGTCTCTGGCTCGATATCGGGCGCGTCGACGATTTTCAGAACGCACAGACCATTTCCTGGGAAGACCAGTCGGCCTCGATCGAGGTCACTGCGACGGCTGCATGATGAAGTCACGAGCCCGGTTCCCACAGTTATCAGTCTAGGAGGTTGTGATGCTCTTGGTCAGTGCCCCGATCTTGGGTGTGCCGGAGAAGACTGCTTTGACCAAGGTCATCGACAGCGGCTGGCTGACCATGGGGGAGCAGGTACGAGCCTTCGAACAAGCTTTTGCCGACGTTCATGATGCGGAGGATTGCGTCGCGGTCAGTTCTTGCACCGCAGCGCTTCATCTCATTTTGCACGCACTTGGCATCGGACCGGGCGACGAGGTGCTGGTGCCATCCTTGACGTTCGTGGCGACCGCAAATGCGGTCCTCTATGTCGGTGCGACGCCGGTTTTCGTCGACATCGAGTCAGCCGACGTGCCGCTGATGTCGATCGTGGAAGCCGAAGCGAAATGCACGGCCCGCACCAAGGCAATCATTCTCGTTCATTTCGCCGGCTACCTCGCCGATCGGGAACAATGGCAGAGGCTCGCCCGTGCCCGGGGGCTGCACATCGTCGAGGACGCGGCGCATGCGCCGGGCTTGAAGGAGGTGGGGACATTTGGTGCCGCAGCCGCCTTCAGCTTCTACGGCAACAAGAACATGACCACGGCGGAAGGCGGGGCTGTGATCGCCAGGGATGCCGGTCTGCTCGAGACAATCCGCCAGGCGCGTGGACATGGGATGACCACCGGGACGCGTCAAAGGCTGAACAGCCGCACCCCTCAGTATGATGTCACCATGCTCGGATTCAACTATCGCATGGATGAATTGCGGGCTGCGATCGGACTGGTCCAGCTGCAAAATCTGCAGGAGTGGAATGAGATCAGGCGTATCCTGGTCATGCTGTATCGCCGTCTCATAGCGAAGCATTGCCCGGCCGTGACCATCCCGTTCCACGAGCCGCGGACGTCGGCCTACCACATCATGCCTATCCTTTTGCCACGTTACGCCGACAGGCAAGACGTCATCGACGCACTGCGCGGGCAAGGGATACAAACCACTATCCACTACCCGCCGGTGCACCAGATGACGCTCTATCGTGAGCTCATTCCCGGTACTCACTTACCGCGCACTGAAGATTTCGCGCAGCGCGAACTGACTGTACCGCTGCATCCGCAGATCACCGCGCCATTGGTCGAATCGGTAGTCGTCGCTCTTGCCGCGGCGGTCAATAATTGCGCTCAGACAGGAACAGCCGCATGAATGCCCTGGACCTAGCCATTCACCGGTCTAACGTCTCGAGCGCCGCCCATGGGTCTGCGAGACGAGCAATCGATCTCGTCATTGCGGCAGCCGCGGCGATCGTCTTCGCCCCGCTGATGCTGCTGATTGCCGTGGCGCTGCTGCTGGAAGGCGGTCGGCCCATCTTCTTCACACAGACCCGCGTCGGGGCCGGTGCTCGCCCATTCCGCATGTACAAGTTCCGCAAGTTCAGCGTGCAATGCGACCCCGGTGGCTTGGCTCTGACCATGGCCGATGACAGCCGCATGACGCCGATAGGACGGTTCCTCGCCGTCACCAAGTTCGACGAACTGCCACAGCTTTGGAACGTCTTCAGAGGCGAGATGGCAATCATCGGGCCACGCCCGGAGAGCCTTGCCTTCGCCGATTGTTTTCGCGGGGGCTTCGAAGACGTTTTACAATACAAGCCAGGCTTGCTGGGTCCAGCCCAGGTTCTCTTCCGGCATGAAGCCCGTTTCTATCCGCGATCGGTGGACCCGCTACTGTTCTATCGCCAGGTTCTGTTTCCTGCCAAAGCCAGGCTCGACCTTTCCTATTATCCGCAGCGCACGATCGGCTCCGATGTTGTGTGGATGGTGCGCGGCTTGCTGGCGGTGCTTGGCGTGGTTTCGCCGCCGCCGATTGGACCTTGAGAGCAGGTGGGACATCCGCGCTCTCGTGGATTTGCAACGTCAGTGCCTCACGTCATAGGGGGAACGCTTGGGTCATGGCATACAAGGGCAGGAAAGTTCTGGTTACGGGTGCCGACGGGTTCATCGGTTCTCATCTCACCGAAGCACTCGTCCGCAGCGGCGCCGACGTCACCGCGCTGGCACTCTACAATTCCTTCGACAGCCACGGCTGGCTGGACGATTTGCCCGACACCATACGACGCCAGTTGAATCTCGTCCGCGGCGATGTTCGCGACAGCGCGTTCCTTAACCGGATCGTGCGTGGCCAGGCGGTCGTGTTTCATCTCGCCGCACTGATAGCTATCCCGTATTCGTATGCCGCTGCCCAGTCCTATGTGGAGACCAACATCCTGGGCACGGTCAACGTTCTCGAAGCGGCGCGCCAATGGGAGACGGAGCGTGTAGTGCACACTTCGACAAGCGAGGTCTACGGCACCGCGCTGACAATGCCTATCAGCGAATCCCACCCGTTGCAGGGACAGTCACCATATTCGGCATCCAAGATCGGCGCGGACATGATGGCGGAGTCCTACGCCAGATCGTTCGACATCCCCGTGGTCATCATGCGGCCCTTCAATACGTACGGCCCGCGCCAGAGTGAGCGGGCCATCGTACCGACCATTATACGCCAGGCTCTCGACAAAAAATGCCCGGCGATCATGGTGGGAGACACAAGCCCGATCCGCGATCTTACTTTCGTGGAAGACACCGCGGCGGCGTTTTTGACCGCAGGTTCCGCCGAGCTCGAATTTGGCCATGCCTACAATGCCGGAAGCCAGCGCGCTGTGACGATCTCGGACATATTGGATCTGGTGATCGAGTTGAGTGGCTGCAAGAAACCAATCCACCGGGACGAGCGCCGCCTGCGGCCGCAGAATTCCGAGGTGCGTGCCTTGCTGGCCGATTCTTCGCTCCTCGAAAGCAAGACTGGATGGCGTGCCCAGACCAGCCTGCGCGAAGGCTTGGAGCGGACCATCGGATGGTGGCAAGGGCGCCTGAGCGAAGGCCGGGTGCGACACGAAATGGGTTACATGACATGAGCTTTCGCCCGGGAGGATTGGCTCCGCTGTTGATTGCGGCCGCGGTATCGCCGGATTCGAGCCAGAAGGAGATTGTCGCCCATGGTCCTCGTTGATCGAATCCTTATTGTCGTGCTCGGCATGCTGGCTGCCATGGATACGGCTGCTGCAGCGGAACCGCGGGTCGCCTATCGACTTTCTGCCGGCGACACCGTCGAGATTGGAATTGCCTCCATCCCGGAGCGAACGCAACGTGCGGTGGTCCAGATGGACGGCACGATCGCGCTTCCCGAAGTCGGTATGGTTTCGGTGGGCGGCTTAACTCCGGCTGAACTGCAAACGCGCATGCAGACGATCTTGCCGACCAAGATATTCCACCAGCGTCTGCCTGATGGGCGGGAGCAAATGATCGTCATCAAGCCGACAGACGTGACCGCCGTGGTTGCGGAGTACAGGCCGATCTATGTGACCGGCGACGTGCTCACTCCCGGACAGCAGGCCTACCGCCCGCTGATGACCGTGCGGCAGGCGATTGCCGTGTCAGGCGGTTTCAGCCTTTTGCGGTCCCGGGCAAACCAGGTTGGCCCAGATCCGGTGGATCTGCGGCGCGATTACGAGTCGCTTTGGGGGGAATATACGAGAGATTATTTTCATAGCGCCCGCATCCGCGCCGAACTTCAGGACAAACCGACTTTCGACATGCAGCCACCACAAGGATCTCCCTTGCCGGCAAGTTTTGCGTCGGCGATCGCGCAGGCTGAAGCGGAAGGGCTGAAGCTCTCGTTGGACAACTTCCAGCAAGAGCAGGGCTTTCTGGATAAAAGCGGCAAGGATGCCGCCGCACAAACCGAGACCTTGCTCAAACGCGAGCAGGCCGAAGCGGATGGGGTGAAGGCGGACGAAGACGATCTGGCGCGCGTAAGGAAAGCGTTTGAGTCCGGAAATCTCACCAACAACCGGCTCGCCGACGTTCGGCGCGCTTTGGTTCTCTCTTCCAGCCGGGCACTCGAAACGTCGGTTGAGCTTATGAGAGCACGACGTCAGCAGGACGATTTTGCCAGACAGCACGAACGCAATGACAACCAAAGAAGGATGGGTCTGCTGATCGAGTTGAAGGATACCAACGTGCGCCTTGCCGACGTCAGCGCAAGGCTTCGCGCCGCCAGCCAAAAGTTGCAGCCCACGGGAGCTGCCGCACTGCCGTTGCCGGTTGCCGGCGAGAAGGTCCAGGCCGAGGTCACGATCATTCGCAAGGTCGGCGAAGAATGGCGAAAACAGCTTGCCCAAGAAGACACCGAGGTCATGCCGGGAGACACGATCGAGGTCAGATTCAGCAGCGCTCTCGAAAATGCGGCGACCCGATAGATCGGGCCGCGTTTCGCAACCGCTTTACTGCCTGAAGGCCCTGGAAAACTGGTCGGTAAGGGGCTTCATCAAGTAGGACCAGACACTGCGCTCGTCGGTTCTTATGTGGACTTCGGCGGGCATGCCCGGTTTGAGTATTTTCTCTCCTGTCAGGCACGTCGCTTCATTCTCGACGTCGATGCGCGCCGAAAAAAAGGAAAGCTGGCGTTGCTGATCCTTGATCAGATCCGCTGAGACGCGCTTGACCGAGCCTTCGCAAGCAGGTGTGGTGCCGGCGTCGAACGCTGGAAAGCGGATCGACACCTGCTGTCCGGGATGAATCTCATCGATACGCGACGGAGGAATGGAAGCGTCGACGACAAGGTTGTCGGAATCGGGCACAATCATCATGAGCACCTCTCCTGCGCCAATCACGCCTCCTACGGTATGGACCGAGGATTCTTGTAATGTGCCCGATTGCGGGGCACGAATGTCTGTCCTGCTGAGTTCGTCTTCGGCCACCACCTGGCGCTCGCTGAGCTCGGTCTGCTTGGCTTCCGTTTCGCGAAGTTCGTTGGTCACGTCGCTCCGCATTTGTTCGTCGAGCTGAAGCACCTGCAGGTCCGTTTCACTGATGTGAGCTTGTACCTCTGCTATCGCTGCGACAAGGCGTCCCGATTCGCCGCGAGCCCGGGTCTTGTCCAGGCTGACATTGCTCAACCTCTCCTTGGACACCAACTTCTTTGCGTAGAGAGATTCGACATCCGCAAGGTTCTTGGTCAGCAGATCCAGAGACTCGTCCGTTGCAGACTGCTGCGATTTGAGGCCATCGATCTGACGTTCCAGCTGCTTCGCGCGGCTTTGTAATTGTGCCTTCTGGCCAGCCAGCGCCGCAGCACGGCTTTCAAACAAGGCACGCTCGCCACTGACAAGTGCCACCACTTGCGGGTCGCCCATTTGAGCGCGAAGGTCGGGCGGGATCTGCATTTCCGGCAGACCCTGGCGCTCGGCCTCCAGTCGGGCCAGACGAATGGTGGCGCGATTGAGGTCCTCGGTGATTATCTGCAGGTTTGCTCGGGTCAATGTGTTGTCCAGCCTGACCAACACATCGCCGGCCTTCACATGATCGCCGTCCTGCGCGAAGATTCCGCCGATGGTGCCGCCGGTTTGATGCTGGACTTTTTTAATGTTGCTTTCGACCACCACGGTTGCGGGCGCAATCACCGCGCCGGCAATCTTGGTCAATCCCAACCAGAGCCCTCCGCCAAAGATCAACAGCAAGCTGGTTGCCAGGCCCAAGAGCAGATTGGCCCGGATGCCATCCGGCTCTGGCTTCGTCTCCAACGAACGGCTTTCGCCACCGGCTGCGACGTATGACGACACGGCAACAGCAGAGCGATACCTCGCATATGCCCGGCTGCACCTTTGTGCGGCGGAACGACAATGTGCTGCTAGGCTCCGGACCAGAGTACCCCAGGGTGGATTGGCTCGAATCCCATCCGGCTCCGGCTTCTCCCCGGTCGGCTGGCCTTCGCCGCCAACCGCAGCATATGACGACATGGTCACGTTAGACACTAAGCAATACCTCACGCATGCCCGCTTGCACCGTGCTGCAGCGGAACGACAATGCTTGGCTTGTCCGGGCGCGGGAAGGGCCGGATCACATTTGCCAGAACGTCTTCGCGCGAGCCGAACGAATGGAGCATCCCGTTCGACAGGACGAGTACCTGATCGATGTTGACGAGAGCGGAGGGGCGATGCGCAACGACGATCACGATACCGCCGCGCTGACGCACTGCCAGGATTGCGCCGGCCAAAGCAGCATCACCGTCTGCATCCAGATTGGAATTTGGTTCGTCAAGAACGACGAGGAATGGATCGCCGTAAAGTGCCCTGGCAAGCCCGACGAGCTGCCTCTGCCCAGCCGAAAGGGCCGCGCCGCCTTCTCCGATGCGTGTTTGAAAACCCTGCGGAAGACGCATGATCATCTTGTCCACGCCCGCAGCCTTGGCAGCTGCCAGCACGCCTTTTGCGTCGCGCTTGCCGCCGAACCTCGAAATGTTGTCGGCGATCGTCCCGTCGAACAGCTCAACGTCCTGCGGAAGGTAGCCAATATGAATGCCGAGCAGTTCTGAATTCCACTGATCGAGCGAGGCGCCGTCCAATCTTACCGTGCCACGAAGCGGCTTCCATGCCCCGACCAAAGCGCGCACGAGCGTGGTCTTGCCGGAGCCGCTCGGGCCGACGACCGCCAACCCTGCGCCTCTCGCCAAGCGGAAGCTTACATTGAAGATGGTGGGCTTCTGCAGGCTTGGTGGCGCGACGGTCAATTCCTCGACCGCAAGCTCAGCCTTCGGGCCGGGCAGTTCCATTGGCTCTTGCTGGCTATCAAAAGCATCCAGGGCTGCCGACAGCTCGGTATAGCTTTTGCGGGTTGCCAGAAACCCTCTCCAGTTTGCGATCGCCACATCGACCGGCGCCAGCGAGCGGCCCAGCAATATGGACGATGCAATGATCACGCCAGGCGAGGCCTCGCCGCCGATCACAAGGTAGGCACCAAGCCCTAGCACACATGATTGCAGGGCCATTCGGAGCGTCTTCGACAGTGAGCTTGCTGCGCCGACGACGTCGGAGAGCCGTTCCTGGTTCTTCAGATAAAGATGACTGACCTCGTTCCAGCGCCGGCTAAGCGGGGCGGAAAGGCCCATCGCCTGAACAACCTCTGCGTTGCGGCGGCCGGAGTCGGCCAGAAGCCGCTGCGCTACGAGTGTCTCAGATGCACGAGCCGCAGGTTTGCGGCCGATGATCTCGGCAACCACCGTCAAAAACACAACGGCACATGCGCCGAGCGTTGCCAGCACGCCAAGCGCGGGATGCAGCAGATAGATGACCACCATATAAAATGGTATCCAGGGAGCGTCGAATAAGACTGTCGGCCCGAGCCCGGAAAGAAAGCCACGTAGCTGGTCCAGATCACGAAGCGGGTGTACCCGGTTCGCATCCGGCCCGGCGACGAGGGGCAGGGAAAGCGAGGCTGCGAACGCTTTTTGCTGCAGATTTCTATGCAGGCGGCTGCCGATGCGGACCAACAGGCGAAGCCTCACGAAATCGAGGAGCCCATAGGCCGCGTAAAGTCCCAGCATGCCGACTGTAAATCCGACAAGAGTCGGCACGCTCTGCGAAGGCAGCACGCGGTCATAGACCTGGAGCATGTAGACGGAGCCGGTCAAGGCGAGGATATTTATCAATGCCGAGAAAATGCCTACGCCGACGAGGCCGTGCACACAGCCGAACATTGCGGAGCGGAGATCGAGCGAGCGCCCTTTGGTCGACTTCATGATGTGCGCTCGTTGACGCGAAATTGCCGCGCAATCTCGTCGATTCTTTCGATGAGGGACAAACTTTAACCTTCCGGGAAGCAGCAGCCCCGCCCCGCTGCTGAACATTACGAATTGCTTACATA
Organism: Mesorhizobium sp. M0808; assembly: GCF_040320025.1. Lineage (NCBI taxonomy): Bacteria > Pseudomonadati > Pseudomonadota > Alphaproteobacteria > Hyphomicrobiales > Phyllobacteriaceae > Mesorhizobium > Mesorhizobium sp. M0808. The sequence goes on from NZ_JAMYOX010000009.1 coordinate 56,286, forward strand.
CGTGCCTTCTTTGATTAAAATGTAGCAAAATCGTGACGCCAGGCTGAGAATTCGGCAACTGGCTCGCCAGGCTGGGGATAACCGGGTCGAGTAAGGAGATATTCCTAATCATGACACGGCGCAGAAGCTTATGGTCATCTTTGTAGCATCAAGGCTTCAAAGCGTCTGGGGAGGGATCGGTTTTGATTTTGTCGATCGAGAGTTAAACGGTTTTGAGATACACTTCATCGGTACGCAATTGTCGGCCACCAACGCCGGCTAAATCGGGAGGCGAGTGTCGTGAGCGAAGAGATCAACGTTGCCGATGCCTACGGCAGGGGGCGCAGCACCTTCATGGGATTGCAGTTGCTGGTCTCGCCCGGTGCGCTTGTTCCTCGGCCGGAAACGGAACTGCTCGGCAAGGCTGCTCTCGATGTCCTGAGCCAACTGAACCTGCCGGTGCCTCGCGTTGTCGACATGTGCTGTGGGGCGGGCAATCTGGCGTGCGCCATCGCGCACCACGCTCCCACCGCGCGCGTGTGGGCAAGCGATCTTACCGACGGATGCGTGGAGGTCGCGCGCCGCAACGTCACCCATCTTGAAATCGAGGACCGGGTAACGGTGCTTCAGGGCGACTTGTTCAGCGCCTTCTCAGGCTTGGAGCTCGATGGCACGATCGACGTGATCGTTTGCAACCCGCCCTACATTTCGGAAAAACGGCTCGAGGGCGACCGTTCGCATCTGGTCGAGCTCGAGCCGCGTGAAGCATTCGCAGCCGGCCCCTACGGCCTGAGCATCCACATGCGGGTGCTCAAGGAGGCGCCGCGCTATTTGCGGCGCGGAGGCATCCTGCTTTTCGAGGTGGGGCTTGGCCAGGACCGGCAGGTCATGAGTTTGCTCGAGCGTTCCAAGGCCTATTCGAGTATCCGGGCAGTCACCAACCAGGCCGGTGAGGGCAGGGTGGTTGTGGGACATACGAGGGCGCAGGCGTAAGCATCGCAGCCGCGGCAGGTAGACGCGCTGTCGCGGCTAGAAACGGCCGGGAAGTTGAAACAGAGTTGCGCGAGATTTCGGCGATCAGTTTCTCTTGCGTCAGTTTCTCTTGCGCATGACGTATTGCGCAATTCCCTCGATGGAATCGAGATTCTCCGGCAGCAGCTCGCTGTCTTCGACCGTGATGCCGAAGGTCTCCTCGATGAAGCCGATAACCTCGAGCACACCCGTCGAGTCCACGATGCCCTGGTCGAGTAGCGAGGTGTCGCTCTCCAGGCTCTCGGGATCGGCTATATAGAAATTCGAAGCCAGGAAAGCGCGAATTTGTTCGCTGCAGGTATCGGTTCTATCCTTGGTAGATAACATTGATTTCGCCTCCGGTACAAAAGATGAATGCTGATCAACTTCGCCCTGGTACCGACTCATGACAGGGCCGTTTTTTTGAGCTTACCCGTGTCGGTCATCGGCAGACTGGGTACGATGACGATGGACTTCGGAACCATGAAGTTTTCCAGCCGTCTCTGGCACTCTTTCTGCAACTGCTTTTCACCGATCATGCTTCCCTGCTCCATCACGACAAATGCCTTCACTGCTTGCCCGAGCAGCTCGTCCGGAACGCCGATGACCGCGGCTTCCCGTACGCCCGCAATGTTCATCAACACGTTTTCCACCTCCTTCGGCGCTATCTTCTCTCCGCGCGATTTTATGATCTCGTCGCCGCGACCGACGAAGTAGAGATAGCCCTCGGCGTCCATCCGGCAGTAGTCGCCGGTGTATAGGACCTGCTCACCCGGCAGCGGGCCAGGCTTGAGCTTCCTGGCTGTCGCCTCCGGCTTGCCCCAATAGCCCTTCATCACCGTCGCTCCGCGGATGACGAGCTGACCAACGATGCCGGGGCCGACCCGCCTGTCATGCTCGTCGACAATCCACATTTCCGTATTGGGGATGGCGATCCCGACGCTCGACGGCTTTCGCTCCAGATCCTCCGGCGGCAGGTAGGTGCAGCGCTTGCATTCGGTAAGGCCGTACATCGAATAGATGCGGGCGCCAGAAAACAGCTCCTGCAGCAGGAGAATGTGCTTGAGCGGCAGGGCGGCCGCAGTGTTCGTGACGTAGCGAATACTCGAAAAATCCTGATCCCTGAGAGACCTGAGCTCCCCGAGTGCGGCGAAGATGGTCGGTACGCCGGGAAAACCCGTCACCCTTTCTTGCTTGATCAGCCCAAGGATCTGCGCCGGGAAGGCGAACGAGCGCTCAAGCACCAGCCGGGCGCCCGCGCCGAATGCCATGATCATCTGGTAAAGACCGTAGTCGAAGGCGAGCGGCAGGACATTGAGGATCACCTCGTCTTCGGCAAGCGCCAGGTATGAGGAAATCGAGGCGCACGCGGCGATCATGTTTCGATGCGTCAGCATCACCCCCTTGGGCTCGCCCGTCGAGCCGGATGTATAAATGATCGCAGCGAGATCGATGTCGATGCAGCGGCGCGAGGGCGGCGTGCTGCGGGCTGCCGCGACCGCGGCGTCCCAGCGCACAGCATGCGGCAATTCTTGCAGGTCGCTGTGTTCGATCGGCCCGGAGACGATCATGCGGCGCAACGATGGGCAATTCCGCGCCGGCTCCCTGAAAATCGAGTGCAGGTGTTTGTCGGTGATCAGTGCCGTCGGGCGGCAATCGTTGAGCAGATAATCAAGCTTGTCGCTTTTGGTGAGCGGATTGACGATGCACACCACGGCGTTGGCCTTGAGCACCGCCCAGAACGCAATGACGGCCTCGACAGTGTTGTCGGCGAAGACCACCACGCGATCGCCACGCGCAATTCCGGCATCGGTCAAATGGTGCGCTATGGCGTTCGAACGCATATCGAGATCGCCATAAGTGACACGTTGATTGCCGCACACCAGGGCCACCTTCTCGCCGAGCCGGCTGGCAGAGTGGGTGAGATAGTCATGCAGGAGCGGTACGGCGCCATGCATCATGCGAGCACCTCTTCGCGGTGTTCGCGGTCGATATCGATGCTGAGCTTGAGCGTGCGAGCCCCACTTGGAAGGCTCGCGATAAATTGCCGATGAAGAAGCTGCGTCGACAGCACCCCGACAAGCGCCATATTGTCGGAGTTGGACAGGTCGCCGTCGCCGGCGCTGGCCTGGCACTTGTTCAGGAGCCGGGTAACCGACTTGGGATCGAAGACGTTCGCTTCGCGCAGCGCCGCCTCCGAAAGTGCTTCGCGAATGTAGGCCGGAGCGCCATCTGCGACAAAGCAGAGCGCGTTGGGGGCCCGGTAAGGCTGCTTCTTGCGGGTGACGATTTCCGACGGCACGATCGGTTGCGCTACGCGCTTCAGCACATGCTTTTCATCGAGCACGCGCAGCTTGTAGGCGGCAGGAAGCGAATTCGCGAGTCTCACGAGTTCATGATCGAGGAACGGGAAGCGCCCCTCGACGGAATGAGCCATCAGCATTCTGTCCCCTTGTGAGGAAAGCAGGTATCCCGACATCAGCGTCTGAATCTCTATATACTGGTCCTGCGCAAGAGAGCCCCATCGCGAAAACTCCGGCGGCAGGCGGGCAAGCAGCTCGGACACGGCGTTGCGGCGCTCCGTTTGGGCGCGCATGTCTGCCGAAAACAGCCGCTTGATGGCGCTTGTGGTACGCCAGCGCGTGCCATGCGCAAAACCAGGCGCGTCACAGGCGTGGATGTCGCGCCCGAAGAACTGGCGTGCCATCGCCTGCTGCTGCACCGGCGAGCGGCTGAGATAGGGATAGAGGCGCTCCAGCAGCCGCGAGCGTCGCGTCGAGGCGGGCTGGCGTCCCCAGAAGCGGCGGACCTTGCCCTCGCGGAACAAATCGTAGCCGGCGAACATTTCGTCGGCCCCTTCGCCGGTCAGCACGACCTTGATGCCGTGCTGGCGCACCAGTCTCGAGAGCAGGAACAGCGGCGCCGGCGCGGTCCTGAGGATTGGCCGCTCGGTGTGGTAGATCACCTCAGGGAAGATGCCAGCGATATCGCTGCGCGAAACAACCACCTCATGATGGTCACTGCCGGCCACGCCGGCAACCAGGCGCTGGAAATGCGTCTCATCATACTCGGCGTCGGCAAAACGCAGCGAGAAAGTCTGGAAGCGCTCGCCCGCGAAGCGTCTCCCCAGCGTGGCGACCAGCGAGCTGTCGAGCCCGCCGGACAAATAGCAGCCGACCGGCACGTCGGCGCGTACTATCCTGAGCGCCGTCGCGGCTTCCAGGGCGCTGCGCACTTCCTCCACCGCGTCATCAAGCGAGCCGGTGAATTCATCATCGCCGGGTCCGTCAACCTCTGGATAGTCAGGCTTCCAAAAAGCCCGCTCCCGGACGACGCCGCTGTCATAAATGCGGACATGCCCCGGCGTGAGTTCGCTTACTCCTCCAAACACGCCTTGTGGCGGCGCGACAGTCCAGAGTGTGAAAGTCTGATCGATGCCGGCTGGATCGAAGGCGCGGGGTATATCCGCATCGGCCGCGAAAATGGCCTTCACCTCGCTGGCGAAGTAAAGCCGTCCGCCATGCTCGCAAAAGTGCAGCGGGCAGATGCCGAACCGATCCCGCGACAAGACAAGACGACCTGCCACGGAGTCCCAGATGGCGACTGCCCACTGCCCATTCATTCGCTCGAAGGCGGCCTCGCCCCAGGCATGATAGGCATGGACGATGACCTCGGTGTCGCTGCGTGTGCGAAAGCGATAACCGAGCGCGACCAGGTCTTGTCGCAGCTCGACGTAATTGAAGATTTCGCCGTTGAAGACGATCCACATTGTGTCGCCCGCGCCGGCGAGTGGCTGCTGGCCGCTTGCGAGATCGATGACGGACAGGCGGGCATGCGCCAATCCCGCACGTCTGTCCCGGTAAAGGCCGCGTTCGTCCGGGCCGCGATGCGCCAGCGCGCCCGCCATGCGTATCAGCGCATCGCGGGAAGGGGGCGCCGCTGCGGCGCTCAGCGACACAATTCCGGCGATGCCGCACATCGCCTAGCCCTCGCCCATTGAAGAGGACACCAACGGCCGCGCGTGAAGATAACGTGCGGCGCGCCGCTTGCTGTCGATATCCTTGAAAACCTTCTGGACCTGCATCACGGTGAGGCCGGTTGCCTCGGCGACGTCTTCGTCGGCGATCCCATGGTTCAAGCCGTAGAGGCACAGATCCATCAGATAATAAGGAAGCGCGAAGTAGAACTCCTCCTGACTCTGCGCCATCGAGAAGGTGTCTGTGGTGGGCGGTCTGCGCCGGACCTCTTCCTCCACCCCAAGATATTCGGCCAACTGGTAGACCTGGGTCTTGTAGAGGTGGACGATTGGCATCAGGTCGGCAATTCCGTCGCCCTGCTTGACGAAGAAGCCCTGGTCGTACTCCAGGCGGTTCGGCGTGCCCGCTACCGCGTAGTTGAGGCGGTCGGCATGGTAGTATTCGGTCATCTTGCGCAGGCGCTGCTTGTAGTTGGTTGCAGCGACGATCTGCAGATAGGCTGCCGACGGCAGGCGCACCGTGTCGGTCCTGCCCTCGGGGTCCTGAACCGTGAGGCGCGTGATGTTGAGACCGTTGCTCTCGAGAACCGAGGCGAGCACCAGCTTGCATTTCCAGCCGTCCCCATATTCGGGAACGACGGTCTGGATTGCTTCGGTCTGCCGTCTATAGGCGCCGATCGCTTCCAGGGCCGGCGTTATATCCTCCAGGATCGTTTCGATACCAAGGTGTGCGGCGACAATGCGGCCGAGCCTCAGTGAGTCGCCGGAGGAATGGCGCTCCGGCATGAATATCCCGAGGACCTTGCCTTTCCCAAAGGCGCGAACACACAACGCCGCAACGACGGAGCTGTCGATGCCGCCTGAGAGGCCGACAACCACCCCTCGACGTCGCAGCGTGCCGAAGACCTGCTGGCGCAAGATCTGGACGATGCGATCGACTTCCGCGCCAGCGTCGAGCACCAGGGCGTCTTTGCCGAATGTTGAGATCAGGTCGATGGCTTGTACTCCAGTTTGCGAGACTCGATTGGCGAATAGGTTTTCGCCACCGCTTTCTCGATAAGGGGACGATTGGTGGTAAGGTGAGGCTCTACAACCAGATCGATGTGGCTGCCGACGATCGGAATCACGTCCAGATGGGCGAAGACGCTATCCCAGCCGATTGCCAGAGGCATTCCGGGTCGAGCACAGCGGAACAGGGTGCCTGTGATCGGCAGAGCCGGCTTTGGCTCGGCCACCCACTGGAAGAAGGCTTGCGCGCGCAAAACCTCTTGCAGTTCCAGTTTGGTTCTAAAGCTCGTCGCGTTGAACTGTCCTTGAGCGAAGCGGTCGAGAAACTGGACCAGTTGTGCCTCGCGCTTCATTGCCACGGCGACTTTCGCGAGGGCGCGGCATGCCATCCGGTAAGCGGACACGCGGTTGGTTCGGATTCGATTGAATGTGCGCGTAAACGTCTCCCAGCGGGCGCTTCGCTCCCCGACGAGGCTGGTGTCGAGGATGCCGAGGAACTTTACGGTTCGCCCCGCTGCCAGCAGCCGCGCCGCAACTTCGAAGGCAACAGCGCCGCCGAGCGAATGGCCGAGAAGTCGTACATGGCCCGAGGGTTGGGCGCGGCGGATCTGGTCGACGGCGGCGTCGGCCATATCGGCGAGGCTGTCTTGTCCGCGCAGTATCATAGCCAGGGCCGGATACCTGATCGGGGCAACGCGGGTCACCTTGCCCATCGCTGCTGCAAAGGCTGCAAGGCTCGGGCCATAGCCGACGGACCCCGGGAACAGAAAAAGAATGGGAGGGTCGTGCTTCTGGGCGCGCGCGCTTTGATCGCCTGCCTGGGCGGACACGACCGCCTTGACCATTTGCTCCAGGCTCATCCCGACGGTGAAGGCCTCAAGGCCGAGTTCCTGCCCGATGGCGCTTTCGATTTCCATGACGCAGTGCAGCAGCTTCAGCGAATCTCCTCCGGCGTCATCCCAGCGTCCTGCCGCCACGCGCGTATTGAGAATGCTGGTCCATGCCCGCTGGACAACCTGCTGCGCGGTCAGCTTGCCTCGCGGCTCGAGCGGACGCGCGGTCGCCGCTGTCTCTCTGGCTGAAAGATCCATCTCTGCAAGTGTCGTGATGTCGACTTTGCCGCTCGGCAGACGCGGAATCTCGGCGATCGTGTGCAACCGCAAGGGACGCAGCGGCGGCGGCAGATTGGTCCTGACAAGCTGGCGAAGCTCGTCCGAAAAGGTCGCTTCGGCCGAGCGCCGAGGAACAGCAAAGGCGACAAGCTCATTCGCGGCCGTCACGATTGCCACGGCATCCGCGACAGAGGGTGCACAACGCAGCACCCGTTCGAGTTCGGCTGGCTCGACGCGTCGACCGTTGATTTTTACCTGGCGCCCCTTGCGACCGACGATGTGCAGTAGGCCTTGATCATCAAGTCGAACGAGGTCACCTGTCGCGAAAATCCGAAGGCCTGGATCGTGCGGGTCTGATGTTGCCGGCACAACCGCCCCGTCCTCCCAATGGCCAAGCAAGACATACGGGCTCCTGATCAGAAGCTCTCCGCTGCGGCCCGGTTGAACGCGGCGGCCCGCTTCGTCGACAATTGCGAAGGTGATTCCAGGCAGCAGCCAGCCAACTGGAACCGAATCTCCATGCTCTGGCCAGTCTCGCGGCAGGAACCATTGCGAGCCGGTGGTCTCGGTTGACGAGTAACCGATCTGGATAAGGCACGTATCGGAGACGGCCTTGCGCAGCAGGGCGATGTCGGTCCAGGGCACCTTCTCGCCACCGATCCGGGCGACTCTGAGTGAATGGAACGCTTCTGCAGGTCCGTCTGCCATAAGCGCGCGAAGCAGTGCCGGCACCAGATAGGTGATTGTCACGTCTTCGGATCGCACCAGGCGTTGAACGGCGCGCAGGCCGACCGCTTCGACTTCGACCAGATGCAAGGTGGCGCCGGTGAGAAGAGCAGCAAGAATCTCCCGGCACCCGGCGATTGTGGCGGGTCCGGTCAATGGCAGGAAAACATCATCCGAGTTGATGTGGCACGCATCGACATATTGCTGGACCCGGCACAGCAAGCTGCGCTGGCTGTTAACGATGCCTTTGGGCCGGCCCGTACTCCCTGACGTATAAAGCACGATGGCGGGCGCATCGACCGAGACGGAATAAGAACGAGGCACTTGCCCAGCCTGCGAGGCCGCACTGGTCGACACATCGATCCAACTGACCAGGTGGGGCAATCCATCGGGTCGGACATTGCCCTCGCCCAGGACAGCTGAGAGCCGCGCCCCGGCCACGATTTCAAGGATACGCGAGCTAGGATCTCGCGCGTTGAGTGGCACCGAAGGCCGCCCAGCCGTCATGCTTGCCAGCATGGCAATGGGATACCAGGCCGAGTTGGCCTGAAGAATCCCTATCGCCTGTCCGTCTGGGACGGTCGCCGCGATCTGGTGGGACAGCGTCTCGACTGACCGGAGGAGCTGGGAATAGGTCAGACGATTGGCGCCGTCGCTGATTGCAAGCTTGTCGGGGTACTGGCGGACGACATTTCTCAGGTGATCGAAGGCCGCAATGTTGGTAAAATCGACGCCCAATCTTTGAAATGGGCGCAGTACGGGACCACCCTGATCCAGTGCGTATTGTGGGACACTGGACCAATTATCGGAGGTCGTTGTCTGACAATCCACCGCTAGATCCTGATCCGCGACTTCTGATCCCAAATATGCCGAAGACATGAGTTGCCTACGCTAAGATTAGGGTCACTTATCGCCCCCCGCCCCAATCTTTTCATCGATCATTCTGATGATGCCCTGATCTTCCCTCAAGGGCGCTTGGTTAGTCACTTCGCCTGTTTCGCAAGCCGCCGGCCGAGCCAATCATGCCGGGCTCGCTGGCTGTTGTGGTGCGCATGACACGGACACATGCCAAGGCGGGCTCGAAGACCAAGGTGGGGTCGAAGATGGAATTGCCGCTATTCAGGCATATTGCCTATTCGGTGGTTCTTCCGGACGACACCGGCGATGCTTCGGTGTCGGAATAGCTGCCGGGGACGAAACAATAGGCATAGATCTGTCCCCGATTTTCGTCGGTCACGCGGATCCAATCCTTTTCCCACGTTCGGAAGGTAATACGCCCGCCCGTCATCATAGCTGCGGCTCTGAACGGACTCGGCGCGTTGACAACGCGCACCGAGATAACATCGTCGCCGTCCATACGCTCGACGAGATACGTCTGCATGAAAGCCTCCCCATGCCCCGCTAGATCACCCGCACTTTAACGCCGGCTAATGAATTCGGTTGCAACTGCTTGGCGAAACTTTGGGTCCGATACTTTCCGTACCCACCGGCAACTTGGTCCTCCGTATCCGTCAGGTTTTTCAGCGACGGGATGCCAGTTCAGGGGAGGGCAGGCTGATTGCGGCCATGCCGGCGACATGCCAATCTGCGCCGCAACGTTAGGCCCCTGCCTCCGCGGGCAATGGAAAAGGCGCTCGAATGGGCTCCTTTATGCTGTCCGTGATCTGGCATTCTGCCCGTGATTTGGCCTCATCGGACGACCCTGCAGGCCTTTGCGGGACATCCACATAGCGTGGCGTCGCCATCACCGAGGCATAGCAATGTGCGTCGGCAGAGAAATGGGACGGTTCGAGGTTTTCTGAACCTGCCTCACGACGACTGCGTCGTGTCGACGATCCGTTGGAACAGAAGACCTGGCGCTGGAACGTCAATCGTATTTGGCCAGGAAGCGCCCGACGGCGCTGAGGCAGTCGTACTTTTCCTCCACATGCGGCATGTGGCTGGAATTCGGGAAGACCAGGCCTTCAACGTACGGGATAAGATCCAGAAAGGGCTGGACGCAGGCCTCGGTCGCTTCGTCGTAGAAGCCGCGGAAAACCAGGGTCGGCGCCTCGATCCGATGCAGGCGGTCGACGATGGTCCAATTCCGCATCGTGCCGATGACGTGGAACTCATTGGGACCGTTCATGGTGTGATAGACGGTCGGATCTTCCTCGATTGCCGCAAATGTCCGGGCGACCTCTGGCGGCATCGGAACGACGCGACAGACATGACGGTCGTAGAAAGCCTTCGTCGCCGCAACATATTCGGGGTGATCGGTGGTTCCCGCCGCTTCGTGCCGGTCGAGCGCACTTTGCACATCGGCTGGCAACTCGGTGCGCAATTGCCGGGCCCCTTCCACCCACAGCGCCATCGAGGCCAGCGAATTGGCCAGGATCAATGCCTTGAGCCCCTCAGGGCGGCGCACGGCGTGCTCGGCCGAGAGTATGCCGCCCCAGGACTGGCCGAGCAGGGCATAATGGCCGGCAATGCTGAGATGGGCGAGCAACGCATCGAGTTCGCCCAGGAAGAAATCGACGGTCCAGAAGTCGCCGCCCTTGTCCGGCAGATGGGTCGATTTGCCGTTGCCGATCTGATCGTAGTGGATGACGGCTCGCCCGGTTCCGGCAAGCTCCTTGAATGAGTCCACATAGTCGTGGGTGCAGCCCGGTCCACCATGAGCGACGACCAGGGGCAGCTTGCCCGACCCGAGGTCCCCGGTCACACGGTACCAGGTGCGATAGCCCTTGTAGTCGCTAAATCCTTCGGTGATCGCATGTGCCGTCACAGTCCAAGCTCCGCATCATGGCGCGGCAGGAGCCACTTTGGTGCACCCCTCCCAAGCCTTGTTTGCGGCCGACGGTACTAAGCGGCCCAGCGCATTTACAGCTAGCACTTTTTATAGGTTCGCCGGTTATGGGTTTGCCCGGGGCAAGGCCGATCCCCCGCAGGTCGCGAGCCTCAATGCTCCGGTTCGAGCAGCCGGTAATGGGCGGCGAGCGCGATGGCATGGAAGCGGTTGCGCGCGCCAAGCTTTCGCGTCGCCGCGTTGAGGTGCAGCGTTGCGGTAGGCACCGCGCGGCCAATCTCACGCGCGACCTGCTTGGCCGTCAGTCCGGCAGCGGCCAGGCGCAGGCACTGACGTTCGCGCGACGTCAGATGGACATGTTGGCAGGTGCGGATTCCGGCGTCGAAACCGGCGTAGGCGGAGTCATGCAGCAGATGACCCAGATCTCCGATCTCGGCGATCAAGGGTCTGGCTTCGAGCTCGAACCCGGCCTCCGGATCGGCACGGATCGCGGTGAAGGTGGCGAGATCGCCGCCGGCAAGGCGAATGGGTACGGTGACGCCGCAGGTCATCCTGGTGTCAAGCAAATAGCTGACCACAGGATCGTGCTTGGACTGGAGCACGCGCTGCATGACGGTGCTCTGAACGCCGCTGTGCGACCAGAGAAACGGTCTCGATACGGTGAGCGCGGCCTCCTGCACCGGGTCAAGCTGATAATATCCGCCCTTGCACCAGAGATCCTGCATGTCGCGCGGCACGTTGCGCAGAGCCATCAACGAGGGCGTGATAAGCTCGCCCTTGTGACTGACCGGCACGGGCGTATAGTCGTAGATGAACGCGGTGAAACCGATGGGCTCCAGCACCTCCGTTGCCACCGCCATGGCAGCGTCGATGCTCATTCCGGTTTGGAACCGGCTCTCTAGATCGCCTGGAAGGCTTTGCATCGGGCAAGCTTACCCGCTGATGATTGCTTGTCAAATAGCCATGTCGGCCGGCTGCTCAACAAATAGGCGGGGGTAAGCCTGTCCGACCCTATCTATCTTAATAGCTATCCCGTCCGGCTTCGCTCGCCGTAGTCTTTTGTGATTGGGCCAAGTAGCGGACACCGTTCGCAAACCCAGACTGTTTCAGCCGCGCAATGGTCGATCGATCGGGTTCAGCGCGGCAAAAGCCGACACGCCTCCATGAGGGAATAAATATGCGACCCCAAAAAGCATTTGCAGCGTTGATACCCTGCCTGGCTCTGCTCGGCGTGACCATGATGTCGCCGGCAAGCAGTGCCTTGGCCACCGAGGGCAAGCCAGGCGGCACACTCCGACTGCTGGCCAATGCCGCGGCAGGCACCGCCGATCCGCACATCAACTACACGCTGCAGTATTTCCAGATCAATTATGTCCTCTACGATGGCCTGGTGACCTACAAGAAGGCCGGGGACAAGACCGGCTTCGAAGTCGTCGCGGACCTGGCGGAAAGCCTCCCGCAGGTCGAGAACGGCGGCAAGACCTACGTCTTCAAGCTGCGCAAGGGCATCAAATTCGCGGATGGCTCGGATGTCACCACGAAGGACGTGGTGGCTTCGTTCCAACGCATCTTCAAGATCAGCGGGCCGACGGCCGGGACCTTCTACAAAGGCATCGTCGGCGCGGATGCGTGCTTGAAGGCCCCCGCTGCATGCACCCTCGAAGGTGGCCTGTCGGTCGACGATGCGGCCGGAAGCATTACCTTCAACCTGGTCCAGCCGGATGCCGAGTTCCTGCAGAAGCTGGCCGTTCCACACGCGTCGATCCTGCCGGCGAGCGCGCCGCTGAAGGACGCCGGCACCGATCCGATCCCGGGTACCGGACCGTACATGATCGCCAGCTACGACCCCAACAAGCTAATGAAGATTGTGCGCAATCCTCACTTCAAGGAATGGAGCAAGGAAGCGCAGCCGGCCGGATATCCGGACGAGATCGACTATGAATTCGGCCTTACCGACGAGGCGGCGGTGACGGCGGTCGAGAATGGCCAGGCGGGCTGGATGTTCGACCCACCGCCGTCCGACCGTCTCGCCGAACTCGGCACCAAATATGCCGCGCAGGTCACGGTTCACCCGCTGACGGCAATGTGGTATGCGCCGATGAACACCAATCTGGCGCCGTTCAACGACATCCGCGTTCGCCAAGCCGTGAACTTCGCGATCGACCGCGCCGCGATCGTCAAGCTGTTCGGCGGCAGCAATCTGGCGCAGCCGGCCTGTCAGATCCTGCCGCCGGGCTTCCCGTCATTCGCAGCCTATTGCCCGTTCACCGCCAATCCAGGTGAGAAGTGGTCGGCGCCGGATATGGACAAGGCCAAGCAATTGGTCGCGGAATCGGGAACCGCAGGTCAGGAGGTGACGATCATCACCGAGGACACCACGGTCTCCAAGGCGATCGGCGTCTACCTGCAGGATGTGCTCAACCAGCTTGGCTACAAGACGTCGGTCAAGCCGATCTCGCAGAACATACAGTTCACCTACATCCAGAACACCAATAACAAGGTGCAGATTTCGATCTCGCAATGGTTCCAGGATTACCCGGCGCCATCGAATTTCCTGCAGGTCTTGTTCAGCTGTGCCTCGTTCACGCCGGGCTCCGACGCCTCGGTCAATATTTCGGGGTTCTGCGACAAGTCGATCGACGCCTCGATGGACGAGGCAGAGGCAGCCACCATCGCCGATCCGGCCAAGGGCGCGACACTCTGGACCGCCATCGACAAGGCTGTGACGGACAAGGCTCCGGTCGCTGTCCTGTTCACGCCAAAGCGCGTCGATGTGATCTCTTCCAGGCTGAAGAACTTCACCTTCAGCCCGCAATTCTACTGGATTGTCAGCCAGTCCTGGGTGGAATAGCCGACCGGAGCCAATGCGACGGAGTGCCGCTGGCTCTCCGTCGCATTTCCTTTTCCGGCGGATCAGCGCATCTTCCAGGCCGCGATTTTTCCCAGGCAATCCTGTTCATGGTCAATGTCATTGCGGACCAGCCTGCCATCCCGGTTCGCCGGGCCACCGATGGCCCGTGGCGCACCGCTTGGCGCAAGCTGAAAGGCGATCGTTCGGCAATATCTGCCTTCGCCGTGCTCGTCGTCATCGTGATCGCCTCGCTCGCGGCGCCGCTTTATGCGCGATACGTCTCCGGCACCGATCCATTTGTGACCAATCTCAATGGCGAGATCGTCGTCGATGGGGTGACCCAGCCGGTGCTGCAGCCCTCCACCGAAGGCCTTGGCCTCGGCATGACGCCGGTCGGGCCGACCTGGCGCATCGGCCCCTATATGCTCGGTGCCGACAACCAGGGCCGTGACGTCGCGGCGCGGCTGCTTTACGGCGGACGGGATTCGCTGTTGATCTCGGGTGCTGCAGCCGTGCTGTGCCTTGTCCTCGCGACATTCCTGGGGGTCGTTTCCGGCTTCTTCGGCGGCATCGTCGACATCGGCCTGTCGCGCATTCTCGACGTGCTCTGGGCTTTTCCGATTTTCCTGTTGGCGATTTCGTTGTCGATCGTGCTGATTGCGCAGAGTATCCAGATCGGTCCGTTCGAAATCCGCTCCGGCAGCCTGTGGCTACCGGTCTTCATCATCGGCATCGTCTATGTGCCCTATGTGGCGCGGCCGATCCGCGGCCATGTCCTGACCTTAATGCATGCCGAATTCGTCACCGCTGCGATCGGCCTTGGCGCATCGCCCTGGCGCATCCTTTTGCGCGACATCATGCCCAATGTGGTGACCCGCATCATCGTTTTCGTGCCGTTGATCCTGGCGCTCAACATGATGACGGAATCCTCGCTGTCGTTCCTGTCGATCGGCGTGCAGCCGCCGGATGCCAGCTGGGGCACGATCATCCAGGACGGCCAGGGCCTGCTCTATTCGCGGCCGGTCGTGGCACTGGCGCCGGGGCTAGCCATTGTGATCACGGTGCTGGCCCTAAACATTCTGGGCGACGGCGTGCGCGACGCGCTCGATCCGAAATCCTCGCCGAGGGGCGTCTAGTGGTTGCCGCGCTCGGCTTCCGGCTTGGCCAGATGGTGCTGGTTATGTTCGGTATCAGCGTCGTCGCTTTCCTGATCTTCTTTGCGACGCCTGGCGCTGATCCATCGGCGCGCATTGCCGGCCGCAATGCTTCGCAAGAGACGCTGATCCAGGTGCGCCACGATTTCGGTCTCGACCGGCCATTGCCGGTGCAATATGGGCTGATGATGAACCGGCTTTTCGTCAGCCGCGATCTCACCTCCTTCGTCAATCGCGGGCAGCGCGTCATTCCGACCGTGATAGGCGCCATTCCCGTGACGCTGTCGCTGGTCGGCGGCGCGGCAGTGCTGTGGGTGCTCGGCGGATTGATCGTCGGTGTGATCGCAGGCGCAACGCGCGGTACATTCATTGATCGCGCGCTGATGATCCTGAGCCTGGTAGGCGTGTCGATCCCGGTCTTCTGGCTGGGCGAGGTCGCCAACCTGCTGACGCAAAGCCGCTGGCACGACAGCTGGCTGTTTTCCTGGGTTCCTCCGCTCGGCTACATCCCCCTGACCGAGAATCCCTGGGGCTGGTTCAAGGCGCTCGTCATTCCGTGGTTCACGCTGGCAACCCTTTATGTCGGCCTCTACGGCCGGGTGCTGCGGGCAAGCCTGATCGAGATGATGCAGGAGGATTTCATCCGCACCGCCCGAGCCAAGGGGATCGGCGAGCGGCGGGTGGTGCTGCATCATGGCCTCAGGACCTCGCTGGTCGCATTTGTTACCATGTTCGGCCTCGACTTCGGTGCCCTGGTCGGTGGCGGCGCGCTGCTGACCGAAGTGGTCTTCGGACTGCAGGGCGTCGGAAAACTGACCTACGAGGCGCTGCAGACGCTCGATCTGCCGATGATCCTTGCCACGGTGATCTACGCCGCCTTCTTCGTGGTGATGGCAAACTTCGTCGTCGACGTGGTCTTCGTCTTCATCGACCCGAGGGCTCGCGATGTCGGCTGATGCTCCTCTTCTGGTGGTCAAGGACCTCACCGTCTCCTTCCGCAGCGACGAGGGCCTGGTGCGCGCGGTGGGAGGTGTTTCGTTCTCCGTCGAGCAGCGCGAGATCGTCGGTGTGGTCGGCGAATCCGGTTCGGGCAAAAGCCAGACCTTGCTCGCCATTATGGGGTTGATCGACAGCCCCAACGCTATCGTCTCCGGTTCCATCCGTTTCATGGGACAGGAGCTGATCGGGCTCAAGCGGCGTGCGCTCGATGCCATTCGCGGCCGCCAGATCGCGATGATCTTCCAGGATCCGATGTCTGCGCTCACCCCGGTGCATACGATCGGCAACCAGATCGGCGAGCAGGTCCGCGCGCATGAAAAAGTGTCGGCGAAAGCGGCACGGGCGAGGGCCGTGCAATTGCTGGATGCGGTCGGCATCGCAAATCCGGATCGGGTCATCGACAGCTACCCGCACCAGCTTTCCGGCGGTATGCGCCAGCGCGCGGTGATTGCCATGGCGCTCTCGTGCAACCCGGCGCTGCTCGTCGCGGATGAACCGACTACAGCCCTCGATGTTACCGTGCAGGCGCAGATCCTCGAACTGATCGGACGATTGCGCGACCAGTTCGGTTCCGCTGTGATCGTGGTCACGCACGATCTTGGCGTCGTCGCCGAAGTCGCGGACCGGGTACTGGTGATGTATGGCGGACGCTTTGTCGAGGAGGGCGGCAAGAGCAGCGTGTTCCGGGCGCCGCTGCATCCCTACACATGGGGCTTGTTCGGCTCGATCCCGCCGATGGAGGGACCACGTCCAGCCCGGCTCGCTGCCATTCCGGGAATTCCGCCGTCGCTCTCCAACCTGCCGAAGGGCTGCGCCTTCAGCCCCCGCTGCGCCTTTCGCCACGACGCCTGTCTGGTTCAACTGCCGATCATGCAAGGCGAGAGCCATCGCGCCGCGTGCCTGTTGCCGGAGCCTACGCGCAGACAATTCGCTGCCCAGAGGCCTGGCGGCGTGGTGGAGATGCAACGATGAATGCCATGCCACGCGAACGTCCGCTGCTTCGTGCCGGCGACCTGTCGAAGCGCTATAGCGTCGGCCGCTCGATCTTCCCGGCGCAGCGCCGGACCGTGCATGCGGTTGATACGGTGTCGCTCGACATCTGGCCTGGGGAGACCCTCGGCATCGTCGGCGAGTCCGGTTGCGGCAAATCCACGCTTGGCCGGTGTCTGGTGCGTCTGACCGAAATCAGCTCGGGGTCGCTGGAATTCGAGGGCCGCGACATCAGCGACGCCTCCCAGCGCCAGCTTCGTCCGTTGCGGCGGCAGATGCAGATGGTCTTTCAGGATCCCAGCGCTTCGCTCAATCCGCGCCGGCGGGTCGGCGATCTGCTGGCCGATCCGTTCCGCATCCATGAACGCCTCTCGGCATCGGAAATGGCGGACCGCGTGGCCGAGCTCCTGCGCCGGGTCGACTTGTCGCCCCAGCACGCATCGCGCTACCCGCACGAATTCTCCGGCGGCCAGCGCCAGCGTATCGGCATCGCCCGCGCGCTGGCGCTGCGGCCACGGCTGATCGTGGCCGACGAGCCGGTCTCGGCGCTCGACGTGTCGATCCAGGCGCAGATCGTCAATCTGCTCGCCGACCTACGCGAGGAGTACAACCTGACCTATGTGTTCATCGCTCACGACCTTTCCGTGGTGCGTCAGATCTCGAGCCGTGTGGCGGTGATGTATCTGGGATCGATCGTGGAGAGCGGGCCGACCGACGAGGTCTTTGCGGCGCCCAGACATCATTACACCGCGGCGCTGCGTTCCGCCGTGCCGATACCCAGCATCGACCGGGCGCGGCGCGGCCGGCTGGTGCTCAAGGGTGACCTGCCCAGCCCGATGAGCCCACCCTCAGGGTGCCGGTTCCACACCCGTTGCCCAGCTGCCACCCCGATCTGCCGCAGCGAGCGTCCGCTTCTCCAAAGCATTGGCGAGGGCCGCCTGGTTGCTTGCCATCATCCAGCCGGCGGTTGACGACGGGAATTCTCGTTCAGCGATATCGGATCAGGACCGTTCAGCCGTAATCGTCCTTTCGGCGAGGATAGCGGCCGATCTGGACGCCGCACGATCCGACGCTATGTTGCGATGATCTTCGGAATACCCGTTCAGGCATTCCTCGGCCAATTGCTGGTCGGCCTCATCAACGAGAGCCGGGCCATTTCGCTCGGCTATTCCGTCGCCAACTACAAGCTGGCGGCTTTCGTCATGTCGGCAACATTGGCCGGGCTGGCCGGCGCGCTCAAGGCGATCGTTTTTCAGTTTGCCACGCTCACCGACGTCACCTGGCAGATGTCGGGCGAGGTGATCCTGATGACGCTCCTCGGCGGCATCGGCACCATGGCCGGGCCGATCATCGGCGCCAGTCTGGTCGTCGGCCTGGAAAACACGCTCGCCACCTCGAACTTTCCGGTGACCATCGCCACCGGCCTGACCTTCATGGTCTGCGTGCTGGTTTTCCGGCGCGGTATTGTCGGTGAGGTCTATGCGCGGTTTCTCGGGCCAAAGGGTGACGCGAAAGACTGAACGGCTCAGTTCCGCCTCGCTAGGCGATGCGTAAGCCTTGCGCGTCGAGAAGCACGCAGCCCAGCGGGTCGAAGCAGACATCGACCGCTTCGCCTTCACGCAGCGGCTGGCCGTCGATCAACGTGTTGGCGCGCACCAGCGTGCCGGCGCCGATGTCGATCTCGTAGACCGCATTGCCGCCGAGATAGGAGGTCGAGACGATCCGTCCCGCCAGCCTGTTGGCAGCACCGGCGGTACCGACGGTAAGCTTCTGCGGGCGAACGACGACGGTGACCGCGCTGCCGGTCGCGAGCGCCTTCGGCGCGGCCGCCTTTACGACATGGCCGCTGGCCAGCGCGATCGTCGCCATCTTGCCGTCCATCACTGTCACGCTGCCGGGCAGCATGTTGGCCTTGCCAAGGAAATTGGCGACGAATGCGGTGGCCGGCTGGTCATAGACCTGCGCGGGAGAGCCGATCTGCTCGATCAGGCCGGCGTTCATCACGACGATGTGGTCGGACATCGACAAGGCTTCTTCCTGGTCGTGCGTCACGAAGATAGCGGTGATGCCCGTCTCCCTCTGGATTTTCTTGATCTCGACGCGCATGTCCTCGCGCATATTGGCGTCGAGCGCCGACAAGGGCTCATCCAGCAGCAGCACTTCCGGCTCGAAGACGATGGCGCGGGCCAGTGCGATGCGTTGCTGCTGGCCGCCCGAGAGCTGCGACGGCAGCTTTGTCTCACTGCCGGGCAGCCGCACCATATCCAGCGCCTTCTTGACCCGGCGCACGATTTCCGGTTTCGGCACGTTTCGGTATTTCAGGCCGAATGCGACGTTGTCGAAGACGTTCTTGTGCGGAAAGAGCGCGTAGTTCTGGAACACCAGACCAATGTTGCGCTTGTAGATCGGGATGTCGTCGACCCGCTTTCCGCCGATCGAGATCTGGCCACCGGAGATGTCGACCAGGCCCGCGATCGAGCGCAGGATCGTCGTCTTGCCGCACCCGGACGGCCCCAGCAAGGTGACGAAACTACCCTTGCGGATCGCCAGTGAAAAATCGCGCACAGCGGCGAACTTGCCGTAGAAAATATCGATGTCGCGAAACTCGACCGCAGGCTTTCCTATCGGCTGCCGCTCGCTCTGGGCGAGCGGGTCGCCATCAGCCCCGGCCGAAGCCGGCCGGGGCTGCTGGTCGTGGCTGTTGTCGTCATGCACCTTTCGACACCCTGTCCCATTGCTTGGTCCAGGCGTCTTCGTTCTTCGCCCAGTAGAGCGGATCGGCGAAGGTCAGCGATTTCATCGATCCAGTCGGGTCGAAGGCCGGAAGCGCCGCGATCTTGTCGGTCAGCTTCACCTTGGTCGGGTCAAGCGATGGCGGATAGTTCTGGCCCTCGGCGACGGCGATCGACGTGGCCGGATCCAGCATGAAATTGATCAGCTCCTCGCATTCGGCCATCGGCGATCCCTTGAGCACCAGCATGTCCTCCATCCATGCGTATGAGCCGGCAGGGTCGAGATAGCCGATCGGCTGGCCCTGCTGCTGCAGGGCGGCGACACGTCCTGACCAGGCGTCAGTGACGACGATCTCGTTTCGCGACAGGAGGTCCATGAGTTCCGCGCCGGAACTCCAGAACTTCTTGGCCAGGTCGCGGGTCTCGCGAACCTTGGCCCAGACCGCATCCATGTCCTGGATGTTGTTGGGGTCCTGTTTCATCTGCAGTGCCGCATACCAGACGCGCGTCGTCATATCGGCGTAGCCGCCGATCTTGCCGGCATATTTCGTGTCGGTAAGCAGGTTGGCGCCCTTTTCCTTGGCTTCTTCCGGCGAGATGACCTTGTTGTTGTAGGCGATGCCGGTGGTGCCGTAATCATATGGCACCGCCGACAGCTTCGGCGTGATCTTACGGAACGGCTCGATCATGGCGGTCAGCACATTCGCCATGTTCGGAATGTTCGCCTCGTTGATCTCGGAATTGAAACCGCCATTGACGTATTTGATATAGTAGTTGACGCCGGAAGAATGGACGATCTGGAAGTCGCCTGGTTTCGACGTCTTGATCTTGGTGATGATCTCGTTCTCGTCGCCAAAGGTGCCCTGGACGACCTTGACCTTGGACTTGGCGGTGTAAGGCTGGAACGCGTACTTATCGATCGCCTCCTGCACCACGCCGCCCCATCCGTCGAAGCGCACTTCCGAAACCGCGGCGAGCGCCCGTCCCATCCAGGGCATGGAAAGCCCGGTGGCGGCGGCAGCGGCGGCCGTCAGCGTCAGGAACGATCGGCGGCTGATGTCGCCATTGGCATAGCGTTCGTTGAGCCGTTCCAGTCGTTTGGTGGTTGTCAGTTTCATTTCCATTCTCCCATTTTCATCTTCACTTGCCTGCCTTGAACCAGGTGAGGCTTTGCAGGACGAGCCCGCCAGCCAAGGGAATGCCGACCGTCAAAAGGATCATGACGGTTCCGAGCGCGTTCACCTCGGGGCTGATCGAGATCTTCAGCATCGAAAGGATTTGCGTCGGCATGGTCTCGACGCCCGCCGGCCGCCAGAACAGGCTGGCCGAGGTGTTGTCGAACGAAATGGTGAAAGCGAGCAGAACACTGGCAAGCACTGCGGGAATGAGCAGCGGCAGCGTGATTTCGCGGAATGTCGACACACGCGGCGCCCCGAGCGAAAGCGCCGCCTCCTCATAGGAACGTTTTATGCCGACCATGCGCGCCTGGACGATCAGCACCACGTAGGGGAGCGTGAGCAGAATGTGGCCGAGCACCAGCAGCGTCATGCTGCGCGGCTGGTCGACGGCTTTGATCATGACCAGCAGGCCGACGCCGAGTATCGTTTCGGGGACCAGCGCGGGAAGAATGACAAGCGTGTTGATCGCCTGCTTGCCACGGAACTCGAAGCGCACCAGCGCCAATGCCGCCATGATGCCGAGCAGCGTCGTCACCGTTGCCGTCACCAGGGCAATCCACATCGATGTCCGGAAGGCGTCGAGAACCGGCTCGTTGGTGAGCAGCTTTTCGTACCATCGCAGGCTGAAGCCGGTGAGGGGAAAGCCGCCGAACATCGAGGCGTTGAAGGAAAGCACGACCGTGGCGAGGATCGGCGCAAACATGAAGATGTAGACGCACACCGTGATCGCGCCGGTCAGCCGCCACGCCCATCTGCCTTCGCGATTGGGATGATCCGCTCTCATGCACTGAGGCCCTTCATGATCTGCGATAGGCCCATATAGCGGCTGTAGGCGGCCGCGGCCGCGCCGAGCAGGACGAACAGGACGATGGAAAGCGTGGCGCCCATCGGCCAATTGAGCTGCCCCATGATGGTGTCGTAGATCAAGTTGCCGAACAGCGCATCGCGGCTGCCGCCGAGCAGCTGCGGCGTCACATAGGAGCCGGCCGCCAGCACGAAGCAGAGCAGCAGCCCGGCGCCCAGCCCCGGCATCGATAGCGGCAGGGTCACTTCGCGAAACGCCTGCGCGCTGGTACAGCCCATCGAGCGGGCGGCGGCGATCAGCGTGCGGTCGATGCTTTCCAGGCTGACATAGACGTTCAGGATCATATAGGGCAGCAGAAAATGCAGCAGCCCCATGATGACGGCGCCCTCGGTGTAGAGCATCGGCAACGGCTCGTTGATAACCCCCAGCCTGATGAGCACGACGTTGATCAGCCCCTGTTCGCCGAGAATATGGATCCACGAGAATGTCCGGATGGTGAAGCTGATCCAGAACGGCACGATGAGCAGCAGCAACAGCAGCCATTTGTGCCTGAAGGTCGTGGCCCAGATGAAATAGGCGGGGAAATAGCCAAGGATCGCGCAGATCACAGCGGTGATGGCGCCGACGCGAACGGTCTTCCAAAGAAAACCGTGATAGTAGCTGTCGGTGAGGAATTCCTTCCAGTTGTCGAAGGTCAGCACTGCCGATTCCACCCCCGCGGTGACGAAGGTGAAAAACGTGTAGACCGTCATCATCGCGATCGGCAGCAGCAGAAGCAGGGTAAGCAGTAAAAGCACAGGCGCGACGAGGACCCAGGCCAGTCGCTGATCGTATAATTTCCACCCTTTGGTCACGACCCGTCCAACCACTCTATGTGCAAGCCGCCATCACCGGGCTCGGCTCCGGACTAGATTGGGCGATCGGCGTTCAGGTGTCCACTCTGCATATGGCTCCTGCACAAATTCTGTGCAGGGCCACCGCGCGACCCTCGCCCTGCCGGATTCAACAAATTGCCCGGCGTTCCGCCTGCACATTGATTAAATCAGATATCCCGATATACAGGGTAATTTCGGATATAGATTTTACATGGGCCGGGCAATTTCATGAGTCGCAATTTTCTGGTGATTGAACCTGAGGAAGGCATTGCCGTGCTCAAGGGGCTTGCCTCCTCGGCGCGGATCTCGATGCTGAAACTGCTGCATGAGAAGGGGCCGATGAATGTCAACGAAATCGCCGCCGTGCTGTCGCTTCCGCAGTCGACCGTCTCGACCAACATCCAGGTGCTGGAGGATGCGGGGCTGATCCGCACCGAGAACCTGAAAGCGAAGAAAGGCAGTCAGAAAATCTGTTATCCGACGGCCGAAGAAGTGCTCGTCGTGTTCAAGAGCGAATATCGTGCGGTCAAGAACGACGCGATCGAAGTGTCGATGCCGATCGGGCTTTATACCGGCTTTGAGGTTACCGCGCCCTGCGGCCTTTGTTCGCCGGACGGCATCATCGGCTTGCTCGATGTGCCGAACACTTTCCTTGATCCGGACCGCATGAAAGCCGGTCTGCTATGGTTCACGCGCGGTTTTGTCGAATACCAGTTCCCCAACAATGCCAAGCTCGCCAATGCCGAGATCACCGGACTCGAAGTGGCGATAGAACTGTCTTCGGAAGTGCCGGGCACCAGCGCCGATTGGCCCTCGGACATCACGCTGACGATCAATGGCGTCGATGTCGGCACCTGGACGTCGCCGGGGGATTTCGGCGACAAGCGCGGCGTCTTCACGCCCTCCTGGTGGAAGCTCAAGGGCTCGCAATACGGTAAGCTGAAGAACTGGCGAATTGCCAATGACGGCACCTATGTCGACGGCCTCAGGATTTCCGAAACCGGCCTCGCCGCACTCGATCTGAAGAGCCATCATTCAATCCGCGTCCGTATCGGCGTCAAGGACGACGCCAAGCGCCCTGGCGGGATCAATATTTTCGGCAAGGGCTTTGGAAATTACGATCAGGACATCCTGCTCAGGATCAAAACTGGTTGATATCATGAAACCGGGTTCTGAGGATAACGCAGCAATTTCAACTATCTGGCTTTCTGCTGTGCCAAAGCGTTCGTCTAATTGTCCTACATTTGGGTATTTTGGCTTGACGAAGGGCTGCCAATTCCTCTTTGATATCGGGCAAGATGATTTAAATCATCGTTTGTGATATCGATGGGAGGAATGCATGAAGGCAGCCGTTACGGCTCATCCGCATTATGTCGTCTCGGAAATCGATCCGAGGCTCTACGGATCCTTCATCGAGCATCTGGGGCGGGCAGTTTACACCGGCATCTATGAGCCCGGCCATCCGACAGCGGATGCCAACGGCATGCGTCAGGACGTCATCGATCTCGTCAGGGAACTCAATGTTCCGATCGTCCGCTATCCCGGCGGCAATTTCGTCTCGGCCTACAATTGGGAAGACGGCATTGGCCCCAAGGAACAGCGCCCAGTGCGCCTCGACCTCGCCTGGCACACATCGGAAAGCAACGAGGTCGGCCTGCATGAATTTGCCGATTGGTGCACCTCCGCCAACACCGAGATGATGCTTGCCGTCAATCTCGGCTCGCGCGGCCTCGACGAAGCCCGCAATCTGCTGGAGTACGCCAACCATCCCGGCGGCAGCAAATGGAGCGACAGGCGCATCGCCAACGGCCGCAAGGAGCCCTTCGACGTCAAGCTCTGGTGCCTCGGCAATGAAATGGATGGCCCCTGGCAGATCGGCCACAAGACCGCGGACGAGTATGGCCGGCTGGCGCATGAGACGGCCAAGGCCATGCGCGCCTTCTCCAAGTCACTCGAGCTGGTGGTCTGCGGCTCTTCGAATGCCAAGATGCCGACCTACCCTGAATGGGAAGCGACGGTTCTCGACCATACCTACAACGAGGTCGACTACATCTCGCTGCACATGTATTTCGACAACGAAGCCAACGACGCTCCGAACTATCTCGCCATGAGCGAAAAGCTCGACGACTACATTGTCTCGGTCGCCGGCGTCATCGAGTATATCAAGGCCAAGAAGCGCTCCAACAAGCAGGTCTACATCTCGTTCGACGAATGGAACGTCTGGTACCATTCCAAGGAGCAGGACAGGAAGATACTCGGCGGCAGCAACGGCTGGCCGTTCGCCCCGCCGTTGCTCGAAGACATCTATAATTTCGAGGATGTGCTGCAGGTCGGCCTGATCCTCAACACCTTCATCCGCCGTTCCGATGTCGTCAAGATCGCCTGCCTGGCACAACTGGTCAATGTCATCGCGCCGATCATGACCGTTCCGAATGGCCCGGCATGGCGGCAGACGATTTTTTATCCCTATCTGTTTGCTTCTAACTATGGTCGCGGCAATGCGCTGGATCTCAAGGTGGAAAGCCCGACCTACAAATCCAGCGTTGCGGGCGACGTCGCCTATGTCGATGTTGCCGGCGTGCACGACAGGCAAACCGGCCACGTCACCTTCTTCGCCGTCAACCGCCATTCGAGCGAGGCAATCGAAACAGTGGTCGACCTCACCGGCTTCGGCGCGGCGGAGATCGTCGATCACCAGGTGATGGCACACGCCGATCTGAAAGCCGTCAATTCGGCCGAAAACCCTGGCAATGTCGGCCCCAGGAAGGGTGAGGGCGCCTCGCTCGCCGGCGGCAAGCTGAGCCTGTCACTGCCCGCCTATTCCTACCAGGTCATACGCCTGAGGCTCTGAGTTCAGGCGGATCATCGAGAAAGCGCAAACGCTGAGGAGGAGCGTCGACGTGACGGCCGATATCGAGATCAGGAACGTGAGCAAGCAGTTCGGTGCCATGACGGTGCTGGATCATCTGTCGCTCTCCATAAGGGCACGCGAATTCATCGTGTTCCTGGGGCCGTCCGGCTGCGGAAAATCGACGCTTCTTCGGATGATCGCCGGTCTTGAAGCTGTCGATAGCGGCGAGATTGCCATCAACAACGAGCGCATCGATCATCTGCCGCCGGGCAAGCGCGGCATTGCGATGGTGTTCCAGTCCTATGCGCTTTATCCGCATATGACGGTGCGCGACAACATGGCCTTCGGCCTTGCGAATATCGGCGTACCAGGCAAGGTCATTGAGGCGCGTATCAACGAAGCCGCTCGCATCCTCGAAATGCCGCATCTGCTCGATCGCAAGCCGGGCCAGCTCTCCGGCGGTCAGCGCCAGCGCGTCGCCATCGGCCGTGCGATCGTCAAGGAGCCGAAGGCCTTTCTGTTCGACGAGCCGCTTTCCAATCTCGATGCCGCGTTGCGCACCCGCACCCGCATCGAGCTTGCCCAGCTTCACCAGCGGCTGCAATCGACGATGATCTTCGTCACCCATGACCAGGTCGAGGCAATGACGCTGGCCGACCGCATCGTCGTCATGAACAATCGCAAGATCGACCAGATCGGTACCCCGATGGAGATCTACGAGCGCCCGGCGACCAAATTCGTCGCGGGTTTCGTCGGCGCGCCAGCGATGAACTTCGTCGATGCGACGCTTGACAGATCCGGCGAGAACGCCACGGCCAGGTTTGCGGACGGCGTCTCGGTGCAGACCGAGATCGCCTCCAGCCAACTGACCGATGGCAAGTACACTTTCGGCATCCGTTCTGAAGACGTGCGCATCGTTGCCGCCGGACAGGGCAATTCCGGCGGCGTGGTCGATGTGCTCGAGCGCCTCGGCGAACGCACCCTGATCTACGCGCGGCTGGGCGATGGCCAGCAGATCGTCGGCTCGGATGCCGGCAACAGCCGCGTCGCCGTCGGCGACAGAATCGGGCTCGCCTTTGATGGCCAGAAATCGCATCTGTTCAACGAGACCGGCCGCGCCTGGCATGCGAGGGAGGCCTGAGATGGCTGACCGGCTGGCGATGTCCCCGACCGCGACGCTTGCTGTCGGCGTCAGAGCCCCTACCGCCGACATCTATGCGCCGCAATGGCGAAACGTCATTTTCGTTGCGCCATTCTTGTTCTTCTTCACCACGCTGCTGCTCTTCCCGCTGCTCTGGGGGATGTGGCTGAGTTTCCACAAGGCCGACACGTTTTCGTCCGGAAATTTTGTCGGTCTCGGCAATTACGCCAGGCTGTATCACGACAAGGTCTTCCTGCAATCGATCTGGAACACCTTCTATTTCGTGCTTCTGACGGTGCCGACGCTGGCGCTGATCGGCCTTTTCCTGGCGCTTTGCCTCAACCGCCGCACGCGCACTGCCGCGGTTTTGCGGACGCTGTTCTTTTCCTCGTCGGTGCTATCGGTCACCATCGTCACGCTGATCTGGCGCATCGTCTTCATTCCGAATGTCGGCCTGTTGTCGACGATCTACGGATGGTTCGGCGCAACGGCTCCGGCCTTCATTTCCGATCCCAGCCTGGCGATGGTCGGCATCGCCATTGCCACCATCTGGTGGTGTATCGGCCTGCCGATGATGCTCTTTCTCTCGGCGCTCCAGCAGATTCCACAGGATATTTACGAGGCGGCAGCGCTGGACAATGCCAATCGCTGGCAGACGCTACGCTCGATCACGCTGCCGTCGATCAAGCGGACCTTCATCCTGGTGATCATCATCCAGATCGTGCTGCAATTCCAGCTGTTCGGCCAGGCCTGGCTGATGACGCGCGGCGGTCCGAACAACCTGACCAAGCCGATCGTGCTCTACATCTACGATACCGCATTCCGTCGCTGGGATCTCGGCCTGGGCGCCGCTGCATCGGAAATCCTGTTCATCCTCATCCTGGTCGCGGCCATGGCCCAGTACCTGGTGACACGCAGCAGCGGAGACCAGGCATGAGCGCCACAGCAGCTTCCATCAAGGGCCGGGCATTTGGCGACCATTTGTTATTGGCCCTGGTCATCCTGCTTTCGATCGTCATGATCGCGCCGGTTCTGTGGGTCATCGGCCTGTCACTCAAGGACAATACGGAGCTGATGGCCGATCCGAATTCGGTGTTTCACGCGCCCTATACGCTGAAGAACTACATCAACACCGTCGGCACCTCGTCCGTGTTCATCTGGGTGCGCAACAGCATCATCGTCTCGGGCGGATTGACGCTCGGCACGTTGATCCTGTCGTCGCTCGCCGGCTACGGTTTTGCACGGCTGAATTTCCCCGGCCGAGACGTGCTGTTCGTGATCGTGCTGTTCGGTCTGGCGGTCCCGGAACAGGCCGTGCTTGTCGCCCGTCACCAGATCTTCAGCATGCTGAAGTTCCACAACACCTATCAAGGGCTCATTCTGCCGGGCCTTTCGGCTCCGTTCGGTGTCTTCCTGATGACCCAGTATTTCAAGGCCATCCCGAAGGAGCTGGACGAAGCCGCCATGCTCGATAACGCCAGCCGGCTCAGAATTTTCTGGAAGGTGCTTCTGCCGCTCACGCTGCCTGCGCAGGCGACGCTCGGCATCTTCACCTTTCTCGGCGCCTGGAACGACTACTTCTGGCCGCTGATTTCGGCGACGAAGAAGGACATGTTCACGCTGACGGTCGGCATGGCCTCGACCCAGACCAACTTCGCCCAGTCCGAAGGCATCGGCTTCCTGATGGCGCAGGCGGTGTTCGCCGGTGCACCGATCCTGATCGTCTACCTGTTCTTCCAGAAATACATCGTCACGGCGGTCTCCGGCGCTGCGGTGAGATAACGAAGATTGCCTGACGGCCGGGGGAATGCGCAGCGATTGAAGCACGAAAGCCAATCCAGGGTGGAGCGGCGGAAACTCAGTAGGAGGAACTGATATGAAACTGAAGAAAATACTGTTTGCAGCAGTCTCTGCGGGCGCAATGATGCTCGCAAGTCCAAGCTTCGCGGCCACGGAGCTGAGCGTGCAGCGCTTTTTCGGCGCCTGCGATGCCGATTTCGGCACCAACACCGATGCCACCAAGGCCGTTGGCGAATGCGGCATCATCACCTCGCTAATCAACAAGTTCAACGCCGACAATCCCGATGTCCATGTCAACGTCACCACCGTGGAATGGCCCGGCTATGATCAGCTGACCGCGCAGTTCGCTTCAGGCGACGCTCCGGACATCGTCACGATCCATGAATCCGTACTGTCGGATTATCAGTCGAAGGGCCTGTTGATGCCGCTCGACGATCTCTTGAAGTCGGTCGGCGTGACACCCGACGCCTTCACCGACGCGGCACGCAATGGCGCCACCAAAGACGGCAAGGTCTATGGCCTGCCGATCGACAGCTGGACGATGCTCTATCACGTCAACATGGATCTTTTCAAACAAGCCGGCCTGGTCAATGCCGACGGCACGCCGATTTTTCCAAAGTCGCCCGAGGAACTGCTCGCCCAGGCCGAACAGTTCAAGCAGAAGACGGGCAAGCCTTATTTCGTCCAGAACCTGACCAATGAGACTGCACTCTACACACGCAACCTCTACACCTATCTTTTCCAGCAGGATTCCGATTTCTTCGCCGATCCGAAGCATGTGAAGTTGAATACGCCGGAAGCCAAGAAGGTCGTCGAGATGTACAAGGCGATCTTCGAGAAGGGCTACACCACCAAGGATCTCGATTATGGCGGCTCGATCAACGCCTTCCTTGCCGGCGAGGGTGGCGTCCACCTTAACGGCACCTGGGTGGTCGGCGATTACAACGCCCAGTCCGAGACCAAGGGTACGGCGCTCAACAAGGGCGGCTATGCGGTCTATCCGTATCCGCAGCTGTTTGGCGGCGCCCACGCGCAATATGCCGACGGCCACACCTGGGCCGTTTCGCAGAAAGACCGCACGCCTGAACAGATCGCGGCCATCGGTAAATTCCTGAAGTTCTTCGCCGACAACGACTTCGAATGGTCACGCACCGGTCACCTGCCGGCCTATAAGGCCGTCATCACCTCGGACGCGTTCAAGGCCCTGCCGCATCGCAACACGATCTCTGCGGTCGCTGATCTCGGCAAGCCGCTGCCGTCCGCCGTACAGCGTCAGTTTGCGATCCAGGACATTATCGGCGAAGAGATGAGTGCAGCAATCAGTGGCCAGAAGGACGTCGACACCGCCCTTGCCGACATGGAAAGCCGCGTCAACGAATTGCTCGCCAACATCTGACCACGGTTTCGAAAGGCCCTCCCAAGGCCCCCGCGGCTGGAAACGGCCGCGGGGTTTTGGTGAGGGAGTGGTTATTGTCCTCGAATTGCGAGAACTTGCCGGTGGCGACCGGGTCAAACACGCCAACCACGGCGCCGCAACCTCGGCAGCAGCCGACGCAAGCCCTGGCCGGAGGATTCCGTTAGAACGCCGCGGCCATGGGCATTGCGACCTTGTTGGGGATCTGGATGTCGATCTCCAATCTCGACGTCGTTTCGCCGTGATCCATGCTCACCTGCAGGAAATCCTGGTCGACCTGAACATGCCGGGCGATCACCGCCATGATCTCCTCGCGCAACACCGAGACGAGATCGGGCTGGTTGCGGCTTCGACGCTCGTAAGCCAACAGCAGTTGCAAGCGTTCGCGCGCCACCGGCGCGCTGCCGCGGCGCTTGAAGATATCGAGCAGGTTCATGCTGCCCTCCTTCCCAACAGCCGGTCGAGGAGGCCCCTCCGCTCGAAAGGCAGAATGACCGGCAGGTCCTCGCCCTCGAGTCTTCTTGCCGCGTCGATATAGGCGCGTGCGGCGGGGTTGGTGTTTTCGCTGAGCGTAACCGGCGCGCCCACATTGGATGCGCGCAGCACGTCCTGGCTCTCGGGAATTATTCCCAGCAAGGGCGTCGACAGGATCTCGAGCACGTCATCGATGCTCAGCATCTCGCCGCGGGCAGCGCGCGCAGCATCGTAGCGCGTGACGAGGACGTGTTTGACAATCGATTCACCTTGCTCGGCTTTCATCGTTCTGGAGTCGAGCAGGCCGATGATGCGATCGGAATCGCGGACCGAGCTCACTTCCGGGTTGGTGACGATTACCGCCTCGTCGGCAAAGCGCATGGCAAGTTGCGCGCCCCGCTCTATGCCGGCTGGGCTGTCGCAGAAGACGTAGTCGAAAACCGATCGCAGCTTGTCGATGACATCGGCGACGCCTTCCTCGGTGAGAGCATCCTTGTCGCGCGTTTGCGAGGCCGGCAGCAGGAACAGCGTTTCGAGTCGCTTGTCACGGATCAGCGCCTGCGAAAGCTTGGCGGTTCCCTGAATGACGTTGACGATATCGAAAACAACGCGCCGCTCGGCACCCATGATCAGATCGAGGTTGCGCAGGCCGACGTCGAAATCGACGAGAGCCACCCGCTTGCCGGTTTTCGCGACCGCGGCGCCGAGAGCGGCCGTCGAGGTCGTCTTGCCGACACCCCCTTTGCCGGATGTGACAACCACTACCTTGCCCATATTTGTGCCTCCAATGTTGTTAGTTGAGCGGTGCGACGCAAAGTGCGCCGTCCTCGAGAAAGGCCTGTACCGGCCTTCCTCGCGAGGAGGCGTCCATCTCCTCGGCAGTGCGGTACCAGCCGTCCACCGCCAGAAGTTCGGCTTCGTTTTTCCGGCAAAAGATGCGAGCCGCGGAATTTCCCGTGGCGCCGGCGAACGCACGTCCACGCAGCGTGCCGTAGACGTGGATCGATCCTCCGGCGATGATCTCGGAACCGGAACTGACGGAGCCGACAATGACCACATCGCCATCGGGATGAAAGATCGACTGGCCGGAGCGGATCGGTGCCTTGATCATCAATGAGTTCGGCGCCTGCGGCTCTTCCGTCTTGGCCTCAGCTGCGGCCTTCGGGTCCGGCTGCACGTAAAGCGCGTCGGCGGTGGCCTCCTTGGCGCCAACGAGGAGCGGCGGCAGATCGGCATCGAGAGCTACATTGCCATCGGCCTCGATCGCGTAGATGCGAATCCCGCGCTCCGCGAGTTGTAAGACCAGATCCCGCATCTCGCCCACCTCGGGCTTGAGTATATTCAGATCGAGCACGACCGGGCGGCCGGCAAAGAAGCCGGGAGAGTTTTCGGTCCAGTGATCGAGGCTTTGCAGCCATTCCCCTAGCGGGGCCTCAGGGGTGAGGGTGAAGGCTACAAACGAGCGCGCTCGAAAGCGTATGGACTTGTTTTGGATGGGAGAGACGCAGGTCACAGAGGCGAGTCCTTACTGATTGGTTAAGGCTAGCCCGGCATGGTTAACGAAAAGTTAATGGCGGCTTCCCGAGGCGTTGGCGGAGGCATTCTTTTTGCCCCTGATCGCCCCGCCGGCGCCCTGCTTCCGATGCACGACGAGGTCCTCCTCGCGGCTGCCTGGAGGCGCCTCCAGTTCACGAGGTCGGCCGACC
Source organism: Mesorhizobium sp. M0808 (assembly GCF_040320025.1). Taxonomy (NCBI): domain Bacteria; kingdom Pseudomonadati; phylum Pseudomonadota; class Alphaproteobacteria; order Hyphomicrobiales; family Phyllobacteriaceae; genus Mesorhizobium; species Mesorhizobium sp. M0808. The sequence goes on from NZ_JAMYOX010000009.1 coordinate 87,856, forward strand.
GGTATATTGTTGCCGGAATGCCGGGCCTATTAAGGAGTTATCGATTTGACAAGCGTTGCCAAGGGGCCTGTCGCGGATCGCGGTCGCGCTACCTATGACCTTGGCGCGACCGCCATCTTTGCTTCCAAATCAGACCCGCGCTTTCACTATTGCCTGTATGTGCCTCCCGCGGTTGGGGAAGGGGCCAAAGTCGATCTGATGGTCGCTGTCCATGGCACCGGCCGCACCTCTTTTCTTGGATTCCGCGATGCATTTTCCGAGTTCGGACGCTGGAACGGCTGCGCCGTTTTGTGTCCGCTGTTTCCAATCGGCGTTCTCGGGGATGATGCCCGCAGCGGATACAAATATTTGCTCGAGGGCAACATACGCTACGATCAGGTGCTGCTCGCCATGGTTGAGGAGGTCAGCGCCAAATACAGTCAGGATTGGAGCCGCTTTGCCATGTTCGGATTTTCCGGCGGCGGGCATTTCACGCATCGTTTTGCTATCCTGCATCCCGACAGGCTCTGGGCGGCCTCAATCGGCGCGCCAGGCTCGGTGACCTTGCTCGATCCGACGCGTGACTGGTGGGTGGGCATTCGCGATCTGCCGGAGAAGTTCGGCATCACCTTCGATGCCGCAGCGCTGGCAAAAGTGCCTTTCCAGATGATCGTCGGCGACGCTGACCTGGAGACTTGGGAGATCACTCATGTCCAAGGCAGCACCCATTGGATGCCGGGCGCCAACGATGCGGGGCGAACACGGCCGGAACGCCTCATGGCATTGTGTCGATCGTTCGAGGAGGCGGGGGCGCGCGTGCGCTTCGATTTGCTGCCAGGCGTATCTCATGAACGGGATGCGGTTCTCGATTCGGTCAAGGATTTCCTCGCCCAACAACTCAAGGAACGAGGGAATGCCTCACGATAAATTCGTTGCGCCCCAGCCCGTGAAGAGATTATCGCAATCAAAGCCCGACCACGTCGACCGCATCCAACCGCGATCTGCTGGCAGTGCGTAACGACTAGAGCAACGCTTCGTATTGATCGCCAATCTTGTCGACTGTGAAATCCGCCGCCCTGTTTTTCAGCACGGCAGCAGGGGTGGGGTGGTCCAGCATCTCGGCCATCGCCTTCGCCAGGGCCGCGGCGTCACCGACCGGCACCAAGGTGCCGAAACGGCCGTCAGCGAGTATTTCGCGCGGGCCATGCGGAGCATCGGTGGAGATTACGGGGACACCGGCGGCCATGGCCTCGACCAAGACGTTGCCAAAGCCTTCGCTGGTCGATGACAGAACGAACAGATCGGCCGCGGCATAGCAAGCCGCGGGATCGTTGACATAGCCGGCAAAGAGCACGTCCCCGCCTATGCCTGTCTCTTCGGCATAGGCGTGCAATTCGGCAGCCAGCGGACCTTCGCCGAAGATAACAAGCCGGGCGGGGCGGCCGGCGCGCAGGGCAGCGAAGGCCCGCAGCAAAGTCCGGTGGTCCTTGACCGGCACCAGGCGCCCGGCGGTGGCAATGACCGGCGCATCGCCCATCGCCGCCAACGCTGCCTGCCAGGCATAGGAAGTCCCCGGCGGTGCTTCAGCCGGCGGCAGCGGGTTATTGATGACGACGACCTTGGATTCGGGGAAGCCGCGGGCGATGATGTCACGGCCGACACCCGCTGAAACGGCGATGGCTTTGGTTGCGCGCGCTGCAACCAGCGCGGAAAGCCAGATCGCCAGCCTCGCGCCGAGGCCGCTGGCAGGCAGCGAGGCGGCGGCATGGAAGCTTGGAAAGAATTTTGCCCGGCTTCTGGCCAACATGAGTGACAGCGCCATCACCAGATTGGCGAATTCCGGGGCGCTATAGACCGCATCAGGATCAAGGCGGCGGAACAAATTTGCGCTTCGCACGATGCCTTTCAGCGTCGCCGACTTGGCGTAACCCTCGCCGCGCAAGAGAAGGCCGAAGTCGACCAGATGCACGGCAGCTGAACGCAGCGCGGCGTTAGGGCCTTCCGCGTTCCAGGTAAAAAGCGTGACCTCGTGGCCACGCGACGCCAGTTCATTTGCCATCAGGACGAAAACACGTTCGGCGCCGCCGCCCCTCAGGCTGGCGATGTGGAAAACGATGCGCTTCACCATGCCTTGCTTCAGGCTCGGCTGGCGGCAAGGCCTGATCGGTTCGGCGGCCGGCGCATGTCGCGGATGATGCCCATGCCGATGGCCAGCAGCATGCCCAGGGCAAAGCCTGCGAACGCTCCTGCGCCTGCCACCAGGGCAGTGCGCGGGGGCCATGAGCGCGCTGGCGGGGGCACCGCGGTCGAAATCACCTGTACGTTTGTGGTGTCGATCTGCTCGCGCTCGCTGATTTGGCGCGCACGTGACAGGAAGCTCTCATAGACCGCTCTCTTCGAGGCGGCATCGCGTTCAAGTTCACGCAGGGCGACTTCGGATTCGCTGTCGGTGAATACATTGCTCTTCAGATCGTTCATCCTGGCGTTGAGAGAAGCCAACGAGGCCCCGGCCTTGTCCAGGCTGGCCTTTGCCGTGCCGATGGTGCGGGAGAACTCGGCCCGGAGTTGCGAGTTGACGGTCTCGAGTTCCGTCCTGAGCCTGACAATCGTCGGGTGGCGCGGACCGAAGGTCATCGACTGTGAATCGATCTGCTGCCGCAGGCTGTTTGACCTGTCGCGCAGCGCCGCGAGCGCTTCCGAAACCGTGGGGTCGGGATTGGCCCCGTTGATACCGGAGGCAACCAGGGCGTCGTAGCTTGCCTGCGCGGCGATGACACGCGATTGCGCATCGACGATTTCGCCATTGAGCTGCGTCAGCGTCTGCGAACTGACGAGCTGGCCATTGCTGGACGACAGGTTGTGGCTGCGCCTGTAGCTCTCGACCTTCTCTTCGGCTGCCTGCACGTCGCTCTTGAGTTGGCCAAGCCGGCTGTCAAGGGCAGCCGCGGCACGGCTGGCGCCGGCAGCTTCCGCCTTAGCCAGTTCTTCCTGGAAGTTTTTGACTATGGCCTGCGAGATCAGGATCGCCTTGGCGGTGGTTTCCGCAGATACCGAGAGGGTTGTGACAAACGAGGTCGGATCCGCGATGGCGTCTACCCGGTCCGCCAGGTTCTTCAAGGCGATGAGCCTCGGGTCGGGCTTCGCCACAGCGCCGGACGAGGATGTGCTCCGGTCCGGATCGAAAAACTCCGGATCGTGAGTCAGATTCAGTTCGTCCACCACACGGGAAAGCACGTTGCCCGAGGTCAGGATGCGCTGCTTGCTGCGCGTGCTGAGCAGTTGGCTATCGATCTGGCCCGGTTGCGAGTAGAGGTCGTTTTCCACAACCTGCAAATTGGATGGGTTGATGAGGACCTCGGTCGTGACGGTGTAACGCTGCTTGCTCAGCAATGCATAGGCGCCGCCGACAATGCCGCCGATTACCGCCAGCATGAAGGCCAGGGCGAGGCCGGCCCGCAGCCAGACGAACAGGCGTCGAAAATCGAGCTCGAGGAAATCGCCGATCTTGTCCAGGGTCACCGTTGCGACAGGCTCTGGAGGTTGCGGCGTCACCGGCGCGGAGCTTAGCGCCGCGACTGGGCCATGCTGTTGCAGCAATGCCCTGCGCCGTGCATTGGCGATACGCTCGAATGCACTGTTATTGGAAGCCGTCGCGGAGATGGGGGGTGTGCCGGAACCGGCAGACATGGTGACAACCCTTGTTAAATCATTACGCTTGGCCTGCTCTACAGAAACATCGTTAACATCTTATTTTCCAAGTTGGCCCATTTTACCGCTCACGCTGTCCGTCCGGCGGACGTTGAAGGGATTTCGTTGCCCAGAATGCCGTTCGAATATCGCCATTTGGATGGGCCATGAGCTATCCCGCTGCCGCTTCGGAACGATTATCGTCCAGCCGAGCGCGCCGTCAGAACGCGCTGTCGCTGCTGTTTTTCCTATGCGCAGCGTTCGCGCTCCTGCTTCGCTTTACGGTATCACCGCAGGTGATGAACATGGTCGTCGACTATACGGCCCAGGGAGGCTCGTTCTACGAGAAGCTGCATTTCGGCACCTATGCGATCATCCTGCTGCTTCCTATCGTTCTTTTCAGCCGGCCGTTTCTGCTGCACGGCGACGAAATTGGAATATTCAAGGCGTTGATCCGCTATTCGGTGCTGATGTTCGCGCTGGTGCCCTATCTGTTCGTTACCGGCCGTGCGGGCTCCTCCGGGTTCATCATCGATACCTATCTGGTGGCCGGCGCCACAGGCCTGTTGATGCTGGCATTGAATGCAGAGGTGCGGCGGGCGCTGGGGGACGTCGTGCTTGGAATGGCGATCCTGAGCGCTGTCATCGGCACCATCGAGGCGGTGACTCAACATCGGCTGTTGCCCTATGGGTTGAACGAACTGCAATTCAGGCCAACTGGCCTGTCGGCCCATCCGCTGGCACTGGGCGCGCTCTGCGCCACAACCATCGGATTCGTGCCGCTGACGCACTGGCGCATATGGGCGCGGGTGATGGCGATCTTCCTGTTGTTCATCGGTTGCGCTGCATCGGGCGCTCGCGCCGCGCTGATGCTCGCCACCGGCGAAATCCTCATTCTGCTGCTGTTCGTGCCTTGGCCGGGCCTGTCGCTCAAATATGAGCGGCAGGCCAAATTTGTCGTGCTGATGTTCACCGTGACGGGTGGCGCGGTGCTCGTAGCGGTACTGTTTGCGGGCGGTCTGCTGAATCGGTTCAGCAACACCATCTTCGACGAAAACTTCATGGCCCGGGTGACCATTTATCAGGTGTTCGGACTGGTCAGCTGGAACGACATCCTGTTCGGCATGAACGTTGACGACCTGCTGGCGATCGTCCGGCAGAAGCTGCATCTGCCCTACATCGAAAGCGCGCCGGTGGTAATTATCTTGCTCTTCGGCCTGCCCATAGCCCTGCTGTTTACAGCGCTGATATTCTGGTTCGTCTTCCGGCTGCTGCGCGGGGCGCCGCTGCCGGCATGGATCGGCACCATAACGTTCTTGCTTGCCGCGCTGTCAAACAACGCGCTTTCGTCAAAAACGCCGGACATGACGATCATCGTGGTGTTGCTGCTTGCCTACAGGAAGCAGCCCCATGGAGGCTCGCTCGAGAGCATGCCTTCGGCTGCTGCATCCAGCCCAAACCCGGCTGGATCTCGTTAAGCACGGACCTCGGATCCGGTCAGCCGGCGCTGTCCACGACCTCGACACCGCCCGCGCGATTGAGCGTGTGAATGCCGGACCGAGCCCATGCCGGCCCGGGATCGATTGAGCGGGGCAGTTCAAAACGGACGTCGAAATCATCAAGCCGATCCAGCCGCATCAATCCCAGGCCGCCGCCATAGGCTCTAGACCCGTTTTGCACCGGCAGCAGCAAAGCGTCGCCCTGGCGGATAAAGGCGCCGCCCGGCCGAGTGGCGGAGTGGTCGACTGCGACGGGATTGAGCGCGTGCGCAGCCCACGGCCCACGCAGCGCCGGGGCGGAATAGACGGCCATCGTGTCGGACGCGCTGCCGTGACCGAACCGCTCAGTCCCCAACAGCCAGAAGCGACCGTCGGATTCGAGCAGCGTGGCGTCGTTGAAATCCCTGTCCGTCATCAGCACCGTATCGCGTACCCAGCGATCCGGAAACTGCTCGGCACGGTAGAGCACCAGTTCTCGCGCCGTAGCGCTTTCAGGGATCATGAAAATCTCGCCGGAGTGAGCAAACACCTGCGGATATGACAGGTGATGCGCTTCCTCCAGCACCACTTTCGGCACGCCGAAAGTGCCGTCGGTGCCAAGTTCAGCGACAGAAATCACCCCGCGGCCGGTGGAGTAGGGAAACTCCTCGACAAACAGAAAATGACGGCCGTCGCGCTCGAGAACGAACGGATCGGCGTAGAAGCGCTGCCCGTCATCGGCAAGCACGGTGAACGGCTTACCATCCAGCTGTCCGGTTTCGGCGACGCCTGGACCGTCGATCAGCCGATAAGCAACCTGCCAATAGAAGGGGCGCCGACCACGTCGCAGTTTTTGCACGGCGCGGTCGACCAACCCCCTGCCGAAAAAGGGCAGATAGTGCCCGATAAATCCGCCTTTCTGCAGGGGCGGCGCCGGGCTCTCGGCAATCGGCGCAAGTTTGCCCGCGGAAAAGCGGGCGACACATTGGGCAATCAGGGAGATGGCGCCGGCGAGCAGGTCGTTGCTGGTTCGAGACAGCCACAACCGGTCGCTGATCATCGGCCGCGCTCTGGCGACGGCAACGCCGTCGAGCCGAGCGGTGAGTTCGGGCAGCCGCCCGCTCGCCAGCATCTCGGTCATGCCCGCGGCAAAGCTGCTTTGGCCGCAAAATTCGAGCGTCAGGACAGGCGTGCCCCGTCGTGCGGCGGTAGCGGTGAGATCGACCATAAGATCGACTGGGCCGGTGTCGCCGGACGGCAACGGCCGGGAACGGCTTGCCAGTGAGGGGCCGAAGCGCCGGCCCTCGAGCGCCAGCACGTTATCCATCGTGCGCGCATTGGGTTCAGGCGTCGGCGCGCGGCAACTCGAAACCGCATGTCCAGCTGCACTCAACCGCGCCAGAAGCTCATTTTCCCAGCGCCGGGATGTGTCGGCGTGGCCGATGATTAAAATATTAGTCAATCCAATATATTCTTTTTCAAGACTACTGTCATAGACTACTTGTCAGCCCAACCTTTCACAAGAGTTAAACCGGGAGAACGCGGCCTTGGTTGTTAATCATATATTAAGAATTGAGATCACGAAGGCGCTTTCCGGCGCTATTATGGCTCTTGCGGGCAATAGTCGGCATGTCCCGAAGGCTGCAGGCGACCAGGATCAGCGATGAACGTCCTTTCACGTCCAAAACTGCCATCCAGGCAGAAACTGCTGATCGTGTTCGGCACTAGGCCGGAGGCACTCAAATGCTTTCCAGTGGCGCGTGCCGCCCTTGCTCATCCAGGCTTCATCACCGAAATATGCATCACCGCCCAGCATCGTGAAATGGTCGACCAGGTTGTCGAGCTGACCGGCCTGCCGGTGCATCACGATCTCAACATCATGCAACCCGGCCAGTCGCTGTTCGACGTGACCTCGCGCGTGCTCCTGGGCATGGCCGAGGTGCTGGAAAAGTCGCAGCCCGATATCGTCATGGTACAGGGCGACACCACCACGGCAATGGCCGCGGCGCTGGCTGCCTTCTACAAGCGTGTCCCCGTCGCTCATGTCGAAGCAGGATTGCGCAGCCACAACATCAACTCGCCGTTTCCTGAAGAACTGAACCGCAAGATTGCCGGCGACATCGCTACCTGGCATTTTGCGCCGACCGTTCAAGCGCGCGACAATCTCATCGCCGAAGGAAAGGCCGAAAGCACCATCTTCGTGACCGGCAACACGGTGATCGACACGCTGTTGCATTTTTCAAGCGCGATCGATGCTGACAGGCTGATGAACGCGAAGCTCGCTGCCCGCTTCCCTTTCCTCGACCCTTCCAAGAAGATGATCCTCGTCACCGGTCATCGCCGCGAGAATTTCGACGGCGGCATCCAGCGCATCTGTACGGCATTGAAGGGATTGGCGGCGCGCGGAGATGTGCAGATCGTCTACCCTGTCCATCCAAACCCCAATGTGCGCTCAGTGGTCAACGCAGAGCTGGAAGGCGTGCCGAACATCCACCTGGTCGAGCCGCAGGACTATCTGCCGTTCCTGTACCTGCAGAAGCAGAGCTATCTGGTGCTTACCGATAGCGGTGGCGTGCAGGAAGAAGCGCCTTCACTCGGCAAGCCGGTGCTGGTAATGCGCGAAAATACCGAGCGACCCGAGGGGATCGTGGCCGGCACCGCCCGTCTTGTCGGCACCGACGTCGAGAAAATCCTGTTCAACGCCAATCGCCTGCTCGACGATCAGGCTGCCTATTGCGGCATGGCGGAACGACACAACCCATATGGCGATGGCCGGGCCAGTAACCGGATTGTTGAGGAACTGCTGCATCATGGCTGAAATCAAAACCGTTTCCGTAATCGGCATGGGCTATATCGGCCTGCCGACCTGCGCCATTTTCGCCAGCCGCGGGCTCAACGTCATTGGCGTCGATGTCAACCGAGCGGTGGTCGAGAAGGTCAACCGCGGCGAAATCCACATCGTCGAGCCGGACCTTGACGGTCTGATCCAGAAGGTCGTGGCGAACGGCAAGCTCATGGCCTACAGCACGCCGCAGCCGGCGGACGCCTATATCATCGCCGTGCCGACCCCGATGACCCACGATCATAAGCCGGACGTGACCTACGTGCTCGCGGCGGCACGAAGCATCGCCCCCGTGCTGAAGCGGGGAGACCTTGTGGTATTGGAATCGACATCGCCGGTTGGAACCACGCGTATCATGACCGGGCTGCTTGCCGAGTTGCGGCCTGATCTCAAATTTCCTGTCCAGCATGGCGAAGACGCCGATGTGCTGGTCGCCTATTCGCCCGAGCGTGTGCTGCCGGGAAAGGTGCTGACCGAGCTGATCAACAACGATCGCTCGATCGGCGGATTGTCCCGCAAATCGTCGGAGCGGACCGCGGCACTCTATTCGACCTTCGTCACCGGCGACCTGTTCATGACAACGGCCGAAAGTGCTGAGCTGGTGAAACTGACGGAGAACGCGTTCCGCGACGTCAACATCGCCTTTGCCAACGAGCTTGCCGCCGTGTGTCAGGATCTGTCGCTCAATGTATGGGAAGTGATCGATCTCGCCAATCGACACCCTCGCGTGAACATCCTCCAGCCGAGCCCGGGCGTTGGCGGTCACTGCATTGCGGTCGATCCATATTTTATCATCGACGCCGCACCCAACAGCACGCGGCTTATGGCTTCGGCACGCCGGATCAATTCCGAACGGCCCATGTCGGTGGTCAGGGATATTGAGGCCTTGCTCGACCCCTCCCGCAAACAGACGATCGCCTGTCTTGGCCTCAGCTTCAAAGCCAACATCGACGATTTGCGCGAGAGCCCGGCCGTCGAGGTGGTGAAACTTCTGTCCGATATCCCCAATGTGAAGATCATTGCGGCTGAACCCAACACAAATGCGCTGCCGCATGAGCTCGAGGGCAGGGGCATCGTGTTCACCGACGCACTTTCGGCCATCGACAAGTCCGATATCGTCGTCCTCCTGGTCGACCATCGGCAGTTCAATCTGGTCGACCCCGAAGCGCTCAAGGACAAGAAGCTCGTCGATACGAGGGGTCTGTGGACGTGGCGCAAGGCACGCAAGCCCGACGCCCGCATCGAAGGCAAGAAACCAGAGGTCGCACAAGTGACGCTTGCAAGGGAGCAGGCCGCATGAACGCGCACGCCCCGGCATGGGCGCAGCATTCCCTGTTGGCATCACGGCGCCGGGAGTTCCTTGGCGCACCGATCCATGCGCTGACCATGGCCGAGACACTGGCCATCGCCGACGAGGCGATGACCCTGGGGCGGCCGCTGCATCATGTGGTCGTGAACGTCGCCAAGCTGGTGACCATGCGCCAGAATGCCGAGCTGCGCGAGGACGTGGCTGGGGCGGACGTGGTCAATGTCGACGGCATCGGCGTGCTTTGGGGTGCACGTCTGTGCGGCGTCGCGCTGCCCGAGCGGGTGGCGGGCGTCGACATCATGATCAATCTGCTGAGCCTCTGCGCGAAGCGTGGATTCAGGCCGTATCTGCTGGGGGCCGAACAGCACGTTCTCGACGCGGTTGTAGTGAGACTTGCCAAGGACCATCCGAGCCTCGTCATAGCGGGAATGCGCAACGGCTATTTCAAGCCGGAGGACGAGGCCGGGATCGTCGCGGCGATCAACGCCTCGGGCGCCGACTGCCTGCTGGTGGCCATGCCGACACCGCGCAAGGAACGCTTTCTCAAACGCTACCGCGATGAACTCGCCTCAAGCTTCGTGATGGGCGTGGGCGGCAGTTTCGACGTCTATGGGGGCAAGGTTGCCCGCGCGCCGAAGCTGATACAAGTGGCCGGCCTGGAGTGGCTGTTCCGCGTCGTCCAGGAGCCGCGACGCTTGTGGCGCCGCTACTACGACACCAACACTGCCTATGCGGGACTGCTGTGCCGGGAGTTCTGGGAGCGTCGCTGGCGCCGAAACGCCGGTTTATAGATTCGCGTTCCCCCACAAAACAGGCGTTGACCCTGGACTTCGCTTTACGCGATCCGTAGCCGCGCTCGCAGCTGGGCGACGAATTGCGTCGCTGCCACAGGGTGGAACAACGAGGTCAGCCCGAAGAAAACCGCAGCACCGGCAGTGCCGCCGGCGACAAGCGAGAAGATCGCCGGCACGTCGCCGGCCACCATGCTGGCAAGCTTGGCGGCCACCCCCGTGCTGAGCGAGATGACCACCGAGACACCGATGTCGCGCGATGGCACCGGCACCGGTGTGAGCCGCTCGCTGATGATAATGCAGGTTATGGAGCCCACCACCGAGCCGCCCGCCAGCGCCAAAGCGGCGCCGATCTCCGCCATCGGTGGGATCAACAGCAGGGACAATGCGATTGTTGCCACCGAGCCGAAGAGATTGGCGATGATCAGCAGCCACGGCCGCTTGTGCGCGTGCACCACGACGCCATAGACGAAGCTCGTGAGGTTGGCACACAGCACGCTGAAGGCAATGATCGGAAACAGCAGGCCGAAGCGGCCGTGATATTGCGAGGGCAGCATGAGCTCGGTGATATCGCTGCTGAGCGCGACCAGCATCGCTGCAATCGGCAGGCAAAGCCGCATCATCAAGGCCATTAACTGCGACAGCAACCGACCCGATGCCGCGGGCCCATCCTCGTCGAACCGGCTAACCACCTCGGGAAAGGCGCCCATGTTGATGGCGTTGGCGACCATATCGATCGGTTGGCGGGCCAGCGCATAGGCTGCCGCGAAGATCGCCACGGCGCTGGCATCGTAATAGAACTTGAGGAACAGACGCTCCGCGCTGTTGAGCCCGAAGCCAACCAGCGCCATGATGATCAGCGGCACACCGAGCGCAAAGAAGTCCCTGTGGGTGAAGCGCGGCGGACCGGCAACGAGCCGTCGCGATGCCATGATGCCGGCCACGATGCCGGCAATCAAGGCGCCGAAGCTCGAGCCGAGCGATACCGTCAGAAAGCTATCCTGGAAGATAAGGATGGCGCCGATCGGCAGCGCCAGTTGCAGCAGGGCACGCAGGGCTTCTAGCATCGAATAGACCGAATGGCGCTGCTGCATCTGCAGCACCGTCAACGCGAAGCGGCTGATGGACCCGGCGACCAAATAGCCGCAGACTGCGATCGCGAACTCGACCCAGCGTTCAGGCACGATCACCGCCGACGCGCCTACCGATATGACCAGCGCCAGTGCCGTGGTGGCAAGCAACACCTGCCCGGCCAGCATCAGGCTGCCGCGGCTGATTTCGCCCTTGCCGCCAAGCCTGAGCAAGGCGATGCGCAGCCAGTTGGTGACGGCAATGTCGGTCATTTCCCCGACGGTCACCACCAGGGTGAGCAGGCCATACTCGGTCTGGTCGATCAAACGCGTCACGACGACCAGCAGGAGCAGCGCCGAAATTCGCGTCAGCAGGATCGCCGGAGCATAAATGAGCGTGGAACGGAGCAGCAAGGGCGTGTCCCTGGAAAACTCACCTTCGACTAGCCGCCGACTGGCGGAAAATCCAGCCCGATGACGCCGAAGGGTGAACAGATTCAGTTTGAACTAAAAGATTTGCCGTAAACCTTATCGGGAACGTTTGCTTTGCAGTTACCCGGTCTGTGTTATTTAGAGTACCATCATGTTGCAGCGCCTCATATCCGATCGAAAAATACATGTCCTGGTCGCGACGCCCTCGGGCGTTTCGGGGCAGGGCGGCATCGACCGCATCATGGGGGCGCTGAAGCAGGAGTTCGAACGGCAAGAAATCGCCGACATCGATGTGTGCTTCCTTGCCAGTCGTGGCCCGGGGCATGTCGGACTTTCGATCTTCTATATGCTCGGTTTTTGCTTACGGATGCTTAAAGCGTGTCTGGCTGGACGCGCCGATGTCATTCATATCAACATCTCAGTTTCCGGCAGCACCTACCGCAAGATGGTGATCGCCGCCTGCGCACGGCTGCTGTCGATACCCTATGTCCTGCATTTGCACGGGGCGCAGTATCAGACATTCTGGAAAGCCGACCGCGGTTTCATAAGCCGCCGTATCAAAGCTCTGTTCGAGCATGCCGATCGGGTGATCGTTTTGGGCAGGCTTTGGCGCGATTTCGTCGCCAGCCGGGCGCCGGGCGCAGCCGGCAATATCGTGATCGTGCCCAATGCGACCGAAGTCCCGTCGCTGGCGCATGTCGGCGGCGGCGACCATGTGCATATCCTGTTCCTGGGCCGCATCGGCGACCGCAAGGGCGTACCGCAATTGCTCGAGGCACTGCACCGCATGAGCCCTGTCAAGAATTGGCGCGCCACGATTGCCGGCGATGGCGAAGTCGAGGCGGCACGGGCAAAGTCAGCCGCGCTGCGGATTGCAGACCGGATCGCCTTTCCGGGTTGGGTGGGACCGGACGATGTCGCATCGCTGATTTCTTCGGCCGATATTCTGGTTCTTCCATCCTTCGCCGAAAATCTGCCGATGTCGGTGATCGAAGGCATGGCAGCCGGTTTGGCGGTGGTGGCGACCCCGGTTGGCGCCGTCGAAGACATAATCACCGACGGGCAATCCGGGCTGCTGGTGCCGCCAGGCGATGTTACAGCGTTGACCGAGGCGCTGAGCCGCCTCGTGGAGAACCCGGCACTGCGGGCAAAGCTTGGTGCCGGTGCCATGGCCGTGCATCGGGAACGGCTTGAGCTCGCCCCGTTTGTCGGCGCAATCTGCGATGTCTGGCGGTCGGCCGCGTCAAGCCGTCAACCGGTCAAGCGCTGAGGCCGACGATCGCGGCGGCGCGTCGAGCCTGAATTCGCGGTGGAATATCTCCAAATTCAACAGCGCCCATATCAGCTTTTCGTGGTCTGCAGCACGCGTGGTGTGTTCCGAGACGATTTGATCTAGCTGTTTCGGACTCAGATAGCTGCGAATGACGGAGTGAGGCGAGCAAAGATGGTCATGCACGTAGTTCCTCATAGATCCGCGAAACCATTCGGCGACCGGTACCTTGAACCCGACCTTGCGGCGGCGGAGAATTTCCTCCGGGAGGATATTGGCCATGCTGTCGCGCAGGATCTGCTTGCTGTGCAACCAACCCAGCCTGTGGCGATCGGGCAATTTGCTGACGAATGAAACCAGGTCTCGATCGAGGAACGGCATTCTTCCTTCGATTGAACCGGCCATCATCATGTGGTCGCCTCGTTCCAGGAGATTGTCAGGCAGCCACGATGTCTGATCGAAAAACAGCACGCGGCGAAGATGGGAAGCCGCAGCGCTTGACGAGAACGGAAAGTCGTTGCGCTCATAACGGCGATTTGCGGACGCGCCGATCAGGCAAGCGCTCTGCTGCGCCGAAACGGCTCCAAACCAGGAGACCATCCGGGCGGCAAAGTCCCTTTCGCCCGCGGTGCGGGCAAACGTATCGACCTTGGCCGACGCGCCCGGCATGGCGCGTACCAAAGGGGAAAGGACGTTATCGTGCAGCGAGGCTGGAACAAGCGACTGGTAGATCCCGGCCAGTGATTCCGCGCGATGCTTGGGATAGCCGCCGAGAATCTCGTCGGCTCCTTCTCCGGTGAGCACCATCTTGACGTCCTGGGCGGCGCGCTCCGACATCAGGTAAATTGGAATATCGCTGCTTTGCGAAACAGGTGCACCGCGTTGGCGAACCATCGCCGGCAGGTGATCCATCAGATCGCCTGGCTGGATGACAAGTTCGCAATGATCGGTCTTGAAATGATCGGCAACGCGCCGGGCGAATGCAAGTTCGCTATAGGCCGCGTCGTCGAACCCGACGGAAAACGTGCGAATGGGCGTAGCGCTGTGCCTGGCCATCAGCGCGACGATAGCCGAGGAGTCGAGTCCTCCGGAGAGAAAGGCCCCAAAAGGTGCATCGCTGCGCATCCTGATCTCGACGGAATGGTCGAGCAGTTCCAGAAATCGCTTCTTGGCGGTTTTTCCGTCGATCCGCTCGGTCAGGGCCGCCTGATCCGGAGGCGTATAGTAGCGCGTTTCCTTAACCACCCCTTGCGACCAGACAGCATAGCTTCCGGGATTGAGCTTGCGGATCTGTTTAAAAAGCGTGCGTGGTCCCGGCACATAACGCCAGTTCAGATACTTGTCCACCGCATCCAGATCGAGTTGCTGCGCATCTTGCTGCGCCGACAACAATGCGTTGATCTCCGAGGCAAACAGCAGCAATCTTTCGCTTTGCATGAGGTAAAGCGGCTTTTCCCCGAAGGGATCCCGGCCGAGGATCAATTCCTGCCTCTGAGCATCCCAGAGTGCAAAGGCAAACATGCCGCTCAGCCGGTCGAACATGGACAAGCGCCACTGATCGTAGGCTCGGAGCAGCACCTCGGTATCGGAGCGCGTTCGAAAATGATGGCCAAGGCCGATCAGTTCCTGGCGCAACTCGATGTAGTTATATATCTCTCCGTTGAAAATTATTTTGAGACGACCGTCCTCAATCTGCATCGGCTGATTTGACTCGGGCGCCAAGTCAATGATCGCCAGGCGGCGATGGACCAATGCCAATTGTTGCTCGCCGGTATTCAGGTCCAATATCTCGGTGCCTTCGGCATCGGGACCGCGATGCCGCAATGCGTTTGACATTCTGGCGGCCCGCTCTTGTGGATTTTTAGCCCTTCGACCGATCCATCCGGCAATTCCACACATCGTTCCCCCTAGGCGCGCGCATTCCTCACTTCAGTACAACAAATGTGTTAAACACTTCGTGCCAACACAACCCAACCGCGAGAAAAGCTGCCACAGGCCGTTCCTCGATCAGGCCCGGCGGTCAAGGTTCGCCGCCGGCTATTCACCGGTGAGGGGGAGTGACGGCACCTATGGCAGGCCCAATGCCTGCAGCATCTCCGGGTCGGGAACCGGGGGGCCATCGGGCGGGATGAGGCTCATCCCATAGGGATTGGAGAACTCCCAGACAGACCATGGGATCGCGAAGCGTTCGGCCTGTCGGCGCACTGCCTTGAGATAGCGCGAACGGTCGGCCTCAAAGGCGCCCATGCGGCCGTCCGCGGACATGAGGATAGCGCCGAATTCGCCCATGAAGAGCCGCCGGCTGGGAATGCCATGGCCTTCAGCCCAGTCGACAGCCTGGCGAAAGCTCGCCTCCAGTTGGCTCTGGCCCCAGTTCTGCTCGAAATAGTTCGCGATTGCTTGGCGCGCGGTGGCCATGTTCATGACCTGCTCGACCCTGCTCAAGCCGGCAGCTTCCATCCGCGCTCTAAGGGTTTCGGTCACCACTTCGGGTGTACTGCTGTCGGCCGGCCAGGGAAGTCCCGAAGCAAAGCTGATCGTGTCATCGGGCCGCTGGTGGGTGAAGCTGTGCGGCTCATACATATGGAAGCTGTAATAGAGGTTTGGGTCATCAAAGCTGGGGCTGAGGTTGACCAATCCGGCAATGCTGCCGCCGCAGGCGCCGGTTGCAACGATGGTAAGTTCGCTGCTGACCGCTCGAATGTCGTGGACGGTCCCTGCCATGATCCGCTGCCAGTGATCGCTGCCGCTCGCATCGCAAGGGTAGTATGCGGGCTCGTTGTAAGGTTCGAGGGCGACTTTGTCGGTGCCCATCTTGACCAGCATGGCGGCGACCGCCACAACCATTTGACGATAGCGGGCAACGCCCTCGCTGTCGGCGCCGCCATAGATCATCTCCATGCTGTAGTCGGGAACCTGAGTGACGCCATGCAGGTCGAAAACCACCTTGAGGCCGGTCGACGTGATCCGCTCAACGGCGGCGGCAAGTATGTCCAGCGCCTGCTGCCGCTTGGCGTCCCCGCTGGCAAGCAGCGGGCCGGGATCGACGCTCAGCCGGACGAAGTCGAAGCCCATCGATCGGATGTGGGCAAACACCTCCCCGGCCGGCCAGTCGGTGAGCGGCCTGCTTTCCGCAAGCCACTCCTTTTCGCTGCGATAGGGCGGCCAAACGTAGGTTCCGTCTTTCTCCACCGGCGACCAGTTGAGCCACTGATGCACGCCAACGCCGCGCTTGAGAGGGATGGGCTCTGCCGCGGCCGCCACAAGCAAGGCGAGCACCCAGGCAACAACATACACCGCTTTTCGCATCGCTCCCTCCGCATGCTCGCGGGAGATATTAACCGCAACGAACGGGAAAGAAGATTGCCGGCCCGCAGCTTTTCGACGGCATGGTATACAAGGACCGAAACGTTGACGGGGCGTGCATGAGAATCGGCTGGTACATCAACCGATTGCGCAGCATGGGACCGGCCGAGGTGTTGCACCGGCTGGGCGAGCAACGTCGAAGGATCGTGTCGCGCCGCCGCGATGATGGGTGGGAGCGCTATCCATCGCCGCAGTTGCACCCAGTGCTGCCCGGATTTCGCCATGCTGCGCTGGCAGCGACCGACGCTCAACGGCAGGCCATAGCGGCGGCCGCGCAAGAGATGCTTCATGGCCGGTTTTCGGCACTCGGGCGGACATGGCCAAAGCGTGAGCCCGATCTTTTGTTTCCTGCTGAGCTTTGGCGTCTTGATCCGGTAACCGGCAGGCTTTGGCCTGGCGCCGAGGCTCATACTTTCGATATCGATTTTCGCGATGGCGGCGACCTTGGCGATATAAAATATGTCTGGGAGGTCAACCGGCTGCAGCAATTGCCAGTACTGGCTGCACACCTGCTCCTCAGCGAGGACAATCGATCCCGGAGTGCCATTGAGGCGGCAATCGGCAGTTGGCATTCCGCCAATCCGCCGTTCCGAGGCATTGGCTGGGCTTCCGGCATCGAAGTAGCGCTGCGAGCCATCAGCCTGATCGTCACCCTGGACCTTATCGGTGACCGGCTTGACCCGGCGACGCTGCGGAAAGCTGGTGAGATACTCGCGGCAAGCGCCTATTGGCTGCCGCGGTTTCCGTCGCGATATTCCTCCGCCAACAACCATCTCGTCGCAGAGTTGGCTGGCGAATATCTGGTTTGCCTGGCGCTCGGGGCCGAATCCGAAATTGCCCGCAGCGCCCTCTTAAATGAGACGCACAAGCAGATTCTTGCCGACGGCGCCGGTGCCGAGCAAACGCCGACCTATGCAGCCTTCAGCGCCGAACTCATCTTGCTGTGCGCCGCCGCGGCACGCCAGGCGGGAACGCCGTTTCCCTCGGCCGTCGAAGCGCGTCTGGGCGCCTTCGCCAATTTCGTCGGCTGGCTGCCACAGAAAGCCGCCCGCTTCGGCGACGACGATGAGGGCCATGTGCTGAAGCTGGGCGACGAGCCGAACTATATCCGATCCGTCGCGGCCGCCATCCACGGCTTACTGGGGACGCCGGGCAACGCGCCGGAGCCTGACGATTTTCGTTCGCTTTTCTTTGGTGCGCCGTCAGGCCCGGCGCCCGCGGTGCATGGCTTGCAGACATTCACGCAAGGCGGGCTCTCCGTCTGGCGCGGAGCAATGAATGGCCGCAATGTCGAACTGACGTTCGACCATGGACCGCTCGGCTATCTCTCGATAGCGGCGCACGGCCATGCCGACGCGCTGTCGCTCACCCTGTGCATCGACGATGAGCCGGTGCTGGTCGATCCCGGCACCTGGCTCTACGGTTCGGGAGGCGCATGGCGCGACTGGTTCCGCTCCACACCGGCGCACAACACGCTCAACATCGAGGGCGAGAGCCAAAGCACCATCGCTGGAAATTTCAACTGGTCGCACAAGGCAGTCGCAGCGCTGGTGGAGAGCGAGCCGGGACCGCACTGGAGGCTGAGCGCCCGGCATGACGGCTATAGAAGCCGCTTCGGCGTCGTGCATCAGCGCACTTTGGCGCGCCAGGCCGATGGCATCCTCATCACCGACCAACTGCTCGGCGGCAGGCGCCAGTCCGAGATCGTCTTCCAACTGGCCGCCGGCCTCCATGCCGACCGGCACGAAGATACGGTCACGGTATTGCGCGGCGACGAGGTACTGTTGGCCATCCGCTTTCCTGATGCTGCGCTCGATATCGGCGCGGGCGGTGACATGCCGGGCCAAGGCGGTTGGGTTTCACTGCGTTTTGGCACTAGGCAGCAAGCCGAACGCCTCGCCTGGCACGGTGAAGTGGGCGAAGCCGGGATCGATATCCATCTTGCCCCAATTCACCCGCCGCAACAGCAAAAACCGGTGCCAACGTAGAGTTGCCGGGCGAGTTCCAGCCGTATTCGACATTAATTACGTTTGGACATTTAGCGGTTTCGTTACCGTTGATCTGCTAGTCTCGCACCATCCAGCCTGCTTTGCCCGCTGCGCCCGCAACAGCCACTGGTTGCAGGCGGCGTAGCGAGTTTGGCGGGAATTTTGTGCTTTGCTATTCGCCAGATCGCCTTCTTACGACTTACGACCAGGAGCCGCTGCATCAATGTTTTCCGAATTTGCCAGAGCGATTGTGGAAAAGCTTTCGAACGTCAATCTGACCACGCTCGGCCTGCTTCTCCTCACCGCACTGGGCAGCGCGGTGATCGCCTACTGGCGAACTGCCGAACATAAGTCCCTCAGGGACTTTTTCGACTTCGCCTTCCCACAGGAAGTCATCCTGCACCCGTCGGCGCGAGCCGACGCCCTGTTCTGGATCACGAAACGGGCGATGATGCCTTTCCTGCTTATTCCTGCCGGCGTCACCTTCGTCGTCGCGGTGGGCTATGGCACACGTGAGGCAATTGGCTGGCTCCTTAACATCCACGCGCCGCTTCTCGGCGGCCCGGCGGGACCGGTGACGATCGTCATCTTCACCGCAACCATGCTGGTCGCCTATGATATTTCATACTACCTCTACCACGTCGCCCAGCACCGTTTCCCGTTCCTGTGGGAATTGCACAAGGTACATCATTCGGCCGAAGTGATGGTGGGGATCACCAAGGACCGGGTTCATCCGCTGGACGATCTGATGAACCGTATGTGGGATGGCGTCATCCCGGGCATCTGCTTCGGTGTCTGGAGCCTGATCGCACTCGATCCGGTAGAGGTCGCTATCTTCGGCATCAACGTCTACGTCATCCGCAACATCCTGATGATGGACTTTGTTCGCCATACGCATCTCAAGATATCGTTCGGCCCGTTGAACAACATCATCCTGTGTCCGCACTGGCACCAGGTGCATCACAGCATCGACCCGCGTCACTACGATAAGAATTTCGGCCTGCTTTTTTCGTTCTGGGATCGTCTGTTCGGAACGCAATTTGTCCCGGAGCCGGATGAAGACCTGAAATTTGGCCTGGTCGATCGCGATGTGCGCGATTACCAGTCGCTCTTTGGGCTCTACATCCTGCCGCTCAAGAAGATGGCAAGGCATGTCATGCGACTGTTTCACAGACGGCCCAATGTGGTCGCGCAGCCACAGGACAGTTCTCCTTCATGAACACCGCTGTTTCCATCGACGTCCTAGGCGCGGAGCGCCTGGAAATCGTCCGTTCGGCGGATCGCCTGGCTGCGGTCGAAGCCGCTTGGATGGAGCTTTGGCATCGTACCGACGGGCTGATCTTTCAAAGCCATGCCTGGATTTCGGCATGGTGGAGTACCGTACAACGCCGTGACCAGCGCGCGTTGCGGATCGGCCTGGTCTGGAAGGGCGAGAGACTCGTTGCTGTCGTTCCGCTGGCGATCGGCAGGCGCAGAGGGCTGCGGTTTCTCGAATGGGCGGCCGGCAGCTATACCGACTATGGGGATATTCTCGTTGCTCCGGAATGCTCGTTATCGGCGCTGCAGGAGCTATGGACGCAACTCTGCGATGCAGGTGGCTTCGATCTTGCCTTGATCAGTCGTCTCTCGCCGGATGCGGCGGCCCGCAAAATTTTCACGCCGGGAGCTTCCGGCGGCATCAGGCTTCGTCACTTTCACCGAACGGAAGTCAGCTATCGCGTTGCCGGACAATGGGAAAGCGGAGCGGCATGGTTGGCGGACCAGTCGAAAAAGACGCGCCAGAACTATCGGCGCGGCATCAAGGCGCTGGAAGAAACCGGAGAGGTGAGATTTCGCCTGCTTGCGCCCGACGAGCCGCTGCAACCGGTACTGGAGCGCCTCGCGGCCTTGAAGCGGAAATGGCTGACCGAGCGCATGCGTGAATCAGACCTCTTCGAAGAGGGCGTGCCGGTACTCGCCGCGCTCGTCGATGCGTTGGCGCGCGCCGGCGTGCTGCATATCTTCGTCCTCGAATGCAATGGCGTGATGGTCGCGGTGTCGATCAACTTCGTCCAGCACGACGTGATGATGGCCTTCGTGACGACGTTCGATCCGGATTTCGGCCGGGCGTCGCCGGGTGTGATCCTGTTGATGGATTACGTGCAGTGGTCGATCGATCACGGCTTGAGCATGGTCGATTTCCTCTGTGGCGCAGAGTCGTTCAAACACAAATTCTCAACGCAGGCGGTTACGCTGGAATCCGTCATCGGGACGCGCACGGCACAGGGCGCGCTTGCATTTCTTGCCGATCGTGTCCTCCAGACCGTCAGGCATATGCGCGAGCGGTCATCGGCACCACCAGAGGGACGCGATACGCCCGCTCAAGCCGAAGCAGCCTTGGACTAAAGCGCGTCGCGTTCGATCGGCCTCATGCGACGCGCTTTAGATTCTTGTTTTATACATGTCGTTATCGCAAAACCGCTGCACTTTTGCGCGACATGCTTTAGAATGGTTCATCGTTTCACGGAAACGCCGAACAGCTCCATCTTTTGTTTTGACGCAATTCCGGATGAAAACCGTTCACACTTTTCCTGGAATTGCTGTAGCGGCCCGCTCGCAAAAAGCTCAAATGAAGCGCGGTATCGGACCGTTTTGCGGCGTGGTGCGGTCGCCGAGGTCGAGGAAGATTTCGTCGATGTAGCACCATCCCCAACCTTCCGGCGGATCGTAGCCTTCGATGACAGGATGGCCGGTTGCCCGAAAATGCTTGGTGGCATGACGGTTGGGCGAGTCGTCGCAGCAGCCGACATGGCCGCATGTGCGGCAGAGCCGCAGATGCACCCACTGCGAACCGCTCTTCAGGCATTCCTCGCAGCCGAGCGCGCTCGGTGTCACGTCGCGAATGTCCCCGGCGTGCCTGCATTCGTCTGCCATCATACGCTCCTGACCAGTTGTGGCGCCACGGCGAGACTGCCGTTTCGCGCGAGATATGCATGCAGCGCTGCAACCACCTGGGCGCCTTCGCCGACGGCAGCGGCGACGCGCTTGATCGAGCCGGAGCGCACGTCGCCGATGGCGAACACCCCGCCGCGGTTCGTCTCCAGTGCACCACGTTCCTGGCCAATGTCAGGCCCGGTGCGAACGAAGCCCTTCGCGTCCAACGCCACGCCGCATTGCGCCAGCCAGTCGGTGTTCGGATCGGCGCCGATGAACAGGAAGAGGTGGCGGATCGGACGTGCTGTCTCGGTGTCGCGGTTGCGCCAGCGCACTTTGCCAAGATTGCCGTCGTCGCCTTCCAGTGCCGCAATCTGCGTCTCAGCCAGCACTTCGATGTTCGGCTGTGCCCTGACGCGCTCCACCAGATAGCGCGACATGCTCGCATCGAGGCTGCTGCCGCGCGCCAGCAGCCATACCTTCTTCACATGCGCCGCCAGGTAGACGGCAGCCTGACCAGCCGAATTGCCGGCGCCGACAAGGGCTACCTCTTGCCCGGCGCAAAGCCGCGCTTCGATCGGCGAAGCCCAGTAATGCACGGAGGTTCCCTCGAATTGCGCCAGGTTTGCCATGTCGAGGCGGCGATAGCGCGCTCCGCTGGCGATCACCACCGACCGTGCCCGCACGGTCTCCCCGCCGCCGACGGCGAGCGTGTAGTGGGCACCGGACGTGTCGCTTGCGCTGCCCAGCAGCTTCGCCTCGTCCGGTATCACCATCTCGACGCCGAATTTCTGCGCCTGGTTGTAAGCGCGCGCCATCAGCGCCATTCCCGAAATGCCGGTCGGAAAACCGAGGTAGTTCTCGATGCGCGAGGAGGCACCCGCCTGTCCGCCGAAGGCACGGCAATCGAGCACGATCGTCGACAACCCTTCGGAAGCCGCGTAGACGGCCGCCGCGAGGCCGGCCGGTCCGGCGCCGACAATGGCCACGTCGTACAGCTTGCCGGCGTCGATCGGCCTCACCAGGCCGATGCAGCGGGCAAGCTCGTTCTCTCCGGGATTGAGCAGCAGCTTGCCGTTCGGACAGAGCACGATCGGCAAATGGTGGATATCGACATGGAAGCGTTCGATCAGGGTCCTGGCGCAGGGATCGGCAGCCGAATCGAGAACGCGATGCGGCTGACCGCTGCGAGCCAGAAAACCTTGCAGCCTCAAAACGTCGCCGCTGTCGACCGGTCCGACAATGATCGGGCCGGCTGTGCCGCTCTCGAGCAGGCCGACACGGCGCAGGATCAGCGCCCGCATGATGCGCTCGCCGAGGTTTGCTTCCTGCACCATCAGGTCCCTCAGCTTTTGCGAGGGGATGACGAGCGCCTCGACCGGCTCGACCGCCTCCACATCCACCAGTGAGGGTCGGGCTGAAAGCTGCGCCAACTCGCCGACGAAATTGCCTGCACCGTGCGTGACGATTGTTTCGCGCCGGCCGAAGCTGCCGCCCTGGATGATATCCACCTTGCCGGACAGGACCACGATCAGACCGGGCGCCAGCTCGCCGGCTTTGACGATCTGTTCGCCTGCAGCATAGGACACAGCTTCGCCGAAACGGCCCATGCGGTCCAGGTCCGCCTCAGCCAGCACTGGAAACATCTGATCGCGACGGGCAATGGAGATCGGATTGGCGGGTTGAGACATGGTTCGAACCTATCGCCGGTTTCCGACAGTTTGAAGCGGTTTTTGCGGCTTGCGGCCGGTAGGAACTAGCCCGCCTGTCGGCAAACGCTGTGTCCTGCGCTTCGCAGTTAACTGACGGCGGCGGTGCGAAGGTGTCGTCGCGACGTGCCTCACAATCCGTTGCATCTCCTTGATTTGTTTGATTTGCGCATCCCGGCAAACCCGGCGCATGCTGCTTCAGCCGGCACCTGCCTAAGCCGGCCAGGCCCGGCGGGCCGTCCTGTGTCAAACTCTCGGCCGCCGGGCTTCTGGACAGCAGAAAACGGCCTGTGTCCGAGCACTCCGCAAACTGGCCTGCGGCCTGTTGTTCGGCGAGTGCTCAGGCAGCTACCTGAAGCACAATCTTGCCGCGCGTATGCTGCTTCTCGAGCTGTTCCTCGGCCCTGGCGACTTCCTCAAGAGGATAGATTGCCTGCACGAATGGCCTGACCTTCCCGGCGTCGATGAGGCGGCTGATCTCGGCAAGCTGCGCCGCGTTCGGCTTGGTCAAATAGGAAACGCCGCGAGCCCGATGCAGGCGGGCCTTCTCCGCCGACGGTTCGGAAAGCGTTGAGACGAGCGTCCCGCCGGGCTTGAGCACGTCCCACGAGCGGTCCTGTGTTTCACCCGCTACCAGGTCGAAAACGAGGTCGACGTTCTCGACAAGCTCCTCGAAGCGCTGGTTCTTGTAATCGACCGCCTGGTCGGCGCCAAGCGCGCGGACGAAATCGAAATCCTGCGCGGAAACGGTCGTCGCGACAAACGCGCCCGCGGCCTTTGCGAACTGCACCGCCAGATGACCGACGCCGCCGGCGCCGCCATGGATAAGGACCCGCTGCCCGGATTTGAGGCCGCCGTGATCGAAAAGGCCTTGCCACGCGGTAAGGCCCGCAAGTGGCACGGCGGCGGCTTCGGCGTGGCTTAAGCGTTGCGGTTTCGCTGCCGCCTCCGTTGCCTTGACGACGACATATTCGGCGTTGCCGCCGCGGTCGTTGCCGAGCATGGCATATAGTGGATCGCCCTTCTTCAGCATATGGGCCCGCGTGCCGCACAGTTCCACCACGCCGGATACGTCGCGGCCGAGCGTGACGGGCAGATCCGCGCCCGAAGAGCCCTCGCGAACCTTGTAGTCGACGGGATTGACGCTTGCCGCGTAGACCTTGAGCGTGACCTCGTCGTCATGCGGCTGAGGCAACGGAACCGCGTCCAGCGAAAGAACCTCCGGTCCACCAAAATCGTGGATACGGACGGCCTTCATCGTAATCATGGCTTGCTCCTCGTCGGGTTGCAGTCCAGTTCGCTCTGAACAGTTTCGCCGGCAGGCCGGCGTCTATCCAGCCGGCGGTTCGATCGTAGCAAAGGCCGGCCGGTGGTGCGCCGTCAGTGTATCGTTTGCGAGTGCTCGCCGCCGGGTTGCGAGATGCCGCTCAGCGCTTCACCTGCTGTCGCCGTTTCGCTGTTGGTGGCGAGGTCGCCCAGCGAAACGATGCCGACCAGTCGCTTGTCGCGGTTCAGCACCGGCAAGCGGCGCACTTTCAGGTCAGCCATGTTACGCAGAACATCCTCCGCGTCTTCGTCTTCGAAGCAATACCTGACCTCGGTGCTCATCACTTCCCGTACCTTGGCGTCAGGTGTCTTGCCTTGGGCGACGCCGCGGATTGCGATGTCGCGATCCGTTACCATGCCGACAAGCCGATCGTTCTCGCCCACCGGCATTGCGCCGGCGTCGAGGCGACCCATCATTTCTGCCGCATCGCGCAGGGTTTGCTGCGGACTGGCGATCTCGACGTCCTTTGTCATGCAGTTGCTAACTTTCATTTTAACCTCCGTTGGTTGCAGGACCCGCCGCGGGTTTCCATGATGGAAGGGTGAATGAGCGCCAGCGCAAAACGTTCCATGGCAAGACCCGTTTCGAGCGCTTCGCCGAAATCACCCTTGCCATCCTCCACCCGACCGCCCTTCAGGCGGTCGGCCCGGGAAAGGTCGGTTCCGAAGGAATTTCGGAAGGCGTGCCGGGAGGAACTCCGATCGGCTCCTGGTCCGGCGTCGGAATTGGATCCGGCGAGGGCGGGGGTACGCCTGGAGGTTCTCCCGGCGGAGTCTCCGGCGGGGCAGGCGGCCGGGCCGGCTCCGGATTGGGATTGTCCGGCAGTGGATTCGGGTTATTCGGATCGGGATTGTTCATCGATCACTCCCCTGACAACTGTGACCTGATCTCCGCCAAGAGCGGGTTGCCGCAGCGGCGAGCAGGCTCTCTTGTCCTAAACCAAGGGGAAGCAAAAGCGTTCCCGCTTCCGACGCCACGCGCGGTGCCAATCTATCGGGCGGTTCCCAGGCTGGCATACATTCCGTTGGTGCGGAATTGCGTCGGGTTGATGCCGTAGAGGCGGCGGAAGACCTTCGAAAAGTAATTGGCATCCTCAAAGCCGCACATGATGGCGACTTCCTTGACCGGCAGGAAATCGGTCTTCGTCAGCAACTTCGCCGCGCGCTGCAGTCGCTGCTGCAGCACAAATTCGGCGGGCGGAAGTCCCTCGCTCTCGGCGAAGCAGCGCGAGAAATGCGCGCGGCTCAGGCCGCTGATCTCAGCGAGATCGGCAACGCGGAGCGGCCTGTCGAGATTGGCCCTGATGTGATCGATGACCGGCTGCATGGCGCTCTTGTCGTCGGTGACGGCATGCGAGCCGAAGACATCGTCGTAGAGCGCCATGGCTGCTTCATAGGCGACGGCCGAGGCGGCTCCCGGCGAGACCGCGCCCGTGATCAGGCGCACACTGCAATCAGCCAGATGATCGATCGTCGAGGGCTGCAGCCGCAGCACCGGACCGACGGCGGCAAGGATCGACTTGTGGATGCGCAGTGCCTCCTCGCCGTTCATCGATATCCAGAAGAACTCCCAGCGTTCGCCCTTGGCCAGCCAGTAACGGTGGTTGTGCGGCACGAGAACCAGCAAAGTGTCGCCCTTTTGCAGGCGGTAGTTCCGGTTCTCGTAGCGCAATCGGCCGGTGCCGCTGATCGTATGCTGGAGCACGGTAAACGGCGTCAGGCCGCGCTTGCGCCCATCCCAGTCGTAGACCTCGTTCTCGCGCACTTCATAGCCGGTGCTTGTCGGCATGGTGTGTAGGCGCTGGCGCCCGCGCGGCAGCGATACCGTCCTGCCCGCCGGCCCGATGTCGATCAAGTTCCGCAGCACAAAATTACCCCTAAAAGCATAATCCTTCTCTGGTCGCGTGCCGAATAAGGCGCATAATCCCTCGAGAAAAGCAAAAGAAACCGCGGTCAAAGAGCGGATGGGAGGAAGTGCCGGATTCCAGCCTGCATAGCGTGGCAGGCGGGCCAGGCCTCTTTTCTCCGCCTTTGCCCTAGCATTCGATCAGGTCGAGGTGAGGCTGATGAGTTTCAAGATCGCTATCATCGGTGCGGGAAGCGTCGGGTTCACCAAGAAGCTCTTCACCGACATTTTGTGCGTTCCTGAATTCAGGGATGTCGAATTCGCATTGACCGATCTCAGCGAGCGCAACCTCCAGATGATCAAGTCGATCCTCGACAGGGTCGTCGAATTCAACAGGCTGCCGACCAAGGTTACGGCAACGACAGACCGCCGTGCTGCCCTCGAGGGCGCCCGCTACATTATCAGCTGCGTTCGCGTCGGCGGTCTCGAAGCCTATGCGGACGATATCCGCATTCCCTTGAAGTATGGCATCGACCAGTGCGTCGGCGACACGATCTGCGCCGGCGGCATCCTCTATGGCCAGCGCAACATTCCGGTAATCCTCGATTTCTGCAAGGATATCCTCGAAGTCGCCGAGCCTGGGGCGAAATTCCTGAACTACGCCAATCCGATGGCTATGAACACCTGGGCGGCGATCGAATATGGCAGGGTCGATACCGTCGGCCTCTGCCACGGCGTCCAGCATGGCGCCGACCAGATCGCCGAAGTGCTCGGCGCCAAGTCGCGCACCGAGCTCGACTACGTCTGCTCCGGCATCAATCACCAGACCTGGTTCATCGACCTGCGTCTCAACGGCCGCAAGATCGGTAAGGACGAGCTGGTTGCCGCCTTCGAGGCGCATCCGGTCTATTCGCAGCAGGAAAAGCTGCGCATCGATGTCCTGAAGCGCTTCGGCGTCTATTCGACCGAAAGCAACGGCCATCTTTCCGAATACCTGCCCTGGTATCGCAAGCGGCCGGACGAAATCACCCGCTGGATCGACATGTCCGACTGGATCCACGGCGAGACCGGCGGCTACCTTCGTTATTCGACCGAAACACGCAACTGGTTCGAAACGGAGTTCCCGCAATTTCTGGAATCCGCCGCCAGGCCGATAGACCCCGCCAAGCGCTCCAACGAGCATGCCAGCCACATTCTCGAGGCGCTGGAGACGAACCGCGTTTATCGCGGCCATTTCAACGTCAAGAACAACGGCATCATCACCAACCTGCCGCAGGACGCGATCGTCGAGTCGCCCGGCTTCGTCGACCGCTTCGGTATCAACATGGCCTCCGGCATCACGCTGCCGGAGGCCTGCGCCGCCACTTGCATTTCCTCCATCAACGTCCAGCGCATGTCGGTTCATGCGGCGATCTCCGGCGATATCGACCTGCTGAAGCTCGCGGTCCTGCACGACCCGCTGGTCGGCGCGGTTTCGACGCCGGAAGAGGTTTGGCAAATGGTGGACGAAATGGTCGTCGCCCAGGCTCGCTGGCTGCCGCAATATGCCGATGCGGTGCCGGCCGCGAAGGAACGGCTTTCGAAATCCAGGATCAAGACCCGCGAATGGGCCGGTGCGGCAAGGCGCGACGTCCGTTCGATCGAGGAATTGCGTGCGGAAAAAACGGCTCTCAAGCAGGCCGTGTGAATTTCACCGGGTGGATCGCGGCGAGCTTTCGGGAGAATTTTCCGCACCCGTCTGTACATTCGTTCGAGGAGAAATGGAGCGCGTCAACGCGCTCCTGAACAAACAGGGAGGAGAGACGATGAGGAATTTTCGAAACATTGGCATTCTCGCCGGGCTGGCGCTTAGCGTCTCGGCCTCGGCGCTGAACGCGTATGCATCCGAGCCGACCGTGCCGCCGGTGCCCGCGCAATTCCCCGCCGAGGGAAAGATCAAATACGTCGCGCGCGACTCCATCCTGGAATTCAAGGCACTGCCGGAATATCACGAACCGGATTGGGTCACCGAGAAATACGTCAAGGCGGGCAAGCTGCCGCCGGTCAAGGACCGTTTGCCTAAGGAGCCGCTGGTCTTCAAGACCGGCAACATGCCGGATGGCATCGGCGTTTACGGCGATACGATGCGCCATGTCATCGGCGGCCGGCCGGAAGGCTGGAATTATGGCGCCGGCCAGACGCAAGGCTGGGGCGGCATCGACATCGGCCTTTCCGAATGCCTGACGCGCACCGCGCCGCTTTTCCAGGTCGAGGCCAAGGACACGGAGCCGCTGCCGAACCTCGCCAGGAGTTGGGACTGGTCCAAGGACGGCCACACGCTGACGATGCATCTGGTCGAGGGCGCGAAATGGTCGGACGGCGTTCCATTCAACGCCGACGATGTGATGTTCTATTGGGACGACGAGGTGATCGACCCCAATGTGTCGCCGCTGAACGGCGCGACGCAGGAGACCTTCGGCGTCGGCACGACGTTGAAGAAAATCGACGACTACACCGTCGAGTGGACGTTCAAGGACGCCTTTCCGAAACAATACCTTTACGCCATGGCTTACGGCACCTTCTGTCCGGGCCCGTCGCATATCCTCAAGCCGCAGCATCCGAAATATTCGAAGAACACCTACGAGCAGTTCAAGAACGCGTTCCCGCCGGAATATATGAACATGCCGGTGATGGGTGCCTGGGTGCCGGTGGCATACCGCCCCGACGACATCATCGTCATGCGTCGCAATCCGTACTATTGGAAGGTCGACGAGAAGGGCAACCAACTGCCGTATCTCAATGAACTGCACTACAAATTGT
This sequence comes from Mesorhizobium sp. M0808, assembly GCF_040320025.1. Classification (NCBI taxonomy): domain Bacteria; kingdom Pseudomonadati; phylum Pseudomonadota; class Alphaproteobacteria; order Hyphomicrobiales; family Phyllobacteriaceae; genus Mesorhizobium; species Mesorhizobium sp. M0808. Next base: position 116,661 of record NZ_JAMYOX010000009.1, read on the forward strand.
CGACCTGGGCCGACCGCGACGTTCAGGCCGTCGCGGGAGCCGGCGACTTCTCCAATCTGGAGCAGCCGGAGAACTTCGTTGCCTCGCTGAAGCGCGCGGCGCAAAAGGACGCACCGGCACGGCTTGCGTTCGGCGCGCGGCTGATCGGCTATAATCTGCGCATGAATTTCTCAGCCAATGGCTGGGGCAACCCCGACGAGCGCGGACAGGCGATACGCGAGCTGAACCGCAACGAGGATTTCCGCAAGGGCGTCACCATGGCGCTGAACCGCAAGGCGCTCGGCGACTCGCTGGTCAAGGGTCCGTTCACTGCCATCTATCCGGGCGGCTTATCCTCGGGCACGAGCTTCTACGACCGGAAGTCGACGGTCTACTACCCCTTCGATCTCGAAGGCGCCAAGGCGGAACTCGCCAAGGCAGGCCTGAAAGACACGGACGGCGACGGCTTCGTCAATTTTCCTGCAGGTACCGCCGGCGGCAAGAATGTCGAGATCGTGATGCTCGTCAACAACGACTACACTACCGACAAGAGCCTTGCCGAAGGTGTAGTCGCCCAGATGGAAAAGCTAGGGCTTCGGATCGTGCTCAACGGACTCAACGGCACCCAGCGCGATGCCTCGCAATACTCCGGCCGCTTCGACTGGCTGGTACGGCGCAACGATCAGGAGCTGACTTCCGTCGTCCAGAATACCGATCAACTGGCCCCGGTCGGTCCACGAACCAGTTGGGACCATCGTGCGCCGGAAAACGGCGAGGTCGATATGATGCCTTTCGAGAAGGACCTCGTCGACATCGTCAACAAATTTGTCTCGTCCGCGGACAATGACGAGCGCGCCAGCCTGATGAGAGAGTTCCAGAAGATCTCGACCGAGCACGTCTACAATGTCGGCCTGACGGAATATCCCGGCGCGCTGATCATCAACAAACGCTTCTCCAACATCCCGCAGGGCACGCCGATCTTCATGTTCAACTGGGCCGAGGATTCGATTGTCCGCGAGCGGGTCTTTGTCGCTGCCGACAAGCAGGCCAAATACGAGCTGTTCCCCGAAGAGCTTCCCGGCAAGCCCGGAGACAAGGGCCCGATGAACTAGGTTTACCTCCCCTGACTGAGAACTCCGGCCGCGCCAGTTGGCGCGGCCGGACAAAGCAAACCTCCGTACGCTCAAAGAGAGCGACCGGCTAGACAAGGAAGCGGACCGACCGATGTTGCGATTCCTGCTCACGCGCATAGCGTCGGCGATCCCGGTCCTCGCCATTCTGAGCCTGGTCACCTTCGCCATCATCCAGGCGCCGCCGGGCGACTATGCCGACTACATCCGCTCGCAGTTGATCAATCAGGGCGGGGCCTCATTCGCCGAGGCCGACGCGCAGGCCAAGGCCTATCGGATAGAACACGGTCTCGATAAGCCGCTGCCCGTCCAGTATCTCAACTGGATCGGCGGCATCATCACCCGCGGCGATTTCGGCTACAGCCTCTATTACAATAAGCCGGTGGCCGATGTGGTGGGCGAGCGCCTGCCGCGCACGCTGCTCCTGGCGCTGGTGTGCCATCTGCTGGCATCGGTCCTCGGTATCACCTTCGGCATCTGGGCGGCGACCAGGCAGTACAGCTGGATCGACAGTACGCTGTCAGCGATTTCCTTCCTCGGCATGACGGTGCCGCGCTTCCTGATGGCGCTGATCATCGTTTATTTGCTGGTCTTCCAATTCAACGTCTCCGAGATCGGCAGCTTCTTCTCGCCGCAATTTGGCGGGGCGCCGTGGTCCTGGGCGAAGTTCGTCGATCTCGTCCGGCATGTCTGGCCGGTTGTCGCCATCGCCACCTTCGGCGGGCTCGCCTACAACATGCGGGTGATGCGCGGCAATCTGCTCGACACGCTGAATGCGCAATATGTCGAAACCGCTCGCGCCAAGGGCCTTAGCGGCGGTGCGGTCGTGATGCGCCATGCGGTGCCCAATGCGCTGCATCCGCTGGTCATGTATCAGGGCGTGGTGCTGCCCTATATGCTGACCGGCGAGATCGAGACCGCGATCATCTTTGCCCTGCCGACCGTCGGCCCGGCGATCGTTGGCTCGATGGCGGTGGGCGACGTCTATGTCACGGCGACATTCATGATGGTGCTGTCGGCGACGCTGATCGTCGGCAACATCATCGCCGACATGCTGCTCGTCATGCTCGATCCGCGCGTGCGCCAATATGCAGGGTCCTGAGATGCTTGCTTTCGAGCCCTCGCTGCCGCCAATTGCCGAGGAACCGGCCAAGATCAAGCCGCGCGGCAATGAGAGTTACATCGCACTCGTCTGGCGCCGCCTGAAACGGTCCTGGACCGGCATGGCCGGGCTCATCCTGGTCGCGTTTCTGGTGCTGCTGGCGGTGTTTGCCGACTTCTTCGCACCGATGGATCCCAAGGTGACCGATGTCGGCTTCGCCCCGCCGCAGATGATGAGCTTCCATGACAAGGACGGCAACTTCGTCTTCCAGCCACGCGTCTATGCCCTGGCGGATTCGGAAGACCTCGACCCGGTCACCTTCCAACCCGTCGTCGGGCCGGACTACGACCATCCGCGGCTGCTCGGCTTCTTCGTCAAGGGAGCGGAGTACAAACTGCTCGGCCTGCTTCCCGCGAACCGGCACTTCTTCGGCTCGACCGACGGCCAGCCGGTGCACTTCCTTGGCACCGACAAATTCGGTCGCGATGTGCTGGCTCGTGCGATCTATGGTTCGCGCATCTCGTTGATGATCGCATTGACCGTGGTCTTCATCGTCACCGTGATCGGCACGACGGTCGGCATGGTGTCGGGCTATTTCGGCGGCACATTCGACGTCTGGGTCCAGCGCTTCGTCGAACTGGTGCTCGCGTTTCCGCAATTGCCGCTTTATCTGGCGCTGACCTCGCTGGTTCCGGTGACGGCGCCGACGAATGTTTTCCTGGCCTTCGTGATTGTTGTCATGTCGGCACTCGGCTGGGCGCAGATGTCGCGCGAAGTGCGCGGCAAGACCCTGGCACTGGCGCGGATCGACTACGTTCGTGCGGCGATGGCGGTCGGCGCCACAGATGGCCGCATCATCATGCAACACATTTTTCCGAACGTGATGAGCCACGTGATCGTTGCGGTCACGTTGGCAATCCCCAGCGTGGTCCTGCTCGAATCCTTCCTCGGTTTTCTCGGCTTCGCGGTGAAGCCGCCGCTGATCTCCTGGGGCCTGATGCTGCAAGACACCGCGACCTATTCGGTCATCGGCACTTATCCCTGGATCCTTTCGCCGGTCGGCTTCGTGCTTGTCACCGTCTTCGCGTTCAACGCGCTTGGGGATGGACTGCGCGATGCGGTCGATCCTTATTGAGCATGACATGATGCAACACGCGCTCGTCAAATCCTTCGCACCGCCTGTCCGGCTCGACCATGACGGCCGTTCGGAAAACCCGGTCATTGATGCCCGCAACATCGCCGTCGATTTCAAGGTCGAACACGGCATGATCGTAGCCGTCAAGGACATCTCGTTCCAGCTCTATCGCGGCGAGACGATCGCCATTGTCGGCGAGTCGGGATCGGGCAAGTCGGTGACGGCGCGCACCGTCATGGGACTGTTGTCGAAGCGCGCAGTCGTGTCGCCGAAATCGACTGTCGAATACAACGGGGCGAACATCCTGAAATTTTCCGAGCGTGCGCGGCGCAAACTGCGCGGCGACCGCATCTCGATGATCTTTCAGGAGCCGATGAGTTCGCTCAACCCGATCTACACGATCGGCAGCCAGATCGTCGAGGCGATACGGGTGCATCGCAAGATGAGCCGCAGGCAGGCCGAAGCAAGGGCGCTCGAGCTGCTGCAGCAGGTGCAAATCCCTGAACCCCAAGCGCGGCTGAAACAATACCCGCACCAGCTTTCCGGCGGTCAGCGCCAGCGTGTAATGATCGCCATGGCGCTGGCCAACGATCCCGATGTGCTGATCGCCGATGAGCCGACGACGGCGCTCGACGTCACGGTTCAGGCGCAGATCCTCAATCTCATCCGAAACCTGCAGAAGAAACTGCGCATGGCGGTGATCCTGATCACGCACGACCTGACCGTGGTGCGGCAGTTCTCCGACTATGTCTACGTCATGCAGCATGGGGAGATGCGCGAGCACAATGTGACGGAGAAGCTGTTCGCCAATCCGCAGCATCCCTACACCTGTCACCTGCTTGCCTCCGAGCCGCGCGGCCAGGCAAATCCGTTGCCGGAAGGCGCCGACGTTATTCTTGAAGCTAGGAATGTGCGCGTCTCCTTCATGCTGCGGCATGGCACGTTCATGAGGCCGGACCTGCGCGAACTCGTCGCCGTCGACAGCCTCAGCCTGACCCTTCGGCGGCACGAGACGCTGGGTCTCGTTGGCGAATCCGGATCGGGCAAGACCACCTTCGGCGAGGCGTTGCTCAGGCTCAACACCACGGACAGCGGCGAGATCTATTTCGATGGCCAGCCGATCCATGGCTGTTCGCGCGCGCAGATGCGGCCGTTGCGGTCGCGCATGCAGGTCGTCTTCCAGGATCCGTTCTCGTCGCTCAACCCGCGCATGACGATCGGCCAGATCATCGAGGAAGGGCTGGTCGTCAACCGCATGGGCGCCACCAGGAACGATCGGATCGAGCGGGTGCGCGAGGCGCTGATCAGCGCCGGCATGCCCGGCGATATCCTCTCGCGCTTCCCGCACGAGTTTTCCGGCGGCCAGCGCCAGCGTATTGCGATTGCCCGCGCCGTCGCGCTCGAACCGGAATTCATCGTACTCGACGAGCCAACATCGGCGCTGGATCTCTCGGTCCAGGCGCAGATCATCGAATTGCTGCGCAAGCTGCAGCGCGAACGGGGCCTGAGCTACATCTTCATCTCGCACGACCTCAAGGTCGTGCGGGCGCTGTGCCACCGCGTCATCGTCATGCAGCACGGCAAGATCGTCGAAGAGGGGCCGGTCGACGAAGTCCTGTCCCATCCCAAGACCGCTTACACCGAACGGCTGGTCAAAGCCGCTTTCGAGGTAGCCTAATTGCTTATGCCGGAGGTTGTTGTGGCAAGAAATCCCAAGGTCGCTTTCATCGGAGCTGGCTCGACGGTGTTCATGAGGAACATCGTCGGCGACATATTGCAGCGTCCGGCTTTATCCGGCGCGACGATCGCGCTGATGGACATCAATCCGCAACGGCTCGAGGAAAGCGCAATCGTCGTCGGCAAGCTGATCTCGACGCTTGGCGTAAAGGCCAAAGCCGAAACCTATTCGGACCAGCGCAAGGCGCTGGCGGGCGCCGATTTCGTCGTCGTCGCCTTCCAGATCGGCGGCTACGAGCCCTGCACGGTGACCGATTTCGAAATTCCGAAGAAATACGGGCTGCGCCAGACCATCGCCGATACGCTCGGTGTCGGCGGTATCATGCGAGGGTTGAGAACCGTGCCGCATCTCTGGAAGATCTGCGAGGACATGCTCGCGGTCTGCCCGCAGGCGATCATGCTGCAATATGTCAACCCGATGGCGATCAACACCTGGGCGATCGCGGAGAAATACCCCGACATCAAGCAGGTCGGCCTCTGCCATTCGGTGCAAGGCACGGCAATGGAGCTGGCGCATGATCTCGACATTCCCTGCGAGGAGATTCGCTACCGCTCGGCCGGCATCAATCACATGGCCTTCTACCTGAAGTTCGAGCATCGCCAGCCGGACGGCTCCTACCGCAATCTCTATCCGGATCTGCTGCGCGCCTACAGCGAAGGGCGGGCGCCGAAGCCTGGATGGAATCCGCGCTGCCCGAACAAGGTGCGCTACGAGATGCTGAAGCGCCTCGGTTACTTCGTCACCGAGAGCTCCGAACATTTCGCGGAATACACGCCCTATTTCATCAAGGACGGGCGCGAGGATCTGATCGAGAAATTCGGTATCCCGCTCGACGAATACCCGAAGCGCTGCATCGAGCAGATCGAACGCTGGAAGGGGCAAGCGGAAGCCTATCGCTCGGCTGACAAGATCGAAGTGGAGCAGTCGAAGGAATATGCGTCCTCGATCATGAACTCGGTCTGGACCGGCGAGCCGTCGGTGATCTACGGCAACGTCCGCAACAATGGCTGCATCACGACATTGCCGTATAATTGCGCGGCCGAGGTGCCATGCCTCGTCGACGCCTCCGGCATTCAACCCACGTTCATTGGCGACCTGCCGGTGCAGCTCACCGCGCTGATCCGCACCAATCTCAACGTCCAGGAGCTGACGGTCCAAGCGCTGATGACCGAGAACCGCGAGCACATCTATCACGCGGCGATGATGGACCCGCACACGGCGGCCGAGCTCGACCTCGACCAGATATGGTCGCTGGTCGATGATTTGCTGGTTGCGCATGGCGATTGGCTGCCGGCCTGGGCGCGTGGAGCGCGCAGCGTTCGGGCGGCCTGAGGCGCAGGGCTGTCTGTTTCACTCACCTATGCCGACCATAGGGCCGGCTTTGAAAGCGGAGCGGCGTTGCCGGCAGATGTTTCGAAATCAAAGAGTTTCTGCGTTACGAGAGCAGCCGCTCCCCTTGCCCAGGAATTGTCCTCCCAGTCCAGCAGCATTGGTGGTGCCGCGCGAAAGGTATTTTTCCCAAGCGTCAGCCGCATTGGGCCAAACAGCGCATCGCCAAACGACACGGCTTCACCGCCGACGACAATGACCTCCGGGTCGGTGATGTTGACAAGATTGGCGAGATGCCGGCCGATGCCATGTCCGGCTTCTTCGAGAATGGCGACGGCTCGCGGTTCGCGGTCTGCCAAGGCTGCCATAAGGCTGACTTTGCTATCCGTTTCGTTGTGCCCGGTGGCTTCGCGCCAGGTGCGCAGGATCGCCGGCTCGGCGTAATAGGCCATCAAGCAGCCGCGTTTTCCGCACTCGCAAAGGCGGCCGTTCTCCTCATAAGAGCTGTGGCCGAACTTGCCGGCGGCACCGTTCGCGCCGCGATAGAGTTTGCCATCGAAGACGAGCGCGCAGCCGATTCCGACGCCGATCGCCAGCACGGCCATATTGCGGTGCTGGCGTCCGAGGCCGAAGAGTTGCTGGGCAATGGCATAGGCATTGGTGTCGTCCTCAAGCCACACGGGGACGTCTACCAGTTCGGCCAGCATCGGGCCAAGGGGAACGTTGTCCCAGTTGTAGCGATTGCTGCGGATACACACAGCCTTCTGGTTGTCTATGACGCCAGGCATTGAAATGCCGATCCCGGCAAGCTTGGCAGCGGGCCGATCGACAATCGAAATCAGCTCCGGCACCGCCTTGGCCAAGGTCGCTATGATATGGTCGGGATCGCTGTCCGAGAGCTTGACGCGCAGAGAGCCCAGCGGATTGGTCGCAAGATCGGTGACCACGCATTCGACCGATCCGACCATCAGCTTGAAACCTATGGCAAGGCCGTTGGCATAGTTGATATCCACCGGGATAGGGCGGCGCCCAGCCGAGCCCACGACTGTCTTGCCTTCGATCAGCAGGCCATCCTCGATGAGGTCGGCCACGACGAAGGTGACCGCTGCCGGACTAAGGCCGGTAACTGACGCTATGTCGGCCCGGCTGCGCGCTCCTTCCTGCCGCAAGAGATTGAGGATCAGTCTGCGGTTCATCGCCCGAGTCGTGCTCGGGTCACCCTTGAGCTTCACGGATCCGCTTTCTTAATTTTGTAAATTAATTATTGCCTCTCGAGAAAACGTATGCATAAGTTTGCCCGACTGTTCAACACCCGAACCGGGGGTCAGCGAAATTAATCCGGTTAGCAATATCACCGCGCTCTGAAGGAGCGGGCAAGCATATTCCCTTGCCCGGGAGGTGAGCGGTGCCGGTGAGAAGAACAACCGCGCCGGCCGGTGTGCCAGTAGAGAAATTGACAACACGGGAGGAGTAACAATGACGTTCAAGTGGATTGAAAAGCCGTCGACGCGGCGCAATTTCCTGAAGGGAGCTGGGGGCATTTCCGCTGGAGCCCTCGCGGGCTTCCCGATGCCGGCACTCAGCCAGTCGAGCGAAGTCACCATCATTTCAGACGAAAACAATGCCGATGCCCTGCGGATCTTGCGGCGCATTGCGGCCGACTTCGAGAAGCAGTCCGGCACCAAGGTTGTGATCAACAATATGGATCACGAGGCCCACAAGACCGCGATCCGCAACTACCTTGTCGCCGGGGCGCCGGATGTCTGCTTCTGGTTCTCCGGAAACCGCATGCGCGCCTTCGTCACCCGCGGCCTGTTCGACGACATTTCGGATCTGTTCGAGAAGGAAAAGTACAAGGACGTGCTGGGTGCCATGACCGGTGCCGTCACTGTCGACGGCAAGCAGTATGGCCTGCCGACTGGCGGCACGATGTGGGGCATGTTCTATCGCAAGGACGTCTTTGCCGAGCACGGACTGACGGTGCCGGCGACCTGGGACGAATTCCTGGCTTACGGCCAGAAGTCCAAGGCTGCCGGCCTTATTCCCGTCAGCATCGGCACCAAGGAACTCTGGCCGGCGGCCGGATGGTTCGACCAGATGAACCTGCGGATCAACGGTCTCGACAAGCACTTTGCCTTGATGAACGGCAAGATGGCTTACACCGACCCGGCGCTGACGCCTGTTTTCGACCACTGGGAAGAGCTGATCAAGCAGGGTTTCTTCACACCGGATCAGACGTCGTTCGGCTGGCAGGAGGCCGGCGCCTTCCTCGCCCAGAAGAAGGCCGGCATGATGAACCTCGGTGCCTTCGTGAAGGCTACTTTCCCTGAGCAGGATCTCGAGCAGCTGACATTCGCTCCTTTCCCGAAGATTGACGGCGCCCTCGACCGCTACGAAGAATTCTCGGTCAATTCGGTCCACATCCCGGCCAACGCCAAGAACAAGGCGGGTGCCCGCGAGTTCCTCGCCTTCTTCTACCAGCCGGAAAATTTCGGCCCTTATCTGGAACCTGGCGGCAACGTTCCGCCGCGCAACGACCTTCCGGCCAGCAAGGATCCGCTGGTCAACGCAGCCGTGGAAAGCCTGAAGACGGTGGCCGGCACATCGCAATATTACGACCGCGATACCGATCCCGACATGGCCCAGGCCGGCCTGGTCGGCTTCCAGGAATTCATGGCCAAGCCGGAGCGCCGGGACGCCATTCTTCAGCGTCTCGAGGGAACCCGTCGCCGGATCTTCAAGATCTAGCGCCTCCCAGCGGAGGGGAGCGGGGTTCGTGCTCTGCTCCCCGATGCTTTCCGTGAATGAGGTCTCCCAAAATGACGAAGCTTTGGCGCCGCCATCGCTGGTGGCTGACACCGACACTTCTGATTCTGCCCGCCGCTGTGCTGTTTTCCGTCGTCATTCTGGCATCTGCGGTCGAGAGCCTATGGATCAGCCTGCACGAATGGGACGGCTTCAGCCCGATGGTCTGGATCGGCCTCGGCAACTACCGCGAACTGTTCGCCGACCCGCAGTTCTATGTTTCGCTGAAGAACAATCTGATCTGGTTGGTGATGTTCATGCTGGCGCCGCCGCTCGGCCTCGCCATCGCGCTGCTCGTCAACCAGAAAATCCGCGGCATGCGCCTGCTCAAATCGCTGTTCTTCATTCCGCTGGTGCTGGCTTCGGTTGCCGTCGGCGTGGTCTTCACCTGGGTCTATACGCCGGAATTCGGACTTCTCGCCCTGATATTCCGCACCTTCGGCGCGACCGCCCCGGCAGTGCTGTCGGATGAAAATTTCGTCACCTTCGCCGTCGTGATCGCAGCGTTGTGGCCGCAGATCGCCTTCTGCATGGTGCTCTATCTCGCCGGCCTCAACAATCTCAGCGAGGACCTGATCGGCGCCGGGCGGGTCGACGGCGCCAGGGGCTGGAACATGCTGCGCCACATCGTGTTGCCGCAGCTGACGCAGGTCACCTTTATCGCCATCGCCGTCACTGTCGTCGGCGCACTGCGTTCCTTCGACATGGTCTCGGTGATGACCAGCGGCGGCCCCTTCGGTTCGTCCGAGGTGCTTGCCTATCAGATGTTCGAGCAGTCCATATTTTCCTACCGCTTCGGCTATGGCGCGGCCATTGCCTCGGTGCTGTTCGTGATCATGGCGGTCTTCATCGCCTGGTACCTGACGCGGATGATCCGCGCCGATGAAAGAGGCGGCTGATGTTTCCCCGCCCGATTCCCGAGATTGCTATTTGGCAGCGTGGCCTCTATGTCGTGCTGGTGGTCGGCATCCTGATTGTCTGGCTGGCGCCGCTCTTTGCCATCATCCTTACCTCGTTCCGCTCTACGCAGGATGTCATGGGCGGCAATCTGTGGGGCTGGCCGACCCAATTCGGCCTGGTCGACAACTACACGGCGGTCTTCACCCAGACGCCGATGGCCCGCTACTTCCTCAACAGCCTGACGATCACCATCCCCTCGGTGATCGGCGTTCTCATCTTGAGCACGCTCGCCGGGTTCGTGCTCGCCCGTTACCGTTTTCGCGGCAACATGCTCGTCTTCGCCCTGTTCGTCGGCGGAAACTTCCTGCCGCACCAGATCATGATGATCCCGGTGCGCGATCTCATGGTGCGGCTCAACCTCTACGACACGATGGCCGCCCTGATCATCTTCCACATCGCCTTCCAGACCGGGTTTGCGACACTGTTCATGCGCAACTTCATCGCCGCGTTGCCGGGAGAACTGTTTCAGGCCGCCAGGGCCGAGGGCGCGACACCGTTTCAGACATTGGTACATGTCGTGGTGCCGCTGGTGCGGCCGGCTCTTGCGGCGCTGGCGATCCTGCTCTTCACCTTCATCTGGAACGATTATTTCTGGGCGGTCGTGCTCACCATCAGCGATACCGTCAAACCGGTAACCGCCGGCCTGGCCAACCTGCGCGGCGAATGGGTTTCGGCCTGGAACTTGATCTCGGCCGGAACCATCGTTGTGGCTTTGCCGCCGGTTGCCATGTTCTTCCTAATGCAGAAGCACTTCATCACCGGCCTCACCATGGGAGCGGTCAAGGGATGAGCGACCATGGCTTCAAGGCGTCGCCCCGATCCGAAACTCATTTCGCAAGCAGGGCTCCATGACCAGTCTTGAACTCCGGCAGATACAAAAGAATTATGGCAGCTACCACGCGCTGCGCGGCATCGATCTCAGCGTCGAACAGGGCGAGTTCATTGTCACCGTCGGGCCGTCCGGCTGTGGCAAGTCAACGCTGTTGAAGATCATCGCCGGGCTTGAAACCGTCTCGACCGGTGAAATTCTCATCAACGGCCGTGATGTCACCACCACCGAGCCGGGTGAGCGCGGCATTGCCATGGTCTTCCAGTCCTATGCGCTTTACCCGCATATGACGGTCGCCGAGAACATGGGTTTCGGCCTGCGCATGGCGCATCGCCCCAAGGCCGAGATCGATGCCGCCGTGCTGCGAGCCGCCAAGATCCTTCGCATTACCGACCAGCTCGACAAGCGGCCGAAACAGCTTTCCGGCGGCCAGCGTCAGCGTGTGGCGATCGGCCGTGCCATAACCCGCTCGCCCGACGTGTTCCTGTTCGACGAACCGCTATCCAACCTTGACGCAGCGCTGCGCACGCAGATGCGCGTCGAGCTTTCCGATCTGCACGCCAGGCTCGGCGCCACCATGGTCTATGTCACGCACGACCAGACCGAGGCGATGACAATGGCGAGCCGTATCGTCGTGCTCAATCGCGGCTCGGTCGAGCAGGTGGGCGCTCCGCTCGAACTTTATCGCAATCCGGCCAACCTTTTCGTCGCGGGCTTCCTCGGCGCACCCCGGATGAATTTTTTCGAAGTGACCGTCGCCGCCGTCTCCGGCGGCGCCGCCACGCTGTCGACCGCCGGTCTTTCTCCTTTGACTGTCGAACTGACGGAAGCGGCATCCGTACAGGTCGGCGATAGGGTGACGATGGGGATTCGGCCGGAGAGCATCAGCTTGGCCGCGGAAGGGACAGCGAGTTTTGCAGGACGGGTACGGCTGGTCGAGCATCTCGGCCGCGAGACCATCCTCTATGCCGACGCCGGCCCGCTGCAATGCGTCAGTTCCGAAAGCGGCAGCGGCAACGTCACCGTCCAGATCGGCCATGCGAGTGCCGTCGCCGCCGATGCGACCGTCGGCTTCAAGGTCGAGCCGCGTGACGTCTATCTCTTTTCCTCTGTCGATGAGCGGACAATCAGTGCCCGCAAATCCACCATCACCGACTGACCTGCAGGAGTATCCTTCGTGAACAAGACTTCAAACGGCCGCGCCCTGTCGGTCTGGCGCACGATCCAGACCGACCGCTTTCTGGTCGGCGCGCCGCATTACCCCGAGCATGTGGACGAGAGTTACTGGGACAATGACGCCAGGCGCATGGCCGAGGCCGGCTTCAACGTCGCCCGCCTCGGCGAATTCGCCTGGCACATTTTCGAACCGCGTGAAGGCATCTTCGATTTCAGCCTGTTCGACCGGGCAATCGAGGGGCTGGCGCGTCACGGCGTCAACACGATCTTGTGCACGCCGACCGCCACTCCGCCGCGCTGGCTGACCGCAAAGCATCCGGAAATCCTGCGGCTTGATGGAAATGGCCGGTCGATGGGCCACGGCTCGCGCCAGTATGCCGACACCAGCAGCCCGGTGTTTCGCGACTATAGCCGCAAGATCACCAACGCGATGGCGGACCACTACCGCGACAATGCAAATGTCATAGGCTGGCAGACCGACAACGAACTCAACACCAGCATGCCGGAATCCTATTCGCCGTCGGCATTGAAGGAATTCCAGGCTTATCTCCAGGAAACCTACAAGACGATAGACAGGCTGAACTTCGCCTGGGGTGGCGATTTCTGGGCGACGGCTTACGGCGATTTCAGCGAAATTGTCTTCCCGCTGGATTTTTCCCCGTCCTTTCCCGGTCCCGGTCACCTCCAGGACTACCACCGTTTTCTCGGCTTTTCGACAGCACGGTTCCAGCACGACCAGGTCGAGATCCTGAGAAAAGCGAATGCCAGTTGGTTCATCTTCCACAATCTCGGCGGATTGCGTGACATCGACTTTCGCGGCCAATTCTCCACCGATCTCGACTTCGTCGGCTACGACATCTATCCGTTCCTCTATGACGAGTTCTTTCGCCTCGGCAATCACGCCAAGATCCAGGCGCTGCATCTCGACATCTGCCGGGGATTTTCCGGCAACTACATAGTGCCGGAACAACAGTCGGGTTTTGGCGCCCAGCCGGGCTTCTGCACGCTGACGCCGGAGCCGGGCGAAATGCGACGCATGGCGATGTCGTCGGTTGCGCGTGGCGCCGATGGGATCATGTTCTTCCGCTGGCGTCCCGCACATTTCGGCGCCGAGATATACTGGATGGGCATCATCGATCACGATGATGTCGCTCGCCGCCGCTATGACGAAGCCAGGCAGTTCGCCACCGAGATGACGGCGCTTAAAGACAAGATCCTAGGCACCCATGTGCGGATGGATGTCGGCATCGCCGGCTCGGACTTCGACAATCAGGAAGCCCACAAGACTTTCCCCATCGGCCTGCCAAGTCCGCAGGATGATGCAATCTTGCTGCATCAGTATTGCTATGACCGCGGCATCGCCTGCGGCTTCATCCACCCGGAAGACGATCTGTCGAAGCTCAAGGTGTTCTACGTGCCGCATTGGGTGATCTGGAAGGACAGCTGGACCGAGCGGCTGCAAGTCTTTGCCGAAAATGGCGGTACCGTCATCATCGGCGCGCGCACGGGAACCCGCGACGAAAACAACCACGTCATCCGCGAGACAGCGCCGGGCCGGTCGCTGTCGAAGTTGACCGGCGTTCGCGTCGAGGATTTCGGGCGGCTGGCGGCACCTGGGGCCAATGGCCTGTTCAATACGATGTCGCGCTCCGGCGGGCTCGTCATTCCTCCCGACAGACCGGCCGAATCCAGCCGCCGTATCCGTCGTTTCACCGTCGGAAACCACGAGTTCGATGCCGGTTATTTCTATGAGAACCTCGCAGTCGAACCGGAAGTCGAAATTGTAGGGGTTTGGTCGAACCGCTACGCGGCAGGAACGCCTGCAATTACCTCCCGCGCCGTCGGCAAGGGCCGTGTGCTCTATGTCGGCACTTATCTAACCCCGGAGCTGACAGCTCAACTCGCTACGCGCACTTTCGTGGATGCGAATGTGGAGCCTCTGGTTCCGGATCTGCCGGACGGCGTCGAGGTCACGATGCGCGAGAATGACGAACGCCGGCTGTTGTTCGTGCAAAACATCAAAGACACGCCCGTTGCGGTAACCGGCGTTCCCTTCGGCAGCAACCTGCTCGATAGCGAAGGACCTGTCTCCGGAGTGTTGACGCTGGACGGCTATGGCTGCGCTGTCCTCGAATTGATCTGAGCATTGTCGCGGACGTTAGCCATACGAAACCTGAGTACTCCTGGAATTCGACCGCCATCGGCAGCACGCCGGCATCGATCCATATCGAACCGGCGCTTTGAACGTGCGCAAGGAACGGCCGGCGAACTGCTGTTGCTCGCATTCAACGACGGCAGTTACACTAGCGGCGCGACCATCGGAGCCGATGGCGGCATCTCGTTTCATCCTTGTGAGCGCCATGAATTTCGACATTTCCGTCCGAACCGAGGCCTTCCGCAGCCGGATCGCCGATTTCGTCGAGCGCGAAATCCTGCCGCTCGAGGCAGATAAGGCTTCCTACGACGGCCATGGCAATGTCGCGCTGCCGCTGCTCGAAACGCTGCGGGGCAAGGCGAAAGCAGCCGGCCTGTGGTGCCTGCAGCTCAAACCCGAGACCGGCGGGGCCGGCCTTTCCAAGGTGGATATGGCCGTCTGCTATGAAGAGATGAACCGCTCGATCTTCGGTCCGGTCGTGTTCAATTCCGCGGCCCCCGAGGATGGCAACATGATGGTGCTGGAGCGACTGGGAACGCCGGAGCAGAAGCAAAGATGGCTGAAGCCGATCGTCGAGGGCAAGGTGCGTTCGGCTTTCGCAATGACGGAACCGCATCCGGGCGGCGGCTCCGACCCGTCGATGATCATGACCAGAGCCGAACGGCGTGGCGACAGATATGTCGTCAAAGGCCGCAAATGGTTCATCACCGGCGCGCAAGAGGCGAGCCACTTCATTCTCATTGCGCGCACTTCGGACGATCCGCGTCACGGCCTTTCGGCCTTGCTGTTCCACAAGGACCAGCCGGGCTGGCGGATCGTGCGGCGCATCGAGATCATGGGACCGGAAGAACATGGCGGCCATTGCGAGTTGGAATTCGACGGCCTGGAAGTCCCGGTCGAGGACGTGCTTGCCGGCGAAGGCAGCGGCCTCCGGGTTACCCAGGTCCGGCTCGGTCCGGCGCGGCTCACCCATTGCATGCGTTGGCTCGGGCTTGCCAAGCGCTGCATCGAGATCGCGCGCGCCTATGCCGCCGAGCGTAGCGGTTTCGGGCAGCTTTTGGCCGACCGTGAGAGTATCCAGCTGATGCTCGGCGATCTTGCCATGCGCATCGAGATCGGGCGGCTGCTGGTGATGAAGGCGGCTTGGGAGCTCGATCGCGGCGGCTTTGCCCGCAAGGAGATCTCCATGGCCAAGATCCAGGTCGCCAACATGCTGCATGACGCCGCCGACGTGGCGATCCAGATCAACGGCGCCCGCGGCTATTCGAAAGACACTGTACTCGAATGGATCTACCGCTACGCCCGCCAGGCTCGCCTGGTCGACGGCGCCGACGAGGTCCACAAGATGGTGCTCAACCGCTTTCTCAACGAGGAAGGTGCGGGCTTCTGGCGCTGGCATGTCGAAGCCGGCAGACAAGACGAAACAGGTCGCGGCGGGAACCGCTGAGCCGGCAATGAGGATGGATTTCGATCCAGTACGCCTGGAGGATTTTCTGAGAGCGCATTTTGGCGATGGCCAGATGTCGCTTGAGCGGATCGTCGGCGGCCAATCCAACCCGACCTATTTCGTCGACTATGGCGGCCGCCGCATGGTTCTGCGCAAGAAACCTCCGGGACCGATCCTGCGCGGCGCTCATGCGGTCGATCGCGAGTACCGTGTGATCGAGGCGCTAGCATCGACAAAGGTGCCGGTGCCGCGGCCGGTGCTCTATCACGACGGCGACGAGCCGCTCGGCACGCCGTTCTATCTGATGCAGCGGCTCGACGGCCGGGTGTTCCACGATGGCGCGTTGCCGGGACTGACGCCGGACGAGCGGCGCGGCATCTATTTCGGCATGGCCGAGGCGCTGCCAAAGCTGCACGCCGTCCGGCCGGAAGAGGTTGGGCTCGGCGACTATGGCCGTCCCGGGAACTATTTTGAGCGACAGATCGCGCGCTGGACCAGACAGTTGCGGGAATCGCCGAGTGAGCGCATTGCCGCGCTCGAAGCCGTCGCCGAATGGCTGCCGCGACATCTTCCGCCAGATGACGGCCACGTTTCGATCGCGCATGGCGATTTCCGTCTCGGCAATCTCATCTTCCATCCCGAGCGGCCCGAGGTGATCGGCATACTCGACTGGGAGTTATCGACCCTCGGCCATCCGCTTGCTGATCTCGGCTTCTGCTCGATGCCCTGGCATTCCTCATCGGACGAATATGGCGGCATCCTCGGCCTCGATCAGGCAGCCCTCGGGATTCCGACACAGCGCGAATTCCTCGATCATTACTTCGCCCACGCCGTGCCGACGGCGCCGCTCCAGCGGTTCCATCTGGTGTTTGCCATGTTCCGCTTTGCCGTGATCTTCGTCGGCATCGCCGACCGCGTGCTGGCCGGCAGCGCGGTTGCGGCCGATGCGGCCGACGTGGCACCGCTGGCCGGCCGTTTTGCTGCACGCGCTATGGAAGTCATCGACGGCGCGCGGCCGTGGTGACGCGAGGCTGGCAATCAGCTGAGCGAACCGCACGCGATAACGCTGTTCAGTTCATGCGAACTTCCGGTTCGGCAAGCAGTGGAATCTCCAGGCCACGCCGCAAGCCGGTCGCCACGACCGACACCCTGAATTTTCCGGCGAGTGCCTTGTCGAAGATGGCGCCGACGATGATGTCGGCATCGTTGTCGACCTCCTCGCGGATGCGGGTAGCGGCTTCGTCAACCTCGAACAGCGTCATGTCCATGCCGCCCGATATCGAGACAAGGACGCCCTTGGCGCCCATCATCGAAGCTTCGTCGAGCAGCGGGTTGGCGATTGCCGCTTCCGCTGCCTTCTTGGCGCGGCCTTCTCCGGCGGCTTCGCCGGTTCCCATCATGGCGCGGCCCATGTCGCGCATCACCGACTTCACATCGGCGAAGTCGAGATTGATCAGGCCTTCCTTGACGATCAGATCGGTGATGCAGCCGACACCCGCATAGAGGACCCGGTCGGCCATGGCGAAGGCGTCGGCGAACGTGGTTCTGGCGTCGGCGATCCTGAACAGGTTCTGGTTGGGAATGACGATGACGGTATCGGCGCTTTCGCGCAGGCGCTCGATGCCCTCATCGGCAGCGTACATGCGGCGCCTGCCTTCGAAGACGAATGGCTTGGTGACGACGGCAACGGTCAGTATTCCGGCTGCCCGCGCTGCCTGCGCTATCACAGGCGCGGCACCAGTGCCGGTTCCGCCTCCCATGCCGGCGGTCACGAAGCACATGTGCGTTCCAGCAAGGTGATCCATGATCTCGTCGATGGATTCCACGGCCGCAGCACGGCCGACCTCGGGCAGGGACCCGGCGCCGAGACCTTCGGTGATATGAGCGCCCAACTGGATCAGCCTCGTTGCCTTCGACATGGCAAGGGCCTGGGCATCGGTGTTGGCGACGATGAATTCCGCGCCCTGCAGGCCTTCGGCGATCATGTTGTTGACGGCGTTGCCGCCGCCGCCGCCGACCCCGACGACGGTGATCTTGGGCCTCATCTCCGAGATTACCGGCCTCGTCGCGGTGTTCATTGCCGTTCTCCCTGGATACGCCGAGTGGTCGCTGGAAGCTTGTCCCGGGCGCACTGCGAAAACTCTGAACCGGGCAGTGCGAATCAGGACAGCCCCAGAATGCAGGGAATCAGAGCGCGGAGCGGGCTGCAAGTGCGCGATGTGCCTCATAGGGGACTTGCGTCTGAAAGTTCACGCAATGCGCCTTGATACAGTGCAGATCGCGGCGCGGGGCGCCGCACGCTACAACTTCGGCGCGAGGCACTGCGCGACATGGTCGGCAATCGTCAGGCAGGAGGTCAGGCCGGGGCTTTCGATGCCGAACAGGTTGACCAGGCTATCCACGCCGTGCACCGCCACGTCCTGGACGACGAAGTCGGCATTGGCCTCACCGGGACCGGACAGTTTTGGCCGGATGCCGCTGTAAGCGGGTTGCAGGCTGCCATCGGCCAGGTCCGGCCAGTATTTGCGGATCTCGCTGTAGAAGCGCTCGCCACGAGCCGAGTCGACGCGATAGTCGAGTTGATCGGTCCATTCGACGTCCGGCCCGAAGCGGGCGACGCCATCAAGGTCGAGTGTCAGATGAACACCGAGCCCGCCGGGTTCGGGCACCGGATAGACCAATCGCGAGAACGGCGCCCGGCCGGCCACCGAAAAATAATTGCCCTTGGCATAATGGAGCTTTGGCACGAATTGCTGATTGAGCCCTTCAAGCGAACCGGCAAGTGCTGCGGCGCCAAGCCCGGCGGCATTGACGAAACGCGGAGTGGCGATCTCGAAGCGCTCGCCGCCGGCAGCGTCCACCGTCTCGAGCACGACGCGGCCTGCTTCGATGCGGCCGGAGGCGATGCGCGTGTTGAGACTAAGTGCCGCCCCGTGCTCCTCGGCGTCGCCCAACAGGGCGAGCATCAGGGCATGGCTGTCGATGATGCCGGTGGCGGGCGACAGCAGCGCCGCCGTGCACTTAAGGCTGGGCTCCAGCGTATGCGCCTCGGCTTCGCTCAAGCGCAACAGGTCGCCGGCGCCGCAAGCGCGTGCATTGGCCCGGATTGAGGCGAGCACCGGCTCCTGTTCGGCATTTGTGGCAACGATGAGCTTGCCGCAGCGCGCGTGCGGGATCGCCCGCTCCTCGCAATAGCGATAGAGTCTTTCCCGGCCGGCCACGCAGAACCGGGCTTTCAGCGATCCAACCGGATAGTGGAGGCCGGCATGGATGACCTCGGAATTGCGCGAACTTGTCCCGGTGCCGATAGCGCTCTCGGCTTCCAGGACCAGCGTATCGATGCCGCGCTGCGCCATCTCTCGCGCGATCGCCAGGCCAACAACGCCGGCGCCGGCGACAATGCAGTCGACATGGTCCACGGTCAGGTCAAGCCGAAGTTCTGCATGCGTCCATCCATCCGCTGGCCCTGTCGAAAGCGCTTGACACTATACCGTTCGAGAAAGATGCATCAAACGGCATAATGCACGGGGACCTGCCGAGCCGGACCGGCGGCAGGACTGTTTCCGCGTGCAGCACAGGAGCCATCATGGATGCACGACCGAATTCTCCCGAAGCCCGCGACATAAGCTTTCACATGCATGGCTATACGAATGCGCGCAAGCATCAGGAATCGGGGCCGCTCATTATCGAGAAGGGCGACGGCATCTATGTCGAGGACCTCGCCGGCAACCGTTATATCGAGGCGATGGCCGGGCTTTGGAGCGTCGCGGTCGGTTTTTCGGAGAAGCGGCTGGTCGATGCGGCAGTACGGCAAATGTCGAAGCTGCCTTACTATCACGATTTCGGCTCCAAATCGCATTCGCCGCTGATCGATCTCGCCGAGAGACTGGTGCAGATGGCGCCGGTGCCGATGAGCAAGGCGTATTTCACCAATTCCGGCTCCGAGGCCAACGATTCGGCCATGAAGATGATCTGGTACCGGTCGAATGCGCTCGGCCAGCCGGCGCGCAAGAAGATCATCAGCCGCAAGAAGGGCTATCACGGCGTCACCATCGCCTCGGCAAGCCTGACCGGACTGCCCAACAACCACACTTCCTTTGACCTGCCGATTGCCAATGTGCTGCATACCTCGACGCCGCACCATTGGCGCGAGGCGCTGCCGGGTGAAAGCGAAGAGCTGTTTTCGACGCGGCTCGCCGACGAGCTGGAAAAGCTGATCCTCGCCGAAGGACCGGAAACCATCGCCGCCTTTTTCGGCGAACCGATCATGGGCGCCGGCGGCGTCATCGTTCCGCCGGCCGGCTACTGGGAGAAGATACAGGCGGTGCTATCGAGATACGACATCCTGCTCATCGCCGACGAGGTGATCTGCGGCTTTGGCCGAACAGGTGAGATGTTCGGCTCGCAGACCTTCGGCATCAGGCCCGACATCATGGTGTTGTCGAAACAGATCTCTTCGTCCTACCTGCCGATCTCAGCCCTGCTGATCAATGACAAGGTATTCGAGCCGATCGCCGACGAGAGCAACCGTATCGGCACCTTCGGCCACGGTTTCACCGGCGGCGGCCATCCTGTTGCGGCAGCGGTCGCGCTCGAGAACCTGAAGCTGATCGAGGAGCGCGACCTTGTCGGCAATGCGCGTGCGGTCGGCGCGCATTTGCAGAAGCGGCTGCGCACGCTCGCTTCGCACCCGCTTGTCGGCGAGGTGCGCGGCATCGGCCTGGTCGCGGCGGTCGAGCTGGTCGGCGACAAGGCAAACAAGACGCCGTGGGGGAAGACCGGTGAACTGGGCGGGCTCGTCAACGGCTTCATGCAGCAGAACGGCGTCATCTCGCGCAATATGGGCGATGCGCTGGCTTTCTGCCCGCCGCTGATCATCACCGAGCCGCAGGTCGACCAGGTGATCGACGCGTTTGAACGGTCGCTCGAGGCTGCCGCCAAGCAGGTCCGATCGCAGAGCTGAATAGGCAAAGTCGATTTTGAAACCTGAAAACAAAAAAACAAAAACGCCTCGGCGACGGCTGGCAGAAGGTTACCCTCCACACCCGTTGCTGCCGTTTAGTCTCCGTGCTTTGTTTTCGCAGATGAGCCGCTGAATCCTTCCAGTTCCTCGCCGATTCCTGAAAGTGCGTTGACGATCGTCGCCTCGACGTCGCCACGCTGTTTCTGGGGAATCAAGCCAAGTCCTTTTTGTATCGCTTCACGCCAATGTTTCCCCCTGTCCCACGCTTCCGAAAACGCGATGGCGAGATCGTCCTGGCGACGGGTAGCTTCCAGTGCCTCGACCAGAAGTGCTGCCTGGTGGACATCCTTTTCCCGCTTGCCCACGCCGTTTGCGTTGTTCTGTCGGCGCGAGGCAACGATCAGCTTGTGAACCGCATATCGTCCGGGCGACGGTACCACGACAGGCACTCCCGATCGATGCAGCAGCACAGTTCTGATTGGTTCGTGGATCAGGAAATCGAGAAACCGAAGAGGCTGCGCGGATGCACCGCCCAAAGACGGCATCGAGGTTGCATGATCGGCGTAGTCATCGCTGCCCGTGTTCGGTGTAAGGAACTCGACCTTGTATCGGACTGCGTTCTCGAATTGCGTCGCGTGTCCGGGATCTGATCTGTGAGGGATTTCCCTGAAGGTTGGGTCGATCTCCCTCAAGATTTCGAGGATGGGCGGCAGGCTGTCCTCGACCGCGGCCGACACGGAATGGAATAGGGCGAAGTCTGCATCGCCCGTCTGCAACGCTGCACCGGGCAGCTTCACGCCCAGATAGCCCGCGTAGGACTGAAAGGCGACTGTGCCGACCAGGACGCCGCGCAAGCGGAAGATGCCAGCCTTCCCCAGCGCCTCGACGACATCCCCGGTGAACCTTTCGGGTTCTGTCAGCCCTGCCTCGCGCACGAGCGTGGATACCAGCTTCCTGCGGGCGCGGAGGTCGTCCTTGATCTGACGGAAGGATTCAACGCGTTTTGCAATCTCGGGATCGCTGTCAGGCCCGACATACCGTCGCGTCTTCGTCGGCTGCGTTTCCTCGAAATACCAGTATACCTTGCCCTTGACGGGCACCTTGACGAGATTGCCCGTCGTAGGGAAATCCGTTTCGAAGGCTGCGTCCAAGGATCGCTGGACGAGTTCCGCATACATCGTGCGGTAAACGAGGTCGACCGTCTTCATGTCGGGCGGCTCCGGTTATAAGAAAAATGCGGTTCTCTTATAGCGCCATGACCTCAAGGGACGCAAGCGGGGGTTATAAGAAAATCGCGAAAACCTTATAACGCCGCAGGAGAGGTCAGGAATCCTTGTTGCCGGCGTGCAGCCAAATCAGAATGGGTTTTGCTCATTCCGCGTCCACGAACGGCCCGAGCCTGTCATAGGCGTTTGTGGTCGACGCGCTATTTTGGCGGCCGCATCCGGAACGACCACCAGCTTGCCGACGAAATCCTTGGCGATGAAATCCGCCTGGGCGCGATGGAAATCGGACAGCTTGTAGACGCCGCCGACCAGCGGCCGGATTTTCTTGTCCTCGATGTAGCGCACTATGCGGCGGAAATCCGCCCGCGTGCCCTGGCTCGAGCCATGCAGTTGCAGCTGTTTCAGATACATGGTGCGCAGATCCAGCTGCACGACCGGGCCGGCAATTGCACCAGCCGTGGTATAGCGGCCTTCCGGCCTCAAGATGCGCAGGAGGTCGTTGAAGATCGCGCCGCCGACCAGATCGGCCACCACGTCGATCGGCTGGCCCCCGGTCGCCGCGCTGACGGCGGCCGGCAGATCGGCAACGCCACGGGTGATCACCGCCTCGGCGCCGATGTCACGCACGGCCTGTTCCTTGCCCTTGCCGGCAACCGCATAGGGAATGGCGCCGCGCGCCCGCGCCAGCTGCACGATGCCCGAGCCGACGCCGCCCGAGGCGCCGGTGACCAGCACACGCTCGCCGGCTTTCAATGCGGCGCGTTCCAACATCTGCTCGCCGGTGAGATAGGCGCAGCAGAAAGTGGCAAGCTCGACATCGCTCAGATCGGTGTCGACGACATGGGCGTTTTCGGACGGTACTGCCTGGTATTCGGCATAGCCGCCGTCACGGCCATGGCCCATATAGTCGATGTCGGCGAGTGAATCGTCGTCGCGATTGTAGATGGAGAAATCGACCATCACCCGCTCGCCGATGCGGGCCGGCGACACGCCGTCGCGGACGGCAATGATGTTGCCGACCGTGTCGGTGCCCTGGATGCGCGGGAAGCTCAGCGTATTGCCCTGACGACGCCAGGTCGACACAGCGGCGGCATCCTCCTCCGTTCCATAGGCGCCCTGGCGCACCCAGACGTCGGTGTTGTTCATGCCGCAAGCGGTGACCTTGACCAGCACCTCGCCCCGGGCGGGCGAGGGCACTTTCACGTCGGTGCGGTAGACGAGCTTTTCCGGTCCGCCGTGCCCGATCAGCTGCACGGCGGCCATGGTGGCGGGGAGGGTTTTGGTCATGGCATTCATGTCGGCTCTTCAGATGTTTGCAAACACGCTCTTCACCGCGTCGGCCGTCTTCGACACGACGATATCGGCCTCTTCCCGCGTCAGGCAGAGCGGCGGCGCGAAACCGAGAATGTCGCCCTGCGGCATGGCCCGGCCGATGACGCCGCTTGCCGCAAGAGCGGTTGCGACCTGCGGCCCGATTTTTTGCGAGGCGTCGAAGAACACGCGATCGTTCTTGTCGGCGACGAACTCGATTGCCGCCAGCATGCCGTCGCCGCGTACCTCGCCGACATTTTTGTGACCACCGACGGCTTTCGTCAGCTCGGCGCGGAAATAGGCACCGGTCTCGCCGGCGTTCCGCACCAGGTCCATCTCGTCGATCAGTTCCAGGTTGGCGACGCCGGCGGCCACGCAGATCGGATGCGCCGAATAGGTCCAGCCATGGCCGAGCGAGCCGAGCTTGTCGGAACCCTGCACCAGCACCTGCCAGACCTTGTCTGAGACTATGACGCCCGACAGCGGCGCATAGGCCGAGGTCAGGCCCTTGGCGATGGTGATCAGGTCGGGCTTGATGCCGCAGTGGTCGGAGCCGAACATGGTGCCCAGCCGGCCGAAGCCGGTGACGACCTCGTCGGCAACCAGAAGCACGTCGTACTTCTTCAGCACCGCCTGGATCTTCTCCCAGTAGCCGGCCGGCGGCGGCACGATGCCGCCGGTGCCGAGGATAGGCTCACCGATGAACGCGGCGACCGTCTCCGGCCCTTCGGCGAGAATCATCTCCTCGAGCTTGTCGGCACAGTATTGCGAAAACTGCTCCTCGCTCAGCGAGCGGTCGGCGCGGCGGAAATAGTAGGGCGCCTCGGTGTGCAGGACCGGCGCACGCGGCAGGTCGAAGGCGTTGTGGAACAGGTCGAGGCCGGTCAGCGATCCGGTCATGATGCCGGAGCCGTGATAGCCGCGCCAGCGCGAGATGATCTTCTTCTTCTCCGGCCGGCCGAGCACGTTGTTGTAGTACCAGATCAGCTTAATGTTGGTTTCGTTGGCATCGGAACCGGAGAGGCCGAAATAGACCCTCGACATGCCTTGCGGCGCGCGGTCGATGATCATCTTGGAAAGGGTGATCGATGCCTCGGTGCCGTGCCCGACATAGGCGTGGTAATAGGCGAGGTTCTTGGCCTGCGCGGCGATGGCGTCGGCTATCTTCTGGCGGCCATAGCCGACATTGACGCAGTAGAGCCCGGCGAAGGCATCGATGCTCTTGCGACCGTTATTGTCCCAGATGGTGACGCCTTCGCCACCGGCGATCACCCGCGTCGGAGATTCACCGCGTGCGTGCGTGCCCATATGGGTCGAGGGATGGAAGAAATGATCGCGATCCCAGGCGGCGAGTTCGTTGGACTGGTCGAGCATTTTTTACTCCTTGAAAGCAAAAGCCTGACGGGGCGTTACGCCACGTCGAGGCAGAGATATTTGAAGTCGGTAAAGGCTTCGAGCCCGTGACGCGAGCCCTCGCGACCGATGCCGGACTGCTTGACGCCGCCGAACGGGACCGGCGCGCCGGTGATCTTGACGCGGTTGATGGCGACCATGCCATAGTCGAGCGCGCGGCCGATGCGCAATTGCCTACCGCCATTCTCAGTCACGACATAGGCGACCAGGCCGTACTCTGTCGCATTGGCGCGGGCGACGACTTCGTCTTCGCTGTCGAAAGGCGTCACGGCCGCAACCGGACCGAAGGTCTCCTCGCGCATGATCAAAGCGTCGTCTCCAACGTCGGCGAGCAGGGTCGGCTGGTAGAACAGCGGCCCGGCAGGATGGCGCTTGCCGCCGGTCAGGCAACGCGCGCCTTTGGCGAGCGCATCGGCCACCTGCTCCTCGACCTTCTTGACCGCGCGTTCGTGCATCAAGGGTCCGATTTCGGTGTCGTCAGCGAGGCCATTGCCGGCCCGCAATGCCTCGACGCGTTTAGCGAAAGCAGCGCAGAACCGATCGTATATCGGACGCTGGACATAGATGCGGTTGGCGGCGAGGCAGTCCTGGCCGGAGGTGGCGAATTTAGCGTCGACGGCTATTCTCACCGCCTTGTCGATATCGGCATCCGCAAA
Source organism: Mesorhizobium sp. M0808 (assembly GCF_040320025.1). NCBI lineage: Bacteria > Pseudomonadati > Pseudomonadota > Alphaproteobacteria > Hyphomicrobiales > Phyllobacteriaceae > Mesorhizobium > Mesorhizobium sp. M0808. The sequence goes on from NZ_JAMYOX010000009.1 coordinate 142,015, forward strand.
GACGATCAGCGGCGCATGACCGCCGAGTTCCATCACAAGACGCTTCATCGTCGGCGCACTCTGCGCGGCGATCAACCTGCCGACCTCGGTCGAGCCGGTGAAGCTCATGGCGCGGACGCGCGGATCTTCGCACATCCGCCCGACGATGGTCGAAGCCTTGCCGGTGAGAACGTTGAACACGCCAGCCGGCAGGCCGGCACGTTCGCCAAGCTCGGCCAACGCCAGTGCAGACAGCGGCGTTTCCGAGGAAGGATGCGCGACGATGGTGCAGCCGGCGGCGAGGGCGGCCGCCGCCTTGCGGGTCAGCATGGCCGCGGGAAAATTCCACGGGGTGACGACGCCGACGACACCAAGCGGTTCGCGTCGCACCACCATCTCGGCATTTGGCAGATGGCTGGTGACGCTTTCGGCGTTGAGGCGTTTGGCCTCCTCGGCATACCATTCGACAAAAGAGGCGGCGTAGTCGATCTCGCCGCGCGATTCCTTCAGCGGCTTGCCTTGTTCTAGCGTCATCAGCAGGGCCAGGTCATTTTTGGCGGCGACGATCAGATCGAACCATTTTCGCAAGATTTTCGACCGTTCCTGCGGCAGCAATGCGCGCCAGGCAGGAAAGGCGCGCGATGCCGCATCGATCGCCAATGTGGTCTGCCGGGCATCGAGCGCGGCAACGAAAGCGACGGTGGATCCGGTGGCCGGATCGGTCACCTCGAAACTCTCCGCGGTCTCGCTCGCCGTCCAGTGGCCAGCGACATAGGCGAGTTCGCGCAGCAGCCGCCGGTCGGCAAGGCGATCAAGCGCTTCATGGCGGTGCGAGCGGGCAAAATGTGCGGACATCATCGGGCTCCCGGTTCGGGTGATGCCGCAAGACTATCTCTGCCGCGCAAACAGAGAGGCTGTTGGCGTGCCTGCACGTAGAGAGATTGTCTCTATTGCCCTGCCCAGCCAGACGATCTCTCCGGTATCAGGAAGATGCCGGCAACAGGTCCGCCACCGGCAGCACACTCTCCTCCTTCACCGTCTTGGTGACGATATAGGTGAAATAGCGGTCGATGCCGATCTCGCGCTCGAGCAGAGTGTCGACCAGCCGCTGATAGGCGTCGATGTCGCGCGCCATCACCTTCAGCAGGTAATCGACGCCGCCGCCGACAGACCAGCAGGCGACGATCTCGGGGATGTCGCGGATGACGCGCTCGAAACGGTCGAAATCGGCCTGGCGGTGGCTAGCCAGCGTCACCTCCATCAGCACGGTGGCGACCGGTGCGATGGCGCGCATGGCGATCCTGGCATGATAGCCGCAGACGATGCCGGCTTTTTCCAGCTTGCGCAGCCGCATCCAGCAAGGCGTCGGCGACAGGCCGACTTTCTCGGCCAGCGCCAGCTTGGTGATGCGCCCGTCGCGCTGGATGGCGTCGAGGATTTTCAGATCGATCGGATCGAGTTTCGCTGCAGCCATGATCGCCCAATTCCAGTGCCGGACACCATGACGGCGCATTATTTCGATTGTCAATTGCACTGATTTCGATCTCTAATAAGTCATGACATTTTGGCGACCAGATCCCGCTCTTATCCGGCGGCCGGCCTATCAATCGCTCGCCGACCAGTTCGCGCGCGCCATCCATGACGGGCGCCTGGCCAATGGCGCTCGGTTGCCGACGCACCGGCAGTTGGCTGACGATCTGCAACTTTCCGTGCAGACGGTCAGCCGCGCCTATGAGGAGCTGATCCGCCGCGGGCTGGTGTCCGGCGAGGTCGGCCGCGGCAGCTTCGTGCAGACACAGCGCCGCGAGCCGGAGCCGCCCTATCTGCCGGAGCGGCTGGGCGAGGTCATCGATCTCTCCATCCTGAAGCCGGTCTGCGAACCGATGCATCTGGAGCGGCTGAGGCAGGCGCTGGGCTGGCTCGCCGAAAACCTGCCGTCGAGCTCGGCACTGTCGTTCAGGCCGAACATGGTGTTCCCGCGCCACCGCGCGGTGGGTGTCGAGTGGCTGCGCCTCTGTGGCCTCGACGCGTCGCCGCAGAACATCAGCCTGACCAACGGTGCCACCGCAGGGATGACAGTGGCGCTGATGAGCGTGGCGCCGCCCGGCTCGACCGTCGCCACCGAGGCGATCGGTCACCACACGCTGATCCCGCTGGCGCGTTATCTCGGCTTCAACCTTGAGGGTTTGCCGATCGACGACAATGGGCTGATCCCGGAAGCGCTGGACGAGGCCTGCCGGCTGTCGGACATCCGCGCCGTGTTCGTGCAGCCGTCGGTGATCAACCCTACGGCCACCCTGATGGATGCCGGCCGGCGCGAACAGATTGCCGCCGTTGCGCGCAGGCATGACATCGCCATTATCGAAAACGACGTCCTCGGCCCGTTGGTCGAGGACCGGCCGCCGCCGGTAGCCGCCTTCGCGCCCGAGCGCACGCTCTACGTCACCTCCTTCACCAAGATCGTGGTGCCGGGCCTGCGCATCGGCTATCTCGCGGCGCCCGATCGTTATGTCGCCGCGGTCGCCAATCGCCATCTCGTCTCGAACTGGATGGCGACGCCGTTGGTGGCCGAGATCGCCACCAAATGGGTGACCGACGGCACCGCGATGGAACTCGTGCGATGGCAGCGCCTGGCTTTGCGGCGGCGTCTGGACATAGCCGCCGAGGTGCTTGCCGGAGTGGACTATCGCGCTCATCGCGACGGGCTGCATGTCTGGCTGCAACTGCCCGATGACCGCGGTGAGGAAAGCTTTGTTTCCCAGGCCCGCCTGCAGGGCGTGGCGATCGCGCCCGGCACGTCGTTTCGCATTTCGCAGATGCCTTGGCATCCAGCCGTACGGATTTCGCTGGGCTCGACCACGGAAGGGGAACTGCGTGCCGGTCTCGGCGTTGTCACCAAGCTTCTGCTCGGCGATCCCGAGCATCTCCTGCTTGCGATCTAGACGGCGAATGGCGCGAAATTGTGCGGAATCCGAAATATTGTCATGATATTATTTTCTTGATTGACATGATTTGCCGCGATCCGCATCGTTAAAGGCAAGCTTCTCCAGCACGGGAAATTCATTGTCGGCTCCCATTATCAAGATCGACGGCATTTCAAAAAGCTTCGGCACCTTCAAGGTGCTGGACGGCCTCTCGATGCAAGTCATGCCCGGCGAGAAGCTGGCACTGATCGGTCCATCGGGTTCGGGCAAGACGACGATCCTGCGCATCCTGATGACGCTAGAGCGTATCGACAGCGGCCACATCCAGGTCGACGGCGAACAGCTGTACCACATGGAGCGTAACGGCCGGCTGCTGACGGCCGATGAACGGCATTTGGCAAAGATGCGCCAGAAGATCGGCATGGTCTTCCAACTGTTCAATCTGTTTCCGCACAAATGCGTCATCGACAATGTGACGCTGGCACCGATGCTGACCAAAGGCGTGCCGCGGGCCGTCGCCGAAAAGCGGGCGATGGAACTGCTCGACATGGTCGGCATGGTCGACAAGGCCAAGGCGATGCCGGCGCAGCTTTCAGGCGGCCAGAAGCAGCGCGTCGCGATTGCGCGGGCGCTGGCGCTGTCGCCGAAGATCATGCTGTTCGACGAGGTCACCTCGGCGCTCGACCCGGAACTCGTCGACGAGGTGCTCAACGTCATGCGCAAGCTCGCCGCCGAGACCGACATGACCATGCTGCTGGTCACCCACGAGATGGGTTTCGCCCATGACTTCGCCGACCGGGTGCTGTTCTTCGATCGCGGCAGAATAGTCGAGGAGGGCAAGCCCGACGAGATTTTCCGCCATCCCAAACAGGAGCGTACGCAAGGTTTCCTGAAGAAGATCATTGCGGCCGGACATCGGGTCTGACTGCCATGCGAGGCGGCGACGCCTCAAGCAAGCCAAGAAGACAGACAAACAAGGAGTTGGGAACAATGAAGAAATTTGCCATTTTGGCCGGCGTCGCCGGTATTGCGCTGACGGCGGTGCTGGCCGCCTCGACGGCCGGCTCGGCCGACGACAGCAAGCTCGAAGAGCTCAAGGCGCAAGGCTTTGCCCGCGTCGCCATCGCCAACGAGCCGCCCTATACGGCGGTCGCTGCCGACGGCAAGGTTTCGGGTGCGGCGCCTGACGTTGCCCGTGAAATCTTCAAGCGCCTTGGCGTCAACGATATCGTCGCCTCGATCTCGGAATATGGCGCCATGATTCCCGGCCTGCAGGCCGGCCGTTTCGACGTCGTCACTGCCGGCCTGTTCATGAAGCCGGAACGTTGTGCTGCGGTCGCCTATTCGGAACCGGTGCTGTGCGACGCCGAGGCGATGCTGGTGAAGAAGGGCAACCCGAAGGGTTTCAAGAGCTACGAGGACGTCGCGAAGGACGCGAGCGCCACGATCGGCGCGCCGGGTGGCGGCACTGAAGAGAAGCTGGCGCTCACCGCAGGTGTGCCGCGCGAGCGCGTCATCGTCGTGCCGGACGGCCAGAGCGGCCTGAAGATGCTGCAGGACGGCCGCATCGATGCTTATTCGCTGCCCGTGCTGTCGATCAACGACCTGGTCAAGAAAGCCAATGATCCGAACCTCGAAGTCATCGCGCCGGTGGTCGGTGCGCCGGTCTATTGCGACGGCGCGGCCTTCAAGAAGGGCGACGAAGCGCTGCGCGACGCCTATGATGTCGAGCTGGCGAAACTGAAGAAGTCCGGCGAGTTCGCCAAGATCATCGAGCCTTACGGCTTCTCGGCGGCGGCGGCAATGTCGACGAGCCGCGACAAGCTCTGCTCGGCGAAGTAAAAAGTGCCGCTCACCCTAGCCTCTCCCCGTCAAAAACGGGGAGAGGGGGGCGTCAACGCTGGAGCTTCACCCTTCTCCCCGTCCCTATAACGGGGAGAAGGTGCCGGCAGGCGGATGAGGGGCGGCGCCGGCGTTCTGCAATGATCACCAAGCGAGGAAACGCTTAGCCCCAATGACCCAATGGTCCGGCTATTTCGGCCTGATATTGCAAGGAGCGCTTGTCACCATCGAGCTGACGCTGATGGGGTCGGTGCTGGCCTTGGTCATGGCCTTTCTTGCCGGGCTGGGGCGGCTGTCGCGGTTTTTCGTGCTACGCGCGCTGGCCACCGCCTATATCGAGTTCTTCCGCGGCACCTCGATTTTCGTGCAGCTGTTGTGGGCTTATTTCGTGCTGCCTTTTGCCGGCATTTCGTTGACGCCGCTGCAGGCCGGGGTGCTGGCGCTGGGCCTCAATGTCGGCGCCTATGCGGCGGAAGTGGTGCGTGGCGCCATCAAGTCTATCGGCCGCGAACAATATGAGGCCTGCACCGCCCTCAATCTCGGCCGCTGGCAAGCCATGCGCCATATCATCCTGCCGCAGGCGCTTCTGGTGATGCTGCCAACCTTCGGCAACAACGCCATTGAATTGCTCAAGGCCACCGCCGTCGTTTCGCTAATCTCGCTCGCCGACCTGACCTTCCAGGCGCAGGTGGTGCGCTCGCAGACCGGCAATACTCTGGTGCCGTTCAGCACCATCCTCGTCATCTATTTCGTCCTGGCGCTGCTCATCTCATGGGGCGTGCGGTCGCTGGAACGCCGTATGGCTCGTGGCCTCGACGGGGTGCGCGTATGATGGATCGGGCCTGATAATGGAATGGGATTGGGATTTTGTTCGGCAGATCCTGCCGACGCTGATCGAGGGGGTGAAGATCACCATCCTGGCGACGCTGCTCGGCTCGGTACTGGCGGCCATCATTGGACTGGGCATCGCGTTGGCGCGCCGGTCGCCGAACAGGGCTCTGTCGCGCACCGTCGGTTTCCTTGCCGAGTTCATCCGTGGCACGCCGCTGTTGGTGCAGCTCTATTTCATCTTCTACGTGCTGCCGGATTTCGGCATCCTGTTGCCGCCGCTGGTGGCGGGCGTCATCGGTCTCGGGCTGCATTACGGAACTTACACGGCCGAGGTCTACCGCGCCGGCATAGACAATGTGCCCCGCGGCCAGTGGGAAGCGGCCAAGGCCTGCAATCTAAACGCCACCCAGACCTGGACGCACATCATCATTCCGCAGGCGATCCCGCCGATGATCCCGGCGCTTGCCAATTATTTCATCGCCATGTTCAAAGAGACGCCGCTGCTATCGGCGATCACCGTGCTGGAACTGATGAACCAGGCCAAGAGCGTCGCCAATACCTATTATCGGTATATCGAACCGATCACCTTGGTCGGCGCCTTCTTCCTCGCCATCAGCCTGTTCTCGGTGGTGCTGCTGCGCTGGCTGGAACACCGTTATGGGCGGATCGAACGATGAGCGCTGCACCCGATATCCGCCTGCACTCGGCCCGGCCGCCGCTCGATGCGCGTCCGCTGGAAAAGCGGGTCGGCCTGATCATCCTTGCCACCGACCATACGAGCGAACCGGATTTTCACCGCATGGTGGCAAGCGACCGCATCGGCGTCTATGTCGCGCGCATCCCCTACGCCAACCCGACGACGCCGGACAATTTGCGCAAGATGCAGCCGTCACTGACGGCGGCCGCGGCCCTGATCCTGCCCGACGAGCCGCTCGATGCGATCTGCTATTCCTGCACCTCGGCTTCCGTCGTGATCGGCGATGCCGAAATCGAGGCGGCGGTGCAGGCCGCCAAGCCCGGCTTGCCGGCGGTCACGCCGCCGATGGCCGGGGTGCGCGGCCTCAAGGCGCTGGGCGCCAGGACGATCAGCATTCTCACTCCCTATACGGTCGAGACCAGCCGGCCGATGGCGGCCTATTTCATCGAACATGGATTCGAGATCGCCGGCTTCACTTGCCTCGGCTTCGAGGACGACCGCGAGATGGCACGGATTGCGCCGAAATCCTTGGTCGATCTGGCCCGCGAAGCGACCGATATGCAAGCCGACGCGCTGTTCGTGTCCTGCACGGCGCTGCGGTCGGCGCTGGCAGTGGTCGGCATGGAAGAGGCCATCGGCCGCGCCGTCGTCACCAGCAACCAGGCGACGGCCTGGAATTGCCTGCGCCTTTGCGGCGACGACGAGCCGCGTCCTGAATTCGGCCGTCTGATGACGCTGCCGTTGAACTGATTGCAGAGCCATGACCACGTCCAGGATAAGCCTCTCCGATATCCGCGCCGCGCGCGAGCGCATCGCAGGCAAGATCGAGCGTACGCCGACCGTTCCTTCCCGGAGTCTTTCCCAGCACTTGGACGCTCCTGTTTATCTCAAGCTCGAACATCGGCAGACCACCGGCGCCTTCAAGCTGCGCGGTGCCTCGAACGCTATCGCTTCGCTGACAGACGAGGAGAGGGCGCGTGGCGTCGTCGCTGCCTCGACTGGCAACCACGGCCGGGCGCTTGCCTATGCTGCTCGACTGCAAGGCATCCACGCGACGATCTGCATGTCGCGGCTGGTGCCGCAGAACAAGCTGGACGAGATCCGTCGGCTCGGCGCCGAGATCCGCATCGTCGGCAACAGCCAGGACGATGCGCAGCGGGAGGTCGAACGGCTGGTCGCGGAAGAGGGGCTGATCATGCTGCCGCCCTTCGACCATCCTGCCATTGTCGCCGGGCAAGGCACGCTCGGGCTGGAGATCATCGAACAGGTTCCGGACGCCGCCTTGGTGCTGGTGCCGCTTTCCGGCGGTGGGCTGGCGGCTGGCGTCGCCGCTGCCGTGAAGGGCGTCAGCCCGGCGACGAAGGTGATGGGCATTTCAATGGCGCGCGGTGCGGCGATGAAGGCGAGCCTCGACGCCGGACATCCGGTTTTGGTCGAGGAACTGCCGACGCTGGCCGATTCCCTCGGCGGCGGCATAGGCCTCGACAACCGGCTGACCTTTTCCATGTGCCGCGACCTGCTCGACGATGTGATCCTGCTCAGCGAGGACGAGATCGCCACCGGCATCCGCCATGCCTATGAACAGGAGCGCGAGATCGTCGAAGGCGCCGGCGCGGTCGGCATCGCGGCCGTGCTTGCCGGCAAGGTCAGGGCGAGCGGCCCGACGGTGCTCGTGCTGTCCGGCCGCAACATCGATATGACACTGCACCGCAAGATCATCTGCGGCGAAGCAATTGCGGAGAGCGCAGCATGAGCCGGATGACGATCCTCACCGAAGCTGAATTGCGCAAGATCGTGAAGCTCGATCTTGATGCCATGGCCTGCGTCGAGAACGCGTTCCGGGCGCTCGCCACCTTGCCGGTGGCGATGCCGCCGATCCTGCGGCTGGACATTCCAGAGCATCGCGGCGAGGTCGACGTCAAGACCGCCTATGTACCGGGTATCGACGGTTTTGCGATCAAGATCAGCCCCGGCTTTTTCGACAATCCCAAGCTCGGCCTGCCCAGCGTCAACGGCATGATGGTGCTGCTGTCGGCGAAAACCGGATTGGTCGAGGCGCTGCTGCTCGACAATGGCTATCTCACCGACATCCGCACGGCGGCGGCCGGCGCGGTTGCCGCCAAGCATCTGTCGCGGCCGGGTTCCTCCGTTGCCGCGATCTTCGGCGCCGGTGTTCAGGCCGGACTGCAGCTCGAAGCGCTGATGCTGGTGCGGCCGATCACCGAGGCTCGCATCTGGGCAAGGGATGCCGCCAAGGCCGAGGCCGCGGCCGACGCATTGTCCGAAAGACTGGGCATCGCCGTTCACGCCGAGCCCGACGCGGCAAAGGCTGCGGCCGATGCCGACATCATCGTCACCACGACGCCGTCGACCGAGCCGCTGATCAAGGCCGGCTTCGTCTCCGCCGGCCAGCATATCACTGCCATGGGCTCGGATGCCGAGCACAAGAACGAGATCGCGCCGGCGATCCTGCGCATGGCAGATCTCTACGTCGCCGATAGCGCCAAACAGACGCGCCGGCTGGGCGAACTGCACCATGCTATCGCGGCGGGCGTGATGGCGGCCGATGCCGAGATCACCGAGCTTGGCCACATCATCGCCGGCGAAAGGCATGGCCGGCGTTCGGACAGCGACATCACAATCGCCGACCTGACCGGCACCGGCGTGCAGGACACGGCAATCGCCACGCTCGCCCGCGACCGCGCGCGTGCAGCCAAGACCGGTACGATTTTCGAAAGCTGATACCGGCCGCAAGGCCCAACAAACGAGGACCAAGAACAATGCAGCCCAATTTGAAATTCTCGCGCGGCGAATATGCGGAGCGCCTCGCCAAGACGCGGAAGGCCATGGCGGCCAAGGGCGTTGATCTATTGATCGTCAGCGATCCGTCCAACATGGCCTGGCTGACCGGCTATGACGGCTGGTCGTTCTATGTGCATCAGGCTGTCATCGTGCCGCCGTCGGGCGAGCCGGTGTGGTACGGGCGCGGCCAGGACGCCAACGGCGCCAAGCGCACCGCCTATCTCGCGCACGACAACATCGTCGGCTATGCCGACCATTATGTGCAGTCGACCGAGCGCCATCCGATGGATTTTCTGTCCAGCGTGCTCTCCGATCGCGGCTGGGGGAAGCTCAGCATCGGCGTCGAGATGGACAATTACTGGTTCTCGGCCGCTGCCTTCGCATCGCTGCAGAAGCATCTACCCAATGCCCGCTTCGTCGATGCCACGGCATTGGTCAACTGGCAGCGCGCGGTGAAGAGCCCGACCGAAATCGACTATATGCGCAAAGCCGCGCGGATCGTGGAGGCCATGCACCAGCGTATCGTCGACAAGATCGAGGTTGGCATGCGCAAATGCGACCTGGTCGCCGAGATCTACGATGCCGGCACGCGCGGCGTTGACGGTATCGGCGGCGACTATCCGGCGATCGTGCCGCTGCTGCCGTCGGGCGCCGACGCATCGGCGCCGCATCTGACCTGGGACGACCGGCCGATGAAATCGGGCGAGGGCACCTTCTTCGAGATCGCCGGCTGCTACAACCGCTATCACTGCCCGCTGTCGCGGACCGTGTTCCTTGGTAAACCGACGCAGGAATTCCTCGATGCCGAAAAGGCGACGCTGGAAGGCATGGAGACGGGACTTGCCGCCGCCAAGCCCGGCAACACATGCGAGGACATCGCCAACGCCTTCTTCGCGGTGCTGAAGCGGTACGGCATCGTCAAGGACAATCGCACCGGGTACCCGATCGGGCTTTCCTATCCGCCTGACTGGGGCGAGCGCACGATGAGCCTGCGTCCAGGCGACCGCACCGAGTTGAAGCCCGGTATGACCTTCCATTTCATGACCGGCTTGTGGCTTGAGACGATGGGGCTGGAAATCACCGAATCCATCCTGATCACCGAGACGGGCGTCGAGTGCCTGGCGAATGTGCCGCGCAAACTGGTGGTGAAGAATTGAGCCCGATGTCCAGCCTTCGCCCGTCACCGATCACGCCGACCGTCGATTGCGAGCGCGACGGCGTGCAGCACGGTTTCCTGCGCCTGCCTTACAGCCGCGACGATTCCGCCTGGGGATCGGTGATGATCCCGATCTGCATCATCCGCAACGGCAAGGGGCCGAGCGCATTGCTCACCGGCGGCAATCATGGCGACGAGTACGAGGGGCCGCTGGCGCTCTATGACCTCGCCCGTACGCTCGACCCGAAAAACGTCAGCGGCACGATCATCATCGTGCCGGCGATGAACTATCCGGCGTTCCGCGCCGGCACGCGCACCTCGCCGATCGACAAGGGCAATCTCAACCGCAGCTTTCCCGGCCGGCCCGACGGCACGGTGACCGAGAAGATCGCCGATTATTTCCAGCGCGAGCTTCTGCCCCGTACAGACATCGCGCTCGACTTCCACTCCGGCGGCAAGACGCTCGACTTCGTGCCGTTCTGCGCCGCCCACATCCGGCCCGACAAGGTGCTGGAAGCGAAGGGTTTCGCTGCGGTTGAAGCCTTCTCCGCACCATGGTCGATGAAAATGCTGGAGATCGACGCGGTCGGCATGTTCGACACTGCCGCCGAAGAGATGGGCAAGCTGTTCATCACCACAGAGCTTGGCGGCGGCGGGACTTCGCGCGCGGAAACGGTGCGGATCGCACGTCGCGGCGTGCTCAATGTGCTGCGCCATGCCGGCATCGTCGCCGGCGCGGTCGAGATGCAGCCGACCCGCTGGCTCGACATGCCGTCCGGCGATTGCTTCTCGTTCGCCGAGGACGACGGGATGATCGAAACGGTGATCGATCTCGGCGAGCCGGTGGCAGAGAACCAGGTGCTGGCACGTATCCATTCCATAGGCCGCACCGGCGGCGCTCCGCAGGAGATCCGGGCCAAAATGTCCGGTCTGTTGGCGGCGCGGCATTTTCCGGGGCTGGTCAAGGCCGGCGACTGCGCTGCCGTGGTCGCCGTGCTGGTCGATTGACGGTTAGGAAGCCGATGTCGGGAACGGCTCGGTCCTGCCTTTGGGGCGATCGCCGATCGCAAAGACGGCGCTCGCCTCGCTGACGATCGAGACATGATCCTTGGCGGCTGTTCCGGCGGCCGTACTGTCGCCGCGCATGATTGCGGTGACGATGGCGTCATGCTCCTGCCAGGACTGGGCCAGCCGCCCGGGCAGCATGAATTGCGCGCGCCGGAACGGCGCCAGCCGGCCGCGGGTTATGACGGTCAGTTCATAAATGTGCTTGCTGTGGGCGCCGCGATAGAGCCGGGTGTGGAATTCGGTGTTGAAAAGCTCATACTCTTCTTCGGCACCGAGCTGCACCAAGCGCGCCGAGGCCTGGTGCTCGGCCTCCAGCGTTCGGCGCTCGCCAGCGGTCATGCGCTCGGCCGAGAACCGCGCGCAGATCGCTTCAAGCTCGGCCATGCTTTCGAACATCGAGGCGAGGTGCTCCTGCGTCACCACGGCGACGGTGGCGCCGCGGTTCGGCCGCCTTTCGACCAGCCCCATGGCGCTGAGCCGGCTGAGCGCTTCCCTGATCGGCGTGCGTGAGACGTCGAAGCGGGCGGCGAGCGAGGCCTCGTCGAGCTTTTCGCCCGGGCGCAGGAAACCGGTGACGATCCGGTCGCTGATCGCCCTCACCATCTGATCGACGGTCGTGCCCGACCTGATCAAATTGCGCTTTTCCGACACGTCTCCTCCGTCCAGTCTTTTCGCTAGAGCCGTAAGCCACTCACCGGCTTCGATTCCTCCGCATCTCTGTATGCCTATGTTTTAGCCTTCATGTCAAATTGGCGATTTTGGAGGCAAAAAGTGTATGCAATTGCTCCGGCTTTGTGCAGCCCACATCGACACACTCATTGATATTGCTGAATAAATCTCATTTCTGAAACTGGCATGCTGATTGCATACACTTCTTTCATTGAGGTGTTAACCGGCCCCGAAAGGCCCCACAGAGGGAGCATTCAATGTCCGAGAGATTCATGCTTAGCCGCCGCGACCTGCTCAAGACCTCCGCCGCCGGAGCGGCGCTCGGCCTTGCGTCCGCATCGTTTCCGATCAGCAGGGCCTTCGCCGCGACGGCCACCGTCGGCTTCATCTATGTCGGGCCAAAGGACGATTACGGCTACAACCAGGCGCATGCCGAAGGGGCCGCCACGCTGAAGGGGATCGAAGGAATTTCCGTCGTCGAGGAGGAGAACGTGCCGGAGACGGTCGACGTGCAGAAGACGATGGAATCGATGATCAATCTCGACGGTGCGTCGCTGATCTTCCCGACCTCGTTCGGCTATTTCGATCCGCACATGCTCGCCATGTGCGCGAAATTCCCCGACGTGCAGTTCCGCCATTGTGGTGGCATGTGGAACAAGGACAAGCATCCGATGAATGCCGGTTCCTATTTCGGCTATATCGGCATGGGCCAGTATCTGAACGGCGTCGTCGCCGGTCACACCAGCAAAGCCAAGAAGCTCGGCTTCGTCGCGGCAAAGCCGATCCCGCAGGTGTTGCTCAACATCAATTCCTTCCTGCTCGGCGCGCGCTCGGTCGACCCGACCATCACCTGCCAGGTGATCTTCACCGGCGAGTGGTCGCTGGCGGTCAAGGAGGCGGAGGCCACCAATGCGCTGGTCGACCAGGGTGCCGACGTCATCACCTGCCATGTCGACAGCCCCAAGGTGGTGGTCGAGACGGCGGCCGGGCGTGGCGCCTTCGTCTGCGGCTATCATGCCAACCAGAGCCCGCTGGCGCCGGAAAAATACCTGACCGGCGCGGAATGGAACTGGGCCAAGGTCTACAAGATGTTCGTCGACGATCTGGTGGCCGGCACGCCGCTGCCCAACTTCACGCGCGGCGGCCTGGCCGACGGCTTCGTCAAGATGAGCCCGCTCGGCCCCGCCGTCGGCGACGCCGCCCGCAAGCAGTTCGACGGCACGCTGGCCGAAATGATGAAAGGCGGCTTTTCCGTCATCAAGGGTCCGCTGAAGAGCAACAAGGGCGTCGTCGTCGCGACCGAAGGCCAGGCCTTCGCCGAGACCGCGCTCGAACTCGAAAGCATGGACTACCTGGTCGAGGGCGTCGTCGGTTCGACCGCCTGAACCGGATCGGAGACGGGGCCATGGCAGACACTGTCAGCACTGCGGGCGCACCAGCGCTGTTTGGCGCCAGGAATTATCCGGCGGCGATCGAATGGACGGCGCGGCGGGCGGAAGCCTTCGTCATACCGCTCGCGGCGCTGATCGTCGGCATGGCGCTGTTCAGCGTGTTCATCGCGCTGGTCGGCAAATCGCCGGTGCAACTCTACGAGACGATGTGGCGCGGCGGCTACGGCTCGTGGTTCTCGATCCAGAACTCGCTGTCGCGGGCAGCACCGCTTTTACTGGCAGCGCTCTGCGTGGCGCTGCCGGCACGACTAGGCCTCGTCGTCATCGGCGGCGAAGGCGCGATCGTGCTGGGCGGCGTTGCCGCCGCCGCCATCGGCGTCGCGGCGAATGGCGCGCCGGCTTTTCTGGTCATCCTGCTGATGGGCGTGGCGGGCGTGGTCGCCGGCGGCATCTGGATCGGTGCCGTCGGCGCACTCCGCCACTACCGCGCCGTCAACGAAACCATCTCCAGTCTGCTGATGGCCTATATCGCCATCGCGCTGATGAACCATCTGGTCGAAGGGCCTCTGCGCGATCCGGCTTCGCTCAACAAACCCTCGACCGAGCCGCTGGCGGATGCCTACCGCATCGGCAACATTCCAGGCATGGACGTGCACTGGGGCCTCGTCGTCGGCATTCTCGCCTGCGTCCTGTCCTGGCTGCTGATCGAAAAGACGCGCTGGGGGTTTGCCGCTCGCATCGCCGGCGGCAATGTCAGGGCGGCCCAGGTGCAAGGGCTTGCCGTCGGGCCGCTGATCGTCGGCTTCACCGGGCTCGCCGGCGGCTGTGCCGGGCTGGCCGGCATGCTGGAGGTCGGCGCCGTGCAAGGCAGCGCCAACGCCTCGCTCGCCGCCGGCTACGGCTATACCGGCATCCTCGTCGCCTTCCTCGCCCGCCACAATCCGCTCGCCATCATCCCGGTCGCTTTCCTGCTCGGTGGCACCGGCGCTTCGGGCGGGCTGATCCAGCGCCGCATGGACCTGCCCGACGCCACCGTGCTGGTGCTGCAAGGCATGCTCTTCGTCGTCATCCTGTTCAGCGAAACCTTTTACGGCCGCTTCAAGGTCTTCAATCCCGATCTGTGGAAGAGGGGCTCCTGATGGACGCGACCGAGATCGGCCTGTGGGGCGTGCCGCTCGCCATCCTCGGCGGCGCCATCCGCGTTTCGACGCCCTTCATCTTCGTCTCGCTCGGCGAAGCCATCACCGAGCGCTCCGGCCGCATCAATCTTGGCCTCGAAGGCACGCTGGTCTTCGGTGCGATGACCGCCTACGCCGTCGCGGTGATGACCGGCTCGCCATGGCTCGGCCTGCTGGCTGCCGCAGGTGCCGGTCTTTGCTTCGGGCTGTTCCACGGCTGGATCTGCAAATTCCGCGGGGTGAACGACATCGCCATCGGCATCGCGCTGATGCTGTTCGGCTCCGGTCTCGCCTTCTTCTTCGGCAAGCCGTTCATCCAGCCCTCGGCACCAGACCTGCCGGCCATCGCCTTCGGTGGCTGGTCGGATATCCCGCAGGTGCAGGCGGCGCTCAACGTCAACATCCTGTTCCTGATTGGTGCCGCACTTGCCGTGTTCCTATGGTGGGCCTTCCGCAATACGCGCGCCGGCCTGATCGTGCGCGTCGTCGGCGACAGCTCCGATGCGGCGCGCGCCATGGGCCTCAATCCCAACACCGTGCGCCTGCTTGCGACAGGTGTCGGCGGTGCGCTCGCTGGCATCGGCGGCGCCTATCTGTCGCTCTATTATCCCGGCAGCTGGACCGAACGCATCTCGTCGGGGCAGGGCCTGATGGCGGTGGCGCTGGTCATCTTCGCGCGCTGGAACCCGCTTGGCTGCTTTGCCGCGGCACTGTTGTTCGGCGGCGCCGGCGCGCTGGGCCCGGCGTTGCAGTCGGTCGGGGTGACGCAGGGCTACTATCTCTTCTACGCCGCACCTTACATCCTCACGCTCATCATCATGATCGCCACCTCGTCGCCGAGCCGCTCGCTTGCCGGCGCGCCGGGCGAATTGTCGATCACCAAATGACTGGAGTTTTTTCCGATGAACGCCAGAGCCGAGATCACCCAGCGCTACATCGATGCCGACCCTTATCCATGGCCTTATAATGGCGAGCTCCGGCCGGACAATACGGCACTGATCATCATCGACATGCAGACCGATTTCTGCGGGCCGGGCGGCTATGTCGATCATATGGGCTACGATCTTTCGCTGGTGCGGGCGCCGATCGAGCCGATCAAGTCGGTGCTCGCAGCCATGCGGGCCAAGGGCTACACCATCATCCACACGCGCGAGGGCCACCGGCCCGATCTCGCCGACCTGCCGGCCAACAAGCGCTGGCGTTCGCGCCGCATCAATGCCGGCATCGGCGACCCCGGACCTTGCGGGCGCATCCTGGTGCGCGGCGAACCCGGCTGGGACATCATCCCCGACCTCTATCCGGCGGCGGGCGAACCGATCATCGACAAGCCGGGCAAGGGCTCGTTCTGCGCCACCGACCTGGAGTTGATCCTGCGCCAGCGCGGCATCGACAACATCGTGCTGACCGGCATCACCACCGACGTCTGCGTCCACACGACGATGCGCGAGGCCAACGATCGCGGCTTCGAATGCGTCATGCTGGAGGATTGCTGCGGCGCGACCGATTACGGCAACCATCTCGCCGCGATCAAGATGATCAAGATGCAGGGCGGCGTGTTCGGCGCGGTGTCGAATTCGGCATCCTTCGTCGCGCAGCTGCCGTGAGGACACGATCTTGAGCGGAAGCATCGGCAAGAAAGCCGTCGGCGTCGAGACCATCGGCATGACCATGCGCTTCGGCGCCTTGACCGCGCTGGACGACGTCTCGATCAAGGTGCCGGCGGGATCGTTCCATGCGCTGCTCGGCGAAAACGGCGCCGGCAAGTCGACGCTGGTCAAATGCATGATGGGTTTTTACCATCCGACCGCCGGCGACATGCTGGTTGATAGCCGCGAGGTCGCGATCGCCAGTCCGAAGGATGCCTCGGCATTGGGGCTCGGCATGGTCTACCAGCACTTTACCCTGGTCCCGTCGCTGACCGGCGCGGAGAACCTGGTTATTTCGCGCGAGAAGGTGCCCGGCGTCGTCGACTGGCGCAAGGAGCGCGCCGCACTTGCGCAATTCATGCAGCGGATGCCGTTCAAGCTGCCGCTCGACGTCAAGGTGGCGGAACTTGCGGCCGGCGAGAAGCAGAAGCTCGAAATCATCAAGCAGCTCTATCTCGGCCGCAGTTTCCTGGTGCTCGATGAGCCGACTTCGGTGCTCACTCCCGGCGAGGCACACGAAGTGCTTGGCCTGGTGCGCGACATGACCAGGACCGGCGACCTCACCGTGCTGATGATCTCGCATAAATTCCACGAGGTGACGGCCTTTGCCGACGATATCACCGTGCTGCGCAAGGGCAGGCTGACCGGAACCGGAAAGGTCTCCGAACTTTCCCACAAGCAGATGGCGGCGATGATGATCGGCGACCAACCGATCGCCGCGCTCGACAGCCGCGCCCCGGTGCCGGCCGGCGCCAGGCAGGTGCTGACGGTAAAGTCGCTGAAGGCGCCCGACCGCACCGGCTTGAAAACCATCGACATCGGCGAACTCGATGTGAAGTCGGGTGAGATCGTCGGCATTGCCGGCATCTCCGGCAACGGCCAGAAGGAGTTTCTCGAAGTCCTTGCCGGACAGCGGGCGCGCAATGGCGGCGACGTTCTGGTGAAAGGCTCGCCCTATGGCGCCAGCCGCAGCGAGGCGCGCACTCTCAATGTCCGCTTCATTCCGGAGGAGCCCTTGCGCAATGCCTGCGCACCGAAGATGACGGTGGCGGAAAACATGGCCTTCCGGACCTTCGACCTCAACGAGGCCGGCAAGCCGGTCAACTGGATCAGGATGAGCGCGATCAGGGACTACGCGGCCCGTCTGGTCCAACAGTTCAAGGTCAAGACGGCATCCCTCGCTTCGCCGATTTCGTCGCTCTCGGGCGGCAATGTGCAGCGCGCGGTGCTGGCGCGGGAACTGACCGGCGAGGTCGATTTGCTCATCGTGTCGAACCCCTGCTTCGGCCTCGACTTCTCCGCCGTCGCCGAAATACGCGCCCGCATCATGAAGGCGCGCAATGCCGGCGCCGCGGTGCTCCTTATGTCGGAGGACCTTGATGAGCTGCTCGAGCTCTCGGACCGCATCTTCGTCATGTCGGACGGCGCGCTGGTCTACGAGACGCCGATTGCGCAGGCGAGCGTGCAGACGATCGGCGAGCACATGGCGGGACATCACTGATGGCGGAGATCGAGGCGCTGCCGTTTCCGTTCTCCTTCAAGCCTGAGGCGATGGCGCTGGTCGTCATCGACATGCAGCGCGATTTCGCTGAACCCGGCGGCTTCGGCGCCAGCCTCGGCAACGACGTCAGCCGGGTGGCGGCGATTGTGCCGACGGTGAAGAGATTGATCGAGGGGTTCCGCACCGCTGGCCTGCCGGTGATCCACACGATGGAGTGCCACAAGGCAGACCTTTCGGATCTGCCGCCGGCCAAGCGCAACCGCGGCAACCCATCGATCCGGATCGGCGATGTCGGGCCGATGGGTCGTGTGCTGATCGTCGGCGAGCCGGGAACGGCGATCCTCGATGAACTTGCGCCACTGCCTGGCGAAATCGTCATCGAAAAGCCGGGCAAGGGCGCGTTCTATGCCACCAGCTTCGGCGATGACCTGAAGCGGCTCGGCGCACAGCAACTGGTCTTTGCCGGAGTGACGACGGAGGTCTGCGTGCAGACGACGATGCGCGAGGCCAATGACCGCGGCTATGAATGCCTGCTGGCCGAGGATGCTACCGAGAGCTATTTTCCGGAGTTCAAGGCGGCAGCCCTTGCCATGATCAGGGCGCAGGGCGCCATCGTCGGCTGGACGGCAACGACGGACCAGGTGCTCGAGGGACTTTCCAATGCCTAACGTCGCATTCGCGGCTTTCATCCAAGGGGGCTGGCGTGATCTGCCGTTCGAGCATTTTCGCGAAGGCATCACAGTGCATTGGCTGCTCAAGGGTGGGCCGATGGAACCGTCGGTCGCCATCCTGAACTACCGGGCTGGCGCCGGCGTGCCGCGTCATCGCCATGCCGGGCTGGAGACGATCATCGTGCTGGAAGGCACGCAGAGCGACGAGAACGGCGATCATGCCGCGGGCAGCGTGATCCTGAACGCGGTCGGAACCGAGCATTCGGTGTGGACGAAGGATGGCTGCGTCGTGCTCATCCAGTGGAACCTGCCGGTAGTCATTCTGGGCGAGGCCGAATGAGCGACATCCGCTTCGAGATAGCGAGCCTGCACGCCGCCTATCAGGCCGGCGTCAGCATCGGCGAGATGATCGATACGGTCGATGCGCGGCTCGCGGCGGCCGATGACCCCGGCATCTTCATCCATCTGGCGAGCAGGGCGGAGTTGCTTGCCGAGGCGGAAAAGCTCGGCCCGTTCGATCCCGTGGCAAAGCCGCTGTGGGGCGTACCGTTCGCGGTCAAGGACAACATTGATGTCGCCGGCATGCCGACCACGGCGGCTTGCGCCGAATATGCCTACTTGCCGGCGAAAGACGCCACCGTCGTCGCGCGGCTCAAGGCCGCCGGCGCGCTGGTCGTCGGCAAGACCAACCTCGACCAGTTCGCCACCGGCCTGGTCGGCGTTCGCACGCCCTATCCGATCCCGAGGAATGCGATCGACCCGAAACTGGTGCCGGGCGGCTCTTCATGCGGCTCGGCCGTCGCAACCGCGCGTGGCATCGTCTCGTTCGCGCTCGGCACCGATACCGCCGGTTCGGGGCGAATACCCGCTGGCCTCAACAACATCGTTGGGCTGAAGCCGAGCGTCGGCGCGCTATCAGCCGCCGGCGTCGTGCCGGCCTGCCGCACGCTCGACTGCATCTCGGTCTTCGCGCTCACCGTCGATGACGCCTACCGCGTGTTCGAGGCGGCGGCGGCAAAGGACGACGCCGACCCCTATTCGCGTGACCCCGGCGTCCAGGGCCTTGCCGCGCGCCCGCCGGTGCTGACTGTCGGCGTGCCGGCCAGGACCGACTGGACCTTCTTCGGCGACGAGGCGATGCAGGCGGGTTTCGAGGCCGCCCTTGCCTCGCTGGAGACGCTGGGCTGCCAGCTGGTGGAAATCCCGTTCGCCGATTTCTACGCCACCGCCAACCTGCTTTACGAAGGCGCCTGGGTAGCCGAGCGTTACGCCGCGATCAGGGACTTCATGGATGCCAACGAGGCCGCCATGCATCCGGTGACGCGGCAGATCATCGGCGGTGCGCGAAAACTTTCCGCCGCGGACGCTTTCAACGGGCTCTATGCCCTGCAAGGCTATAAGGCCAGGCTTGCGCCGGTCATCGCCTCGGTCGACCTATTCTGCGTGCCGACCGCGCCGACGCACTACACAGTCGAAGCGGTGCTGGCCGATCCGATCGTCACCAACAGCCGGCTCGGCACCTACACCAACTTCGTCAATCTGCTCGACATGTGCGGCATTGCCGTGCCGAGCGGAACCCGCAGCGACGGTCTGCCGATGAGCGTCACCTTGCTTGCCGCGGCGGGCAAGGACCATCTGCCGGCGTCGCTTGCGCGCGATGTCCATGCGGCAAGCGGCCTTGCGCTGGGCGCTACAGGCTGGCCGCTGCCGCGTGGCGATGTTCGCGTCGACGTGGACGAGGGCACGATCGAGCTGGCCGTGGTCGGCGCGCATCTGTCGGGGATGGCGCTGAACGGCCAGCTGCAGCAGCTCGGCGCGATTTTCGCCCGGGCTGCAAGAACGGCGCCGCTCTATCGGCTTTATGCGCTCGCCGGCCAGTCGGTGCCGCGACCGGGGCTCGAACGCATCTGCAACGGCAAGGGCGCAGCGATCGAGGTTGAAGTCTGGCGGCTCTCGCCACAAGCCTTCGGCCGTTTTGTTGCCGCGATCCCGCCGCCGCTCGGCATCGGCACGCTTCTGCTCGATGACGGAACTTCGCCGAAAGGCTTCCTCGTCGAAAGTGCCGGCCTCACCGATGCAAAGGAGATTTCGCATTTCGGCGGCTGGCGCAATTTCGTGGCGGGTCAGCTGCAGCGAAGCTGACGCTATCACTCGACCTTTTGCCTGAACTTCGAATGGCAGCTCGAGCAATCCTGCAAGATGAGATGCAGGAGGTGCTCCGCCGGCAATTTAGTGGGATCGGCTTCCGCGAGTGATGGTCGCTTGCCAAGCAGGCTGCCACCGCCCATCGCCAGGCCGGAACCCATTCTCATGTCGTCGGTGATGCGCGGCGGCGCCCGCTCGGCGCCGGAGGCCAAGGCGCTGGCCAGCGTCCCGATGTGGCGAGCCAGCTCATCGAACTCCGCGCGGGCGGGGTCGATATCCGGCCTGGCGCCTGAAGGCGCGCCCAATGTCGCGCTGGGGAATTCGGCAATCAGGGCAGGGCCGGTGCGGGCGCGGATGGTCTCGGCCGCCGCCTTGAAGGCTGCGGCGTCGTACGCCTGCTTGCCGTCGAACATCCCGGCGATCGCCTTTGCCGCCGCGGCCATTTCCTTCATCGAGGCCTGGCGAGCCTGGATGACCGCATCACGACCCGAATGGGCGGCGGCGAGCACGACAGAGGCGCAGGCAAGCGACAGCACCGTTACAGCGGCTGCGAGCCTCACTGGGCGACGCCTTGTCCTGCCAGCTCGTCGATGATCGGGCAATCCGGCCGCTCGTCGCCGTGGCAGTGACTGACCAATTGGTGGAGCAGGCCGCGCAATCCGACCAGTTCGGCGATCTTCCTGTCGATCTCGACCAGCTTGGCTTTCGCGATCGCCTTCACGTCGGCGCTGTCACGTTCCCTGTCCTGGTACAGCGACAGCAGCTGGCGGCATTCGTCGACCGAAAACCCCAGGCTTCGCGAGCGCTGCAGGAAGCGCAGCCGGTGAATATCGGCCGTCGAGTAATCGCGATAGCCATTGTCTGTCCGAGCCGGGTGCAAGAGCCCGATATCCTCGTAGTAACGGATCGTCTTGGCCGGCAGGCCGGATTTTTCGGATGCGATACCGATGTTCATGGCGGAAATCTCCTTTATCGGAGGAAATAGACCTTCCAGTAGATGGAAGGTCAACATGATGTGGCGATTTTGGATGCCCGACGCAACCGCCCGCCCGCTCCAACCGTTTGCCTGCCAACAGCGCACACTGAACCTTCGGGAAGAAATCAGTTTTCGGAAACGTTTATCGAACAGCGCTCAAAACCCGGTGTTCGACACCGGGTAACGATGAGCAAGGACCCTCCGGCGGCACGTTACACCGTGCACACGCCGAGGAGACAGAATATGCCCGTCAACGCCTATATCAACCGGATCGCGACGGCGGTGCCGGAGCACGAGGTTCATCAATTCTACCTGCGTTTCGCGGCCTCCATGCTCGCGGCCGATCGCCGGAGGATCTTCGAACGCATGGCCGATCTTGCCGGCATCGAGCACCGCTATTCCTGCTTTGCGCCGGCGTCCGAC
Source organism: Mesorhizobium sp. M0808 (assembly GCF_040320025.1). Taxonomy (NCBI): domain Bacteria; kingdom Pseudomonadati; phylum Pseudomonadota; class Alphaproteobacteria; order Hyphomicrobiales; family Phyllobacteriaceae; genus Mesorhizobium; species Mesorhizobium sp. M0808. The sequence goes on from NZ_JAMYOX010000009.1 coordinate 163,914, forward strand.
CCCGAAGGACCAACTGCCGACCTGGCCGGGACCTTCATCCGGGGCGCGTTTCCCGGAACGGCCATGAGAATGGCGATGTTCGACGATGCTGCACCTGTTCTGGCACAAAAGGGCATCGACGGATTGCAGCTTGGCGATGACGCTTCCCGCATCACCCATTTGATCGTCACCACCTGCACCGGCTTTTCGGCGCCGGGCATCGATCTGGAGCTGATCGCGCGTTGCGGGCTGCCCGATAGTGTCGAACGCACGATGATCGGGTTCATGGGGTGCTACGCGGCGATCAACGGCCTCAAGCTGGCCCGTCACATCGTCCGCTCGGACCCGCAGGCCAAGATCCTGCTGGTCAATATCGAGCTCTGCACGATGCATCTGCGCGAAACCACCGAACTGGAAAAACTGCTGTCGTTCTGCCTCTGGGGCGACGGCTGCGCGGCCACGCTCGTCACCGCCGAGCCGGCCGGCATCGAGCTCGACAGCTTTCACTGTCTGGTGGCGAGGAAGCGGCGGGATCTGATGCGCTGGAATATTCGCGACCACGGCTTCGAAATGGTTCTTTCCGGCCAGGTGCCGGCAGCGATTCATGAGGCGTTGCGGAACAGCCAGGCCGCCATGCTCGGCGGCCGGCCGACGGAAGACATCGACCTTTGGGCCGTACACCCGGGTGGACGTTCGGTGCTCGACGCCGTCGAAAGGGCCTTGAAACTGGAGCCCACCGCGCTGGAACCATCGCGCGAGGTGTTGCGCCAATACGGGAACATGTCGTCGGCGACCGTCATGTTCGTGATGAAGGAGATGTTGAAGGCGCCACCCGGCCTGCTCGGTTGCGGCATGTCGTTCGGACCCGGGCTGACGGCCGAAACCATGCTCTTTCGAACGGTGTCATGAGCGGCCTGGAGCACCGGCAGCTTGCGCCGGAAATCCTCGACGGACTTGCGGCCGAAGATCCGCGAGCGCTGGCCGCGCGCCGCGACCTTCGGCGCATCAATATGCTGATGTTTCAGGTGCCGATCATGACGTCGTTGCTCAGGAGGTTCGTGCCAACGCCGCCACGCCGCATTCTGGAGATCGGCGCCGGCGATGGCTCCTTCATGCTGGCGGTGGCGCGGCGCATGGCCGGGCATTGGCCCGGGGTCGAACTGGTGATGCTCGACCGCGTCGACCTCGTCACCACGCAATTGCGCGATGATTTTGACAGGCTGGGATGGAAGGCCGAAGGCGTCACCGCCGATGTCTTCGACTGGGCAGGAAAGATCGAGGGTGCGCCGTTCGACGCCGTCACCGTCAATCTGTTCCTGCATCACCTCGACGATGCGCAGCTCGTGCGTCTGTTTTCGCTGATCAGGCCGAAAGCCCCGTTGCTCATCGCGACAGAGCCGCTGCGGGCGAAACTGCCGCTGGCCGCGACCCGTCTTCTGCCGGCAATCGGCGCCAACGACGTCACACGAAACGACGCGGCGCAAAGCGTGCGTGCCGGCTTTCGCGGCAGCGAGCTTTCCCGTCTCTGGCTTGCGGCCAACGGCAAACCGGTCGAGGAGCGGCGCGCCGGCCTGTTCTCCCACATCTTCGTCGGCGCCAGTGCCAGTGTCGAGCCATGACGCGATTGTCGACTCATGACGCGATCGTCATTGGTGCCGGCCCGGCGGGCACCTCCGTCGCGCTCACGCTGGCCCGGCGCGGATGGGCCGTGGCAATTGTGGAAAAGACCGCATTTCCGCGCCGCAAGGTCTGCGGCGAATACATCTCGGCAAGCAATCTTGCGCTTCTCGACCGGCTGGAGATCGGCGATGCCTGGCGTGCCAAGGCGGGCCCCGATATCCGCCGCGTCGGCCTGTTTTCCGGCGAGACCTGCGTCGACGCGGCAATGCCTGGTGCAGGAGCTGGGCCTCGTGCGAAAGATGGCTTTGGCCGGGCGCTCGGCCGGGACATTCTCGACTCTCTGCTTCTACAGGCGGCGCGATCGGCGGGTGTCGAAATCTTCCAGCCCTGCCGCGCCGTCGCCATCGAGCCGGACGGTGAGATGCAAAGGGTGCGAATTCAGGCCGGGGATGAAGCGGCGATATTGCGAGCGCCGGTGATTGTCGCCGCTCACGGCTCTTGGGAACCGGGACCATTGCCCAGCCAGCTCGCAAAGGCCAATCGCCCGTCGGACCTGCTCGGCTTCAAGGCGCATTTCACCGGGTCGTCGCTGGCGCCGGATTTGATGCCTCTGCTGGCCTTTCCCGGCGGCTACGGCGGCATGGTTTCGGCGGATCATGGCCGGTTGTCGATCTCGTGCTGCATCCGGCGCGATATGCTCGCGCGGCTGCGTAAACAATATGGCCCCAAACAACGGAGCCACGTGTCGGCCGCCGATGCGGTCTCCCGGCATCTCCTGAATTCATGCCGGGGCGTGCGGGACGCCCTGGAACCGGCTCTCCTCGACGGTCCGTGGCTTGCCGCAGGTCCGATCCGGCCGGGAATTCGCTCGTGCTACGAAGGGGACATCTTTCGCGTCGGCAATGCAGCCGGAGAGTCTCATCCTGTCATCGCCGAGGGCATCTCGATGGCGCTTCAGTCCGGCTGGCTGCTGGCTTGCGAACTCGCATACGCGCCAAGTGGCCGAGCAGGGCGCGAGGCTGCCGCCAGACGCTACGAGGCGGCCTGGAAAAGACTGTTTTCGACACGGGTCTACGCCGCCGCGGCCGTTGCCGGAATTGCCCTTCGCCCCGGCAGCGCCACCTTGATGGCGGCGATCGTCCAGAATTTCCCGCAGGCCCTGACGCTGGGCGCGCAACTGAGCGGCAAGACCAAGCCGGTTCCAGGCTTCGTCTAGGCGACATAGCGGTCCCATGAGCCGTAGTGCTCCTTGCTTCGGCGCCCCCGAGGCAGGCTGAGGCCGATCACAACTAGCCCTGCGACGGCATTGTTCAATGTCGAACCTCTGGTCGCGCCGTCGAGCAGCCAGGGCGCTGCGATCAGCCATAACCCGAACGGCAGGTTGAGGAAACGCAATGGCCGTGCCACCTCGGCCATGGCGCAGACCGCGATCGTGATGATCATGGCGCCCGAGAGGTGATCGCTGTTTGCAATGGCGCCGGCCGTGCCGAAGACCAGCCGCGAGACCATCAGCCAACCGCCGACGATACAGCATGCGACCAGCGTCCATGGAAACGTGACACCGCGAATGGCTGCGGCGGACTGTGCGGCAAGCGCGGCGGAAAAGCCGGGATCGTTCTTGTCCGCCTCGCCGTTCGGCTCCGGCCCGCCTTGGAAAAAGGTGCGCCAGAACGGACGGTCTGTCCGCACGCTGCGCAGCATGTACTGGCCCATGGCGACCACCTCGTCCAGCGTCAGCGGGATCATGACCAGCATGGCCGCCGCCGCAATGAGGCACAGTGTGCAATAGGTGCCGATCATGATCGGCTGGATGATGATGAAGAAGATCGAGACGCCGCCGAGCGGCACCACCAGGATGAAGAAGAAGGTCACCATCCAGGGCATGGTGCGCCAGCGGGTCGCCGTGCCCATCGCGCCCATCAGGGTTTCGATCATATAGGCCACGGCGCCAAGCCCGGCATCAGCGACTGGCCAGGCTCGAGAAACGTCGGATGTGATGATGAATTCCGTGCCGTTCCTGCCGTCTCCGCCGAGGAAGAATGGCTCCCAGACAGCACCCACATGGCCGAGCTGGTAGGCAGTGAGATAGCGGGCGATGAGGAAACCGAAGAAACCGAGCGCGATGATCGGCAGGCGCTGCAGCCAGGATGACGGCGAGTAGGTCCAGCCAGGCGGAACGGTGCTCTCGTCCATCATCCCTTCGTGGCTCATGCCCGGCATCATCGGGACGAGCACCGAGAAAGCGATGGCCAGCGCGCCGACGATCGTGTCGTTCATGGTGGCGGCGGCGCTCGGCGTCCAGAAGAACAGCGGCGCGAACAGCAGCCACAGGCCGGCGATCGTCGTGCCCCATTGCGCCCAGGAAAAACGCGGCGACAGTGCGAGCCCGCCAAACAGCATCAGCAGCAAGCCCGAGACAATGTCGCTCCAGCCGGTGAGCGCGTTGCGCAGCACCGGTTCCCACAGTCCACGCTCTTGCGTGACGTCACGCACAGTGCCGGCCGCCGCCGGATCGAACAGCGCGAACTGAAGCGGGCTGGTGAGGAGCCACACGCCAAGCGTGATGACCAGGAAATGAGCCCAGAGCATCTGCTTGCCCATCCCCGCCATCTCGGCCATGTGTCCGGGTTTCATCTTGTCGTGTTTGGCCTCGAACGCCTTGTCTTTCTCTCGCGCTTTTGTTCCGCTGCCGGCCACCTTGGCGGCGTTCAGCTTGTTGGCCCGATACCAGCCGGCGGGATCTGCCTTGAGCGCGTCGACGATCCGCGGCAACGTCTCGCGCAGGGAATGCCGGGGCTGCCAGCCGAGGACATTGCGGGCACGGCTGATATCGATCGCGTAGTGGTCGTCGGCGATATCGACCATCCAGGGACGAACGAATGATTCTTCGCCCAGCACGTCCTGTTGGACCCAGGCACCCGCCTTGGCGAGCGCCTTCGGCACCTCCCGTGTCTCCCAGTTCTCGCCACGGATCAACCGACCAATCTCGGCTTGAAGTTCGCCGTAGCCCATGACCTCAGGCTCGCCGAGAAGCAGCGCCAGCTCCGTGGGAAGTTTCTTCCGCCGATCTATAAGGCGCGCCACCGCCTCGGTGAGGTCTTCCAGATGCAGGAACGACTGCCCGGTGCGCAGGTCACCCGGATATACATGCCCGGTCGGATCCTCCTCGTAGATACGCGCAATCTGATTGGCGAGGAATGCGTTACGGCCGAGATCATCATAGACGCCGGCCGGCCTGGCATAGACGACAGGGATCGCCCCGTGCTGCTCATGGATCAGGCGCTCGGTCTCGATCTTCGAGGTGCGGTAGGGTAGGTTCGATTCGAGCGGCCAATCCTCATCGATGATGTCGCCCGGTCGGCCAGCCTTGTGCGCCAGCATCGAACTCATGAAGACAAACTGCTCGACCTCAAATTGTTTCAGGGCGCGCAGGAGCTTCTCGGTGCCGCCAACCGTAATCTTTTCGTAGAGCGGGTTCCGTTCGCCTGTGAGATCGAAATAGGCCGCAAGATGGATCACCGAGGCGAGGCGGGCGCCATAGGCCGTCCGCACGCGCGCCAAGCCGGCTGCCACGGCGTCCTCCGATGTCAGGTCGATGCAGACGCACTCCGCGGCCGGCGGCGGCTGACGCGTCGCCGCCCGGTCGAGGCCGACGAGAGCAAACCGGTCGGCGAAGCTGTTGACCAGAGCCGAGCCGATGAAGCCGGTGCTGCCGGTAACAATAACCGTGTCTTTGCGCTTCGCCATCCAGACCTCATAGCCGGCGATTTGCCACTCCTGAGAGGGCCGAAGGCGACAGACGTTAAGAGCCGAGGGGCCGGACCAGTTCCGACGCCGACCCGATGATGCTGCTGCTTCCGATGACGACTACAACTTTCCGCCCTTTTTGCTCTTTTGACCCCGACTGCCTATGCCGTCAGGTTCGCAAATATTTGACCAGCGCCGCGATCGCGAGCACGAGGGTGACAAGCACCAGGACCCAAATGAGCGCCATGCCGCCCATCATCCACATTGAACCGTCCATCATCATCACAATCATCCCTCCCGCCGCCGCTGCCACCGGCGATTGCGAGGGGAACTAGTTCGCCATGTACGCCCGTCAAGGCGAACTCGATCAGCCCACGAAGGCGGTGGCTTGCCGGTCAATCAAGGCACGTTCAATGCTATCGACGAACGAGTTCATAATAGGCTTCGGCCAGAACATGCTGGCCGCGCGGTAACTCCGAAAGGGCAGGGCTTTAATCCAGCGCCTCCAGCGCCCGCAGCAAGTGTTCCGCGACATCTGATCTGCCTTGCCGATATGCCGCTCTGACAGGGCCAGTAGCTGCCTTTCGACATTCATGGTTCGGTCCGCAATTGGACGACCTCCGGAAGTTAGCAATGAGCCTAACGGTTCCAGCCACCCGAAGGTCAAGCGCTCCTTTCAAGAAGGTAGAACAGGTTGAGAGCGCTTGTTGAACCGCAGCCGAGTTGTCGCCCGGCTCTACTCTCCTCCGCCGCAACCGTCTGAGAGATCCCAGACGTCGACGACCTGCTTGCCGGTGAAACCGTGCTCGCGGATCAGGAACTTCGCCAGCCCGCCATACACTTTCCAGCGCCAGCATTGGCAGCAGCATGGACCTTTCTCGTTGGAATTGGCCATCGCATAGTCGTAGGCCTGCTGCTCTTCGCCGGAGAGTTTCACATCGTAGTAGGGCATCATCTTCTGTGCGATGCCGGCCGGAATATCGTACGGATCGCTTGGGATCATCGCAATCCCGCGGTACCTGGCCAGGCCGCTCACCTGCTCGGCATAGCGCTTCGTCTCCATCGGGCTGCAGCACGAGCCCGTGATCCGCGACGTTGCCGGCATGGTCGCGATCGATTCCGTGAACTTGGTCGAACACGTGCTGTTGCCGTTCTGGCTGAGATATCTGAAACGGCGTGCCAGATCGGGATCCTCAGCGGCGATCGCCAAATCCGGCCCCTTGAGCAGGCTCACGACCGCAGCGGCGCCAAAGGCGCTCCCCAGAACAACCGTCCGTCGGTTTGGGCAAAATATTCGGCTCATTTGCTGGTCCTCGCCTGCTCGATCAGTTTCTTCATCGTTGCGAGGTCGGTCGCGCCGGGGAAAATCTGCTCGCCAACGACGAAGCTTGGCGTTCCGCTGATCTTCAGCGCCTGGGCCAGTTGCGTATTCCGGTCGATCGACGCCTGGATATCCGGCTGCTGCATGTCGGTCTTCAGTTTAGCCACATCGAGACCGACGTCGGCAGCCACCTTCAGCACGACCGCTTCGGTCACCCGCGTCTTCGCCGCATACAAGGCCTTGTGGAACGCCATGTATTTGCCCTGGCGCACTGCGGCGAGAGCCGCCTTGGAAGCAAATACGGAATCCGTGCTGAGAATCGGGAATTCCTTGTAGACGATCTTGAGCTGCGGATCGTCGGCCATTGCTTGCGCCATGATCGGCGCAACCTGCCGGCAATAGGGGCAGTTGTAGTCGAAGAACTCGACCATGGTGACGTCGCCTTCGGCGTTGCCGCCGACCGGGCTCGCCGGGTCCCGGAAAATCTCGTCCGCCTTGTCCGTCAAAGCGGCTTTCGCCTCTTTTGCGGCAGCCTCGCGCTGGCGGGCGTCGAGTCTCTGCAGCGACTGCACGAGCACCTCGGGATGCGCAAGAATGTAGTCGTGAATGCGCTGGTCGAACTGGTCCTGGGACATCTCGCCCGCGGCGATCGCCTGATTGTGGAGACCGAGCGCGAGCCAGATCGTCGCGCCGGCCAGCATGACGGCACGGGCCATTTTGCCGACGGCTCCGCTCAATGGATTGGACTTGTGGGTCACAGGGTTCTCCTTCCCTCTGTTTCGCCGGACCGCCGGCACGCGCAAATGATGCCTCAGAACATGCCCTTGATTTTCGCCCACCATCCCGTTTCCTGCTCATGGTGCGGGCGCTCGACATTGTTGGTAAGCGCATTGACGAATGTGACGAGATTGACCGACGCGAAATCCAGGCCATGGAAATTCGCCCGCCAGCGGCCCTCCTTGTCGATCACATGGGTGATGGTGCCGTGCATCTGATAGCCATCATCCGTCAGCGTGAACTTGTGGCCGAAGGCCTCCGCCAGTCTGCGGGTCGCATCCTCCGGCTGATCCTCCATCGTGGTCAGGAACAGCCAATTGACGGGATCGAGCCCGTGCGCCGGCCCGTATTTGCTGAGCACGTCCGGCGTGTCCCTGGTCGGGTCGGTGGTGATGGTCACAAAGCTGACCCGGTCCTTCATCGGCGTGCCGTTCACCATTTTCTGGATCTCGGCGATCTTCTCGGCATGAAGGGGGCACACATCCGGGCACGACGTGTAGATGAAGTGGAGGACGACCACCTTGCCGCGCAGATCGGCCGTCCGCACGACACGCCCGTCGGCGGTGCGCAGCGTGAAATCAGGCGCCGGCTTGTCGATCGGCTGGAAATATTTCTCGTCGGCCTCAAGCGTGGCGTCGATTTCGTCGAGCGAGTGGGCTTGCGCCTGATACGAAAAGCCCGCGGTCAGCGCCGCAATGGCAATTACGCTTAGCAGCAAGCACCTCCATTCGTTCAAAGCCGATGCAACGCAGCGAGCCTTTAGCCCGAACATATCTGTCCCTTTCTCACTTGGCGGCGATGCGGCTGCGGATGAAGTCGACCATGTCGGGGGCGTCCCATTCGGCCGGCCCAATCAGCCGGCCGATCTCCTTGCCGTCGCGGTCGACCAGCAGGGTTGCCGGAAGGCCGACGGTGCCGATGGCGAACATGGCCCTGCCCGAGACGTCGATGTTGAGGGCGAGGTGCTTGATGCCGATGTCGGCGAAGAACTTCTTCACAATCTCAGGACCGGCGCGGTCCATGGACAACGCGACGACCTCGAAATCCGGACCGCCGAGTTTGGCCTGTAGGCGATCGAGCGTCGGCATCTCCTTGCGGCAGGGCGCGCACCATGTCGCCCAGACGTTAAGCAGCACGACCTTGCCGTGGAAATCCGCAAGCATTTTCGGCTTGCCATTGCCATCCTCGAAGCTGATTTCCGGCACGGGGACGGGCGCCTCGTGAACGGCAAAGTTCTGCGGCGGCTCAGCGGCTGATACCGGCCACGAAAACGCCAGCAGCATGCCAACCAGGACCATGGCTAGTTTGCTCACAATGTCCTCACTCGGTCGCGTAGACGGTGGGCGCCTTGCCGTCCTTGGTGAAGGCGTAGACGACGAAGGGGCCTTGCTTCTCGCCACCCATGCCTGGGGCGCCAGCCGGCATGCCGGCGAGCGTTATGCCGGTGATGGCAGGGCGCTCGGTCAAAAGCTTCTTGACGATCTCGACCGGCACCAGGCCATCGACGATATAGCCGTCGACCATCAGCGTGTGGCAGCCTTCGAGGTCGGCCGGCACGCCGGCATCGCTGCTGATCTGGGAGAGATTGTTGACCGGCTTGATGTCGACCTTGAAGCCGTTGTGCTCGAGATAGTTGGCGTAGGACTCGCAGCAGCTGCATTGCGGGTTCTTGTACATGACGGCGTTGATCGTTGCGGCGAAGGCGGGCAGCGGCGTTGCGATCAGCAGGGACAGTGCGGCAAGGCGGTAGGTCAGTTTCATTGCAGTTCTCCTTGGTTGGATAAAAGTTTCAGGTCACGCGGAACGTCGTCATCAGGCCGGCCATCTGGTGATCGGCGACATGGCAGTGCAGCATCCAGTCGCCTGGATTGTCGGCGACGAAGGCGCATTCGATCGTATCCTTGGGGGCGAGCAGCACCGTGTCCTGCCATTGCCGGTGCGGCACCGGCGAGCCGTTGCGCGAGATGACCGACAGGCTGAAGCCGTGGACATGCATCGGGTGCCACCAGGCGGTTTCGTTGCGCATGGTGAGATGGCAGGTCACACCGCGTTTCAGCGTGAACTGCGGCGCCATGCCGGCATGGCCGTCGCCGGTCATCGACATGCCGTTGATCGCCCAGGCCGCACCGCCGTTCATGCCCATCATCCCCATGCCCATCATGCCGCCGACGCCCTTGAGCTTGCCGCCGCCCATCATGCCGCCCTGCAAGACGATCTCCTGGCGCTCGGCGCCAGCGAGGTCGGGCTGGGGCAAGGGGTTGCGCGGCAGGCCGACAGGCGTGTCGAGCGGATGGGTTCTCAGCGGCGGCGCTGCGTCATAGGCCAGCGTGGTCAGCGTATAGGCGAGGCCGTCGTAGAAATCGTCGATCACCGCGTGGCGGCTACCGGGGTGGCCCTGCATGTCGAGCACGATGTCGATGCGCATGGCGGGCGCCAGCACCAGGCGACCGCCCTCCGGTTCATGCGGATCGCAGGGCTGGCCGTCGATGGCGACGACGACCAGACGGTGGCCTTCGAAGCGCAGCGCCATCATGCGGGCAAGCGAGGCATTGGCGAGCCGCAGCCTGACGCGCTCGCCGGCCTTCACGCTCCGATCGCCTGGCCCCGTGCCGTTGACGGTGACGACATTGCCGACGCGGCCCGACATCGACGCATCCATGGCACTGCCGAAGCCGCCGGCGATCTGCCCATCGGCCGCAAGCCGCCAGTCCTGCAGCAGCCACAGAATGTCACGGTCGACGGCGACCGGCTCGACCTCCTCGACGACCAGTGCGCCGGCAAGGCCACGGCCGAGCTGGACCAGGCTGTTGGCGTGCGGGTGATACCAGAAGGTGCCGGCATCGGGCGGGGTGAATTCATAGATGAAATTTTCACCTGGCCTGATCGGCTTCTGCGTCAGGCCGGGCACGCCATCCATGGCGTTCGGCAGCCGGATGCCATGCCAGTGAACCGTGGTGTCTTCGTCCAGTCCGTTCTCGACGATGATCCGAGCGGGCTGCCCCTGGCGTAAGCGCAGTGTCGGGCCGGGGACCGTGCCATCATAGGCCCATACCGGAGTGCGCGGACCATCAGGGCCGGCGAACCGTGCCTGGCTCGGCGCCACCCTGATCCGGTATTCGCCGGTGGCCATCGCCAGCGCAGGGCGGATCGGCACTGCGGCGGCAATGCTCGCTGCCGCAAGCAGGAATTTGCGGCGCGTTATGAACGGATTTGAAACGGAATTCACTTTTGTGACCCCTGCGGTAACCGACGGCGAACGTCGCGACGTCGATTGAATTGCTACCGCGCCCGCTGCGCAGTTACGCGCAACCGGGCGATCAAACGCCGCTAATCAGCCGTGGAACGGCAGAAACGGCGTCAGACGAGAGCGCTGGGTCTTGGAGGGAATGGCTCGGGCAGCAGACTTCGCCCGTGCAGGAACGGGGCGGGAAGCGCCGACGGCAGCTCGGCTTGCGGCAGTCCCGTCACGGGGAGAGCCTCCGGCAGCACCGCCAGAACCGGTGCGACACAGGTCGGCGCACATTGCATCGGTTTGTCATTGCCGGCCGAGCCCTTGAGGCAAGCGTTGCAGTCACCGTCCCTGGCATCGGCCATCTTGGCCATGTCGGCGTCGGTGGTGCCGGTATCCGCGGCCATGGTCATGCGGCCGTCGACTGCCATCCTGGCCGACATGACGGCAGCCTGAGCGGCGGACAGGCTGAACCCGGCGGTCACGATGACCGCGAGAAGCATGACCAGGAGGTGTTTTGGTGACAGGCGTGCCATCATCCGCTCAGGTTGACCGTAAAGTGCGGCTTTTGCAAGCTCCGGATGCCGCGACATCGGGGCTGACGCGAGCTCTGCTCTGGCAAATCAATGGTGAGGATGCTCGCATTTATCGTGATCCGCCAGCACCTCGATGACACGGCATTCGCAGACTTTTCCGTGCCGGCAGCCTTCGACCATATGCTCCAGCTCGGCTTTCAATGCTGTAAGGCTGCGTATCCGCTGAACCACGTCGGCCAGACGCGCCTGGGCAATGGCATCGGCGGTCGCACAAGGCTGGCTGGGATTATCCTGCAGCGTCAGCAGCGCCCTGATGGCTTCGATCCCGAACCCCAACTCGCGCGCGTGCCTGATGAAGGCGAGCCGGCGCAAGTCTGCCGATTCATACTGCCGGCGATTGGCTTCGCTGCGGGCAGCGGCAGGAAGCAACTCGATCTGCTCATAGTAGCGGATGGTTGGAACCTTCACGCCGCTGTGTCGGGCCGCTTCACCGATGGTCATACCTGCAGGCATTTTCGCTTGCTCCTCTAGTCGCTAGAGGATGTAGCGTGGCGGTCGAAGATACAAGAGGTTCACCATGGCTGCGACCGAACAACAGACCCGCTACCGCGTGGAAGGCATGGATTGCGCCGGTTGCGCCAGCAAAATCGATACGGCCGTGCGGCGGATGCCTGGTGTTCAGGACATCAACGTATCCGTTTCGGCGGGCACTCTGACGGTCACTCATACTCCCGAAAGCAATCTCGGCGCGATCGAGAGGAGGGTCACCGGCCTCGGCTACGCCGTCGCTCCGCTGACCTCCAAGTCTGGGACGCCGGCGTCCGATCAATCCGCCGACAACCATGCCGACGGAAGGCGCAATCACGACGAGAACGTAGCGGGGTTACATAATAACGATGATGCGCCGGCGTCGGAGCTATGGTGGGACAGCGCCAAGGGCCGCCTGGTCATCGCCAGCGGGGTCGCCTTGGCCGTGGCTTTCGCGATTGATTACGCCTGGCCCGCGACCGGCCCGTGGGCCTTCATCGCCGCAATGCTGCTCGGCCTGGCTCCGATCGCGCGCCGAGCGGCCATGGCCGCAGCCGCAGGCATTCCGTTCACAATCGAAATGCTGATGACTGTGGCGGCGGTCGGGGCCGTCATCATCGGTGCCGGCGAGGAAGCGGCGACGGTGGTCTTCTTGTTCCTGATCGGCGAGTTGCTCGAAGGGGTTGCGGCCGGCAAGGCACGGTCCAGTATTCAAGCGCTCACGGCCCTCGTTCCCAAAACCGCGTTCGTCGAGAAAGACAGCCAGACCCGCGAGGTGCCGGCAGAAAGCCTGGCTGTGGGCGCCATCATCCTCGTGCGGCCGGGCGACCGGATTCCGGCTGACGGCGAGATCACCGAAGGCGGGAGCGCCATCGATGAATCTCCCGTCTCCGGTGAAAGCGTGCCGGTGCGCAAGGACGTCGGCGACACGGTCTTTGCCGGCACTATCAACGGCGACGGCGTGCTGCGCGTCAAGGTGACGGCGACCGCCGCAGACAACACGATTGCACGCGTGATCAAGCTGGTCGAGGAGGCGCAGGAAAACAAGGCGCCGACCGAGCGCTTCATCGATCGCTTTTCGCGCTGGTACATGCCCGGCGTTGTCGCCGTCGCGGCGCTCGTGGCCGCCACACCGCCGCTGCTCTTGAGCGGCGATTGGAACGAATGGATATACAAGGGGCTGGCGCTGCTGCTCATCGGCTGCCCGTGCGCGCTGGTCATTTCAGTTCCGGCGGCGATCGCGGCGTCGCTTTCAGCCGGAGCCCGGCACGGCCTGCTGATGAAAGGTGGGGCGGTGCTGGAAGGGCTCGCGACCATCAACGCCGTGGCGCTCGACAAGACCGGCACGCTGACGCTCGGCAAGCCACAGGTCACCGATGTCGTTGCGGTGGGTGCCAGTGAACGCGACATCCTTTCGCTGGCGGCAGCGCTTGAGATCGGCTCGAGCCATCCCCTCGCTTTGGCCATCCTCCAAAGGGCCAAAGCCGGCAACATTCCCGTGCCGCCTGCCGCCGAAGCCAAAGCGATCGGCGGTAAAGGGGTTATCGGTCGTGTCGGCGGCAAGAACCTGTTTCTGGGATCGCCAGTCGCGGCGCGCGAGATAAACCTGCTGCCAGCAGACCAGGCGGCACGCATCGTGGCATTGAACGATGAAGGCAAGTCAGTGGCGGTGCTGCTTGTAGACAACGCGCTGGCCGGCTTCATTGCCATGCGCGACGAACCCCGGCCGGATGCTTTCGCCGGGCTAAAGGCGCTGACCAATGCAGGCATCAGGACAGTCATGCTAACCGGCGACAATAAGCGCACGGCGGCTGCCATTGGCAAACAGCTCGGCATCGAGGCGCGCGCCGAACTGCTCCCGGAGGACAAGCAGCGCATCCTCGGCGAGTTGAAGGGGCAGGGGCTTAGGGTAGCCAAGGTCGGCGACGGCATCAACGATGCGCCGGCACTTGCCGCGGCCGATGTCGGCATTGCCATGGGCGGCGGCACCGATGTGGCTCTTGAAACGGCTGACGCTGCGGTGCTGCATGGACGCGTCGGCGACGTTGCGGCCATGATCAGGCTGTCCCAAGCAAGCATGGCCAACATCAAGCAGAACGTCACCATTGCGTTGGGCCTGAAGGCAGTGTTCCTGGTGACGACGATCGCCGGCATCACCGGCCTCTGGCCCGCCATTCTCGCGGACACCGGGGCGACGGTGCTGGTGACGGCCAATGCCATGCGGCTGTTGCGGTGGAAGAGCAGCTGGTAAGAGCGACAACGGCATCGTGTTAGGGCAGACCATGCAGCAAGCCATCACGTCGGACGGCCTTCGCCGGGTGGTGCTTGTCGTCGCACTGCTGAACCTGGGTTATTTCGGCATTGAATTCGCCGTCGCGCTGGCGATCGGCTCGGTGTCGCTGTTCGCCGACAGCGTCGATTTTCTGGAAGATGCCTCGGTCAATCTCCTCATACTGCTCGCCATGGGATGGTCGCTGCGTGCCCGCTCGCGGGTCGGCATGGCGCTGGCGCTTATCCTGCTGGTGCCGGGCCTGGCGACGCTGTGGACCGCGTGGGAAAAGTTCAACATGCCGGTGCCGCCGCAGCCAACGGCTCTGACGCTGGCGGGGTTGGGCGCTCTCGCGGTCAATCTGTCATGCGCCTACATGTTGGCGCGCTACCGCCATCACAGCGGCAGTCTTACCAGGGCGGCATTCCTCTCGGCCCGCAACGATGCGGTCGCCAATGTTGCGATCATACTGGCCGGATTGGTGACGGCCTTCCTGTGGCGCTCGGCGTGGCCGGATCTGATCGTCGGCCTGGGAATCGCGGCACTGAATGCAGACGCGGCGCGCGAGGTCTGGGGGGCAGCTCGGGAAGAGCACCGGGCCATTTCGTGAACTCCAAAACGCTCAGCGCGCTGCCGATTGCCACTCCGCCAATGCAGCAGTCAGCCGGAAACCTGCGCGATCTCTAATATAATCGCACCCTTTCAAAGCGGGCGGAGGGAGAACCGCTCATAAGTAAAAATCGGAGGAAAACCATGAACAGCATGAGCCTCACCACACTTGGACGAAGTCGACCGGGTCGAAGCGGTGAAACGATGAACCGCTCAAGGCCACGCACGTCATCAAAAGGCCCGCGTCCCTGATGGAGGACGCGGGCCCGATTTTCGGCGGCATGCCCTAGGCAGGTATCAAGACGGCGATGCGGTGGATGCCGACCACCTTGCTGGTGTTGGCTGCCTCGTCGGTCTTGCCCTTGGAGCAGGTGTACACGTCACCTTCCTTGAGCTTGAATTCCTTGTCCGCCTTCTTGATCGTGAATTCACCGGCAGCAATGGTGCAGACCATGTCGTTGTCCATCACCATTTGAGGGGCGGCTGCTCCGGGCTGAAAGACTATATCGACAATTGAGATGCTCTTGTAAGCGGGGATATCGGAATTGCCGGTGCCGACCTCGACCAATCTGACGCCGGGGGCTATCTCCTTGCCTTCCTTCGGGCCGTATTTCTTGACCTTTGCAGCAGCCGCCAGCGTGAACAAAGGCGTTACCGCTGCCGCCGTCACGCCGAGCGCGATTGCAGACCTGCGATTTATGGTTTTCATCGCATCCTCCCATTTTATGTTTGGCCACGCACCAATGCGCATGACCACAATATATTAACACATATGCAGATAATTGCAGTACGGCGTTTCGGAGCTTCCGGGAGCGAACCGCCTCCCGGTCGAATGCGACCGAACAGCAAACAATTCCATGCTATGCTGGCGAGCCATCAAACGGACGGCGGGGGATAGCAATGTTGGAAACGGACAAGGTATTCGCCGGCTCAATTCCGGAAAACTACGACCGCTATATGGTGCCGTTGATTTTCGAGCCGTTCGCCGCAGATCTTGCACGACGGGCAGCGTCCTTGTCGCCAAGCGCCGTTCTGGAAACCGCCGCGGGCACCGGGGTTGTCACCCGCGCATTGGCGCCAAAACTGTCCGCCGATGCAAGCTATGTCGTAACCGACCTCAACCAGCCGATGCTCGACTACGCCGCTTCGCGGCAAGCTCCCGACGATCGCATCAAATGGCGTCAGGCTGATGCTCTGGCGCTACCGTTCGAAAATGCGGCCTTCGATCTCGTTTGTTGTCAGTTCGGTGCGATGTTCTTTCCCAACCGCTCATCTGCCTATCGTGAAGCCCGGCGAGTCCTGAAGCCCAGAGGACATTTTCTATTCAGCGTATGGGATCGCATCGAAGAGAATGTATTTGCGGACGATGTGACGAATGCCCTGGCGAGGATTTTTCCGAACGATCCGCCGCGCTTTCTGGCACGCACGCCGCATGGCTACCACGATACGGCACTGATCCGTAGCGAGCTGGAGGACGCAGGTTTTTCCGGTGTGGTGATCGAGACGAGAGCCGAACAAAGCCGTGCCTCCTCGCCCCGCGTTCCGGCCGTTGCTTATTGCCAGGGCACTCTCCTTCGCAACGAAATCGAGACCAGAGAGGCGGGAAAACTGGACGCTGCAACCGACTACGCCGCAGCCGCGATTGCAGACAGGCATGGCAGCGGCGAGGTTGCTGCCAAAATCCAGGCTCACATAGTGGTGGCTGTGGCCTAAGTGTTGGATATCCCGCTCCGGCACTTGGCGACATTCAGCTGCTGTGCGGCAAACATCTTGCCGCTATCCGAATTCTCAGACGTTAACGTTCATTCGCCCGAGTGGCAGGTCGACAAGTGCCAGGTCGATAATCGCCGGTTTGACCGATCGCCGGGGCTTGATGGCGGCGGCTGCCGGCCGCGCGATTCTCGTCGGCCCGGCTTCACTTTCGCAGCCATGGCCGACTCCGCCCAGCAAGGTCTAGTCATTTCGCTTTCTTGACTCGGCCGACAAAAACGGGCAGCAAAGTCATCATTGGAGGGCAGTTTTGCCAACTATGCAGGTTTTGGAGGGCGTTTTTCGGTGTGACCGTCGCCCAATCGGCGGTCGGTAGAGGGATTGGTTAACCAACTTTGTCCATCTTTTGAATCAATCGGCAACAGACGCAAAGCGTGCTGGGGGCACCAGGCGAACTGTGAATGTCACGGCTGCGAAATCCGCTAGCCGGCATCGGCCGATTGAGAGTGGTTGAATGGCGTTTGTAAGTGCGAAAACCCGGGGTGACAGTCCTGCAACTGGATTGACTTCGATGAGGCCCGGCCTACGCTGGGTCGCGGTTCCGGCCGTCGGCGCAGCCATTGCTTTATGGTCGGTGGCGACTTTGGCCGGCCTTTATTCAGTGGGAACCTCGCTCAGCGCCGCTTCCAACGGTCTCCCGCAAAGCCTGCTCGCGCCGCGCACCATCGCGCTTGCCGATCCTCGCCGCAGCCTTGCAAAGGCGCAGGCCCCGACATGGGCCGCGGCCAACGCGGCGCTGTCGGCCAAGCTGCTGCAGCACGGGTGCGATGCCAACTGCCTGCGGTCGGCGTCGAACTTCGTCCACCAGGGAAAATCGGCCCGCCTCAAGCGCAACACCGTGCCGCTTGTCGCCGATGCGTCGCGGCAATCGAGCTTCGACGACGTGGTCGCCAAGGCCGCGCTGTCGCCGCAAAAGCTTGCCGCCGCCTTTGCCCGTGCCTCAGCCCGCTCTCCCGTCATGCTCGCCAGCCTGCCGGCCCACGCCCGGTTCGCCGAGCCGGTACGCATACCCGACCCGAACGGCCCGGCACCGGTGCGCTTCGGGCCGGAGGTGGCGGAGATCGAACGCTCGTCGCGCCTGGCGCTGGCGCTGGCGAATACATTGCCGGAGCAGATGATCGATGTGCTCCCGGCAGCCATCGCGGCAAGCGAGCCCGCGGCTTCGCAAGAGCCGCAAGAACCTGAGGTCCAGCTAGCCTCGCTGCCGCCGCAAGACGACATGCCCGACAGCATTCCGCTGCCGACGCTGCGTCCGCGGGCGGACATCGATAAGCCGGCCGAGGCGCCGCGGGCTCAAGCGTCAAGAGATCAGGCGCCAAAAGACCAGGCGCCAAGGGCCCAGGCGCAAAAGGATCAAGCATCGAAAACGGAGCCGCCCAAGGCGCAGACCTCTAGGACCGCCAGGGCGAGCAAGGTGCAGACGGCCGACGCTCCGCCGGCCGAGACGCTACCCGGCAGCCTGTCGCCTCGCAATTCGTCACAAGCGGCAGTGCCGGCCGTGTCGGGCAAGCCGGGCAAACGGTCGAAGACGCAGGGCGGCGACATGCTGGCCTATGCCAAGCCCGACATGCCTTCCGGCGGTCTCGGCGGAGCCTTCAGGAACCTGTTCACCACGCCCAACATGGGTACTGGCGTCGCCGTCTACGACATCTCGGCCAAGACCGTCTATATGCCCGACGGCTCGCGGCTGGAGGCACATTCGGGACTGGGCGCGATGGTCGACCAGCCACGCTACGTCCACAAGAAGAATGTCGGCCCGACGCCGCCGGATACCTACAATCTGACGATGCGGGAATCGCGCTTTCACGGTGTCGAGGCGATCCGTCTGACGCCGGCCAGCGGCAGCAACAAATATGGCCGCGACGGCCTGCTCGCCCACACCTACATGCTGCGCGGCGGGCGCGCCGAATCCAATGGCTGCGTCGTCTTCAAGGACTATGCCCGCTTCCTCGCCGCCTACAAGAAGGGCAAGATCAAGCGGCTTGTAGTCGTGCCGCGGCTGTCGAAGCCGCTGACACGCGTCGCCCAAGAGGGGCGAGGCGCTTAGATTGCTCGCGGGCGGCGGAGAATGAAAGCCGCTCTGTAGCGTTCCTTCGCGCCCCCCTCTGTCCTGCCGGACATCTCCCCCACGAGGGGGGAGATCGGACTTCGCGTTTGTCTGCTGCCATCCTGCAACGTTGGCGATTGGCGAAATCGCCGATGACAGCCATCAACCCACAAGTGGGGGAGATGTCCGGCAGGCCAGAGGGGCCGCTGTCCAGGGCGCTGTCCCGCCGGCATCGCTGGTTTTGCCGCGTGGACTTTCCCGCCCGCTTTCCAACAGATTGTCAGCAGCCGGCCGCGAAACGGTTTTCATTCCCGGCCGAGGATATTATGACTGACCCGTAGGGGCGGCTCCAGCTTCAAACAATCACGAGGACATCATGACAATACGCGCTGTCGTCTGGGGCGAGAATATTCATGAGCGGACCAACGAGGTGGTCGCGGGCATCTATCCCGAGGGCATGCATGCGACGATCGCCAATGCACTGAAGCTCGACCCGGAGATATCAGTGTCGTGGGCGACGCTGGAGCAGCCGGAGCATGGGCTGCCGGCCGACCGTCTGGCCGAGACCGATGTCTTGCTGTGGTGGGGGCACAAGGACCATGGCGCCGTCGCCGACGAAGTGGTCGAGCGCGTGGCGCGCCGCGTCTGGGAAGGCATGGGGCTGATCGTTCTCCATTCCGGCCATTTCTCGAAAATCTTCAAGAAGCTGATGGGCACGCCCTGCACGCTGAAATGGCGCGAGGCCGGCGAGCGCGAACGGCTCTGGGTGACCAGCGCAAGCCATCCGATCGCCGCGGAACTTGGCGAGTATTTCGAGCTCGAGAACGAGGAGATGTACGGCGAGCAGTTCGCCGTGCCGGAGCCGCTCGAAACCGTCTTCATCTCCTGGTTCCAGGGCGGAGAAGTGTTCCGGTCGGGGCTGACCTATCGTCGCGGCGCCGGCAACATCTTCTATTTCAGGCCAGGCCATGAGACCTATCCGACCTATCACGACGCCAATGTCCAGAAGGTGCTGCGCAATGCGGTGAGATGGGCGCACAACCCGCAAGGCGCCAATCCGGCCATCCTCGATGCGCCGAACGTGCCGGTGGAAAAGGCGCTCGAGCCGATCGTCGAGCGCGGCGGAAAACTTCATTCCGCCGGCGAAGCCGGCTTCCGCTAGACGACAAATCCATGATCGAACAAGAAGATAAAGCCCTGTCCTAAGGATAAGAATCATGCGTCTGTTGATACTCGGCACCGGCTGGATGGCGGAGGAGCACGCCAGGCAGTTCGGCAAGATCGAGGGCGTCGAACTGATCGGCGCCGTCGATCTCGACCGCACGCGTGTCGACAAGTTTTCGGACATCTACGGTATCCCCAACCGCTTCGCGTCGCTGGACGAGGCGCTGGCATGGGGCAAGTTCGACGCGGTGGCGAACGTGACGCCCGATCGCATCCACCATCCGACCACCATGATGCTGATCGCGGCGGGCAAGCCGGTGCTGTGCGAGAAACCGCTGGCCGAAAATTGCCAGAAAGCCAGTGAGATGGCCGATGCCGCCGAGCGGGCCGGCATCATCAACATGGTCAACCTGACCTATCGCAATGTCGCGCCGCTGCAGAGAGCGCGCGCTATGGTGCTGGCAGGCGAGATCGGCACCGTCAGGCATGTCGAGGCGTCCTATCTGCAGAGCTGGCTGATATCCAAGTTCTGGGGCGACTGGCGCACCGATCCGAAATGGCTGTGGCGGCTGTCGCGCGGCCACGGCTCCAATGGCGTGCTGGGCGACGTCGGCATCCACATTCTCGATTTCGCCAGCTATGGCGCGGCGCTCGACATCGACCATGTGTTCTGCCGCCTGAGATCCTTCGACAAGGCGCCCGGCAACCGGATCGGCGAATACGAGCTCGACGCCAACGACAGCTTCACCATGGCGCTTGATTTCAGCAATGGCGCCTTCGGCGTCGTCCATGCCAGCCGCTGGGCAACCGGCCATTTGAACGAACTCCGCCTGCGCATCTACGGCGACAAGGGCGGCATCGAAGTCGTGCACAATCTGACCGGCTCGGAGCTGAAAGCCTGCATCGGCGAGGATGTCGAGAACGCCAAATGGCAAGTTCTGGACGCCGGAACGGTGCCGACCAACTACCAGCGCTTCGTCGATGCGGTCCGCAGCGGCGTCCAGGCTGAACCGTCGTTCCGCCACGCGGCCGAATTGCAGAAGGTCCTAGACCTCGCAGTCGTCTCGGATGAGAAGCGGGCCGAATTGAGCACCGATACGCAGCGATATCGTTCAGGGAATCGTGAGAGGAGCCAGCCATGATCACGCGGCGCGCCGAATGTTCCTGCGCTCAGCTGTCAGCCACCTGCTCGGGCGAGCCGGTACGCGTCTCGTCTGCCATTGCCTGGCCTGCAAGCGACGCACCGGCAGCGCGTTCAGCTTCAACGCGTGGTTTGAGGAAGGTGACGTTTTTGTCCAGGGCCGCTCGGCGGAGTTCACGCGCATTGGCGACGAGGGCGGCCGCGTCATCTACAGCTTCTGCCCGGATTGCGGCACCACCGTCCATTACCGGATCGACACGCAGCCCGGTCTGACCGTCATCCCGGTGGGCGCTTTCGCGGACCCTGCGTTCCCGCCGCCCTTCCTGTCCTTCTATCACGAGAGCCGGCGCTGCCAGTGGGTCGAGGTCCGAACCGAACCTTTGGCGACGTTCGGCTGAAGCCGCCGGCCACAGCCGGCTGACGTTTTAGGTCAAAACCCAATCATTCTGAACGACCGAGTTCGACCCGGTCCGACCGTACAAGGCATTTCAGGCGACGAAGTCGATCCATCACCGTGCGTGGCTCGATCGCGCCAAAACAAGGCATTGTGCGTCGGCTGAGCACGCTCCATCACACTTGCGCTCAACGGGGCACGACAAGTGCCGACGGTCCAATTGATCGCTGATAGTTACTACGTGCTGGCCATGCTAGAATTCAGCGTCCCCGACGCGGTTAAAATCGGGGAATTGCGACCGGTTGACGGCGCGGGAGGTCGACGGACAAACCACGAACAGACCACAGGGAGGAAGCAATGTTTCGGACACCAGTTCATCTTGCATTCTTGACAGCGTCGATTGTTGCCCTGCCATCTTACGCGGCCATGGCCGATGACACACAGATCGCGCGCGGCGAATATCTGGTTACGATTGCCGGCTGCAGCGACTGTCACACATCCGGTTACTTCTTCGGGAAGCCCGACATGTCGCACTTCCTTGGCGGTTCAGATGTGGGCTTCGAGATTCCTGGCCTTGGTGTCTTTGTCGGCCGTAATATCACGCCTGACAAGGAGACCGGTATCGGAAGCTGGACCCCGGAGCAGATCGTCACCGCGATCCAGACCGGCGAACGGCCGGACGGCCGCATCCTGGCGCCGATCATGCCTTGGCGCGATTTTGCGCATCTCACCGCGGATGACGCCATGGCGATCGCGGCATTCCTCCAAAGTGTGAAGCCGGTCAGCCACCAGGTTCCCGGCCCGTTCAAACCCGGGGAAGCGGTGTCGACCTTCATGATGCGGATTATGCCGCCGGGGGAAACCGCAGCCGCTGCAACGAAGTAGGGCGGCTTTGATCGGAACGAGATTTTTCGCCGAATTTTTCGCCGAATAATGGGTGAATGTCCGCCTTGGAGGTGGTGAGGCCGATATCGGAACGGCAGAAATGGGTCGATCGAGCCGTTGCGCGAGGGGAGCTTTGAGAAGCGCCATGAATGTCGCGATATTGGCGCTACCTACTCGTTCCCGTCGACGAGACGAATGGCAGCATTCCACCCTTCCCGGTCCTCGGCGGCGGACGCGATGAACGGCTCGATTGAGCCCGAAACGAACTTCTGTCACATCGGTAATCTGCCGCCACCTCCTCAGCAAAATATGTGCTATTCTGAGGCTATGCCCGCGCCCTCCGACCGATCACCCGACAAGTCGCCGGAAGACGGTGCAGTTGCATCGGATCCGTATGCGGAGCTAGCCAATCGCGGCGATTGGTCCAGACTTCACCGCGAACTGTCAGACAGAGACCGCTGCAGTGAACTTGGCGGCGCCGAGCTCCAGCGCCTCGGGGAAACCGCCTACATGCTTGGGCGCGAGGAGGAATTCGTTCGGGACTACGAAAGGGCCTTCGAAGAGCATCTCCGGAACGGACGCGAACGATCCGCAGCGCGTTGCGGCTTCTGGATCGGGCTCACCCTGATGTTTCGCGGTGAATTCGCCCAAGGCAGCGGATGGCTGACGCGCGCCAACCGGCTGGTCGAGGATCATACGCAGGAATGTGCAGAACACGGTTACCTTCAGCTCCCAATGGTCGAACAAAGCCTCGCCGCCGACAGTCCGGACGAAGCATTCGCGCACGCAACACGTGCCGCGGAGATCGGACAGCGCTGCGAAGATCCGGACCTCTTGGCTATCGCGCGCCACCTTCAGGGGCGGATATTGATCCTGCGCGGCGACTATGTGCGCGGCTTCGAACTGCTGGACGAGGTGATGGTTTCGGTCACCTCGGCCCGGCTCTCACCAATCGTCACCGGGCTGGTCTACTGCAGCGTGATCGAGATCTGTCAGAAATTTCATGCCACGGGCCGGGCGAGGGAATGGACATCGGCGCTGGTCGGATGGTGCGCGGGACAGCCCGACATCGTTGCCTTCACCGGCAGATGCCTGATCCACCGGGCCGAAATCCTGATCCTCGACGGCCACTGGGACGAGGCCGGCCGCGAGGCCGGTGTCGCCAGCATCCGCCTTCAGCAGGGGCCCTCGAAGCACCACGCCGGTCCGGCATTCTACCAGAAGGGCGAGGTATTTCGCCTCCGCGGCCAATGGGACGAGGCCGATGCCGCCTATCGCGCAGCGAGCAGGCTCGGGTTCGATCCGCAGCCGGGGCTGGCGCTTATGCGATTTCAGCAGGGGCACGAGCAGCCGGCCCTTTCGGCGATCCGCCGCGCACTGCAGTCCGTCGACGACATGCCGGGCAAACTCCGCCTCTTGCCGGCTGCGGTGGAAATCACTCTCGCTGTCGGTTCGGCCGATGACGCTTGGGAGCTGTGCGAAACACTGCACGACTGCGCGCGCCAATATTCCGCGGATGCAGTCCGCGCCGCAGCCGCTGAGGCTACCGCGCGGGTGCTGATCCATGCTGGTCGAGCCGCGGAGGCATTGGCCCATATCCGGCGCGCGGTAGCGATCCTCTGGGAGCTTCGGGCGCCCTATCATCTTGCCCGGATGCGGGTGCTGACAGCGCGGGCCTGTCTCGCAACCGGCGATACTGAAGCGGCGCGGACCGAACTGGACGAAGCGATAAGACTTTTCCGCGAGCTCGGCGCGCGCCCCGACGAAGCCGTTGCCGGCAAGCTGCGGGTCACTATGACGGCGACAGGCAGCGAAGTTCTCACCCCCAGACAGACGCAGGTTCTGCGCCTGATCGCGTCAGGCCTGACCAACCCGGAAGTTGCCGGCGAGCTCGGTCTGAGCCAGCGGACGGTAGACCGTCACGTTAGCGATATCCTGACGCGGCTGAACGTGCGCACGCGCGCGGCAGCCACGGCCTATGCGGTCGAGCACGCCCTGATCGGCATGGACGTGTTTGGGTAATCCTACCCAAGCCAAAATTTCTCGTTGCGTGGGTACTTACGCCGAAGCGGGCAACCGTGGCGCGGGTCTAAACCTCATGGCGTGGTAAAGGCCGCAGGAGGTTTTCCCGATGCAAACGAATAATAACAACATGAGCGGGCCGGGCGGTGTCTGGCTCGCCACCGGAACGCTGCTGCTGGCGGCTGCGCTCGTCTTTCACGGGCCACCGGACGCGGATTTGTCTGTTCAGATGCAGAATATCGCCGAGGGCCATGGGCGATGGGCTACGGTCCATTGGACGGCGGCAGCGGCGCTGTTCCTGATCGCCGGCGCTTCGTTCCTGAACCTGGCGCTCAACCCCCGGGTCCGGCATTCGCCGATGCTGAGTTCTGCCTGGATGGTGATGGCTCTCGGCGCCCTGACCACGTTCTCCACCGCAGTCGCCGAGGCATCGGTGGTCGCGGTCGCGGCGGACCGGGGTGACACCAGCGCCTTCATGACCTGGTGGGCGTTTTCCGGCGGCATGGGTAACGGATTCTGGGCGCTCGCCCTGGCGACAGCGCTTGTCGCGTATCACGACGCCCGCGATGACGTCGGGATACTGCCCCGATGGGCCGCGATCGTCGGCTCGGCGTTCGGTATCCTTTCGGCAACCGGGTGGACACTCGGTGAGCAGCTCGGGATCGGCATCGGAGGTCCGATCTGGCTGATTTCCTCGCTTCTCATGTGCCTGTGGCTCGCGTGGTACGGGCTGTCCTCAAGGAGCCTCCGGTCGGGCAAGCCACAGCGCAAAGCGCCTGATCCAGCATCATCGTAAGACAGGAGGAAAAAATGTCCCTTCAAACGAAGGAAATCGAAGCGACGATCCACGACGTCCACGAATTCTTCACCGACTGGGTGACGGGCCGATGCCGTGGCGACGATGCGACGTTCAAGAAGAACGCGCTCGACCGGATCAGCGAAGATCTGGTCGCCATCATGCCAGGCGGCAGGGCGTTCGGGAAAAAAGACTTCGCAGGTTACATGAAGAGCATCTACGGATCGAATCCGGCCTTCCGTATCAAGATACGCGACATCCGGATCAGCCATCAAAGCGCCGACCTGGCGGTCGTGAACTACCACGAATGGCAACGCGACGCGAAGGACTCCGATCAACCGAACAATGGCCGGGTCACGACGATGGTGGTCCGCGATCGCGGCTACAGCCGGGGGCCCGAGATCTTGCAAGTTCATGAAACTTGGCTCCCAGCCGATGTCGTTCAGTCCGCGGATTTCGCGTTCTGAGAAGCGTCGGTCCGAAACGGGCAGAGAAAGGAATTGCGCTGGCGGGACCATCGGCTCTGCCGGCGCCATCGAGCCGGAACTGTGCTTCTTTCAGCCCGTCGGCTGGGTCGAGATCAGCGCCGACCCTCTGGCGACGTTTGGCTGAAGACGCCGGCCACGGCCGGCTGACGTTTTAGGTCAAAACCCAATCATTCTGAACGACCGAGTTGAACCCTCTGCAGACCTCTCGGCATGCTGTGTAAACCACGTCCGTTAGTTGATATGTCGGTAGCTTTTCAAGTTGTCCGGTTTTTGTAGCACATCAGATGTCCGCTTCTGTTTGTTGCAGGAGGTGCGTCGAAGCGGTTCACGCCGCACTCCTGATC
>NZ_JAMYOX010000010.1:0-165446 GCF_040320025.1 Mesorhizobium sp. M0808
TCAGAAAGAGCTGGCAGATCCCATTATCTCCCGACTGGTCTGGCCAACAGACAATGTCTGCACCTACAATAACCTGGTGATCAAAAACGCCACCGCAAATCTCGTTCCCGGCACTTTTTGTGGAGGGCTCACTCTATCGGTCGGAGCGGTGGTCAATCTTGCCGCGGGAACGTATGTTATCAGGACGGGAGGGCTTTCGCTCTCCTCCGGCGCGGTTCTCGATGCAGCTGACGGTACCACCATCGTTCTACTCGACGATCAGGCCACCACCACAATGCAGGCCGGCGCCAAGCTACGCCTGACGGCGCCGACCAGCGGCCCGTGGATGGGGATCGCGCTAGCTCAAAAACCCCAAGGCGTGGAGAGAACCTCCACGCTCATTGGCGGTGGCGATACAGATCTAGGCGGTATAGTCTATCTGCCGTCACAAAAGCTTTTTCTTACAGGTGGCGGTGCATTGTCGACCGACAGTAAGCCTCGCATCTTTGTGGTCAACCGGATCGAGATGAACGGCAATGGCTCAATTTATCTTGCTGGCGCAAGTGCCTTATTGACAACGAATTCTGCAACGAGACTGATGAAATGAACTTGGCTATAGCCAGCGCAGTGTTGTGAGACAGACTGCATTTGAGGTTCGCTTGCTTCCGTGTTGGACGGATCGAGCGACTGACCCGCGGCCCGAATTGAGGTGCGCCCCTCAGCCTCGCTCGATCATGGGGACCTAAGTTTGACCTGGCTGCGCAATGGTCCGGGTGCAGACGGCGGCTGCGTGTCATGTGATTTCGGAGTGGTGAAGTAGCCGCGTTACCTACGCGCCCGGCAATTGGATGGGCAGGGGTCCTAAGAGGAAACAGGCGGCGAAATGGGGCAATGTATTTCTCTAGGGCTGCCGGTTGGTAGACCCGACGCCGCCGACGCGCATATGATTTTCCACGATCCGTGCACCGGGCACACCTGATCCCCGCCCCCGAGTCACCTTGCGGATATCCGGCGCCTTGCCCTTGTAGGCGAAAGAGGAATTCCGGGCGATCACGAAAAGGCCCGAGACCTTTGAGAGATCGGTGATGATGTCCTCCGTGATGCCGTCGGCGAAATAGCCCTGCTCCGGGTCGCCGGACATGTTGTCGAAGGGCAGGACGGCTATCGACGGCTTTGCCGGAAGCCGCGGCTGGGCTTCGACGGCAGCCTTGACGGCACCGTCCGCGCGGTTCGGCGACCAGGTCCAGATATGCACCGGGCGCTCGATGTTCTTGACCTCGTGATGGCCGCTGTCGACGAAATCGACCCCGATGCGGCCGTGCAGATGTTCGCGAACGCCATCCGAAATCGCCACGCCCCCAAGATCGGCGAGCGTCTCGAGGCGGGCGGCCACATTGACCCCGTCGCCGTAGAGATCGCTGTCGTCGACCATCACGTCGCCGAGGTTGACGCCGACGCGAAGCACGATGACGCGGTCCGGCGGCACGTTTTCGTTGGCGGCGGCCATGGCCTGCTGAAGGGCGGTGGCGCATTCGACGGCGTTGACGGCGCTGCCGAACTCGACGAACACGCCGTCGCCGGTCCGCTTGAAGACACGGCCCTGATGGCGTTTGACAAGCGGCTCCAGCACATCCTTCCACCGCGCCATGAGCTGCGTGTGCGTAGCCGTTTCGTCGCGCTCCATGAGCCGGCTGTAGCCGACCACGTCAGCGGCCAAAATGGCAGCAAGCCGGCGTCGGATGGATTCGTTGGCCATATGCAAGGGCGCCTTCCTTGCACCCATTGGTCAAACTTTACTGGCGTCTTGCTTCCAAGTCTATTCGGCTTGAAGCTGGCCTTGGTTGACATCCAGCGTTCATTGCAGTGCGCGCAAACCTCCGCTTGTGTGGCGCGTTTTCCCGTTGAAGGGACGGATCGGAATTTCCGCTCTCCACCACCCCAGCCAGCCTTTCGACGCTCGTTTCTGGCGTTCTGCGGCTCAGGTGTTTGAACCAGGGACGCGCCAGGAGCGGAAGCTTAGCAGGGGTCACGCCAGCGCCGAGTTAGCGCTACGAAGCAGACCTTCAGCCTGTGCCGGAAGCGGGGCCCGGCTTACCAAGTGGCATATCCAGGAAGCGCGTCCCCCTCCTCAGCTCGGCACCGTTTTCGGCTCTACGCTATACCTGCGCGACGAGCCCCTTCCTTAATCGCAGCGAGGGCCAGAGGATTGGTGACGGGATAGGTTCGGATGAAGTTCTCGACGGTGAACCTTGGAAACTCGACGGCAATCCGCCTGGCGATCGACTGCGCCTGCGCCGGCTCTTCGAGCAGCGCGTGACACAGGGCACGGAACATCAGAGTGACGGGAATATCCGGCGGACTTTGGCGCAGCGACGACAGACTGTCGGCATAGCGACCGGCGACGAACCGCGCCCGGGCGAGCTGCGCGTAGTACCAACTCGGAGCCTGCGGATTGAGGCGAAGCGCCCGTTCGGCAAGAGCACAGCCTTCTTCCGGATTTCCACACACGAGAGCTCGGCTTGAGGCAAGCATCGACAGCACATCGGCGTCATTGGGTGCCAGGGCCAGCGCCCGGTCGTATTCCTCTGCGGCCCCGCTGATATCGCCGCCAATGGCGCGGAGAGCGCCCATGTAAAGGCGCGTCATCGGATCGGTAGGGTCGAGCGCCAGAGCCTTTTCCACGCATTCTCGCCAGCGCTCGACCGAAGCGGCTGAATCTGGCGTGAAGGCATTGAAGGCATCGACCGCATGTGCCAATCCCAACGTCATCCAGGCCCGCGCGAAGCCGGGGTCGAGTTCCACGGCGCGGGACAGCATGCGTATGGCTTCTGCCCTCGCATCGGTCGTGAATCTGTCGTGCAGTTCCACCCCGAGTAGATAGCAGTCGTAAGCACCCAGGCTCGAGGGAGGCTTCCGCCGAGCCACCTCACGCCCGAGATTGGCGAGCTTGCCGAAAGTGCCTGCCAGGGCATTGATGACGTTCTGTGTGATGCTGTCCTGCATGAGAAAAAAATCATCGGTCGACTCGTCGAACCGCGCCGACCAAAGGTTGGCTCCGGTCCGGGTGTGGACCAGCTGCACCGCGACGCGGACACGCTGTCCGATCGCCTGGAGGGTGCCTTCCAGCAGGTAATCGGCGTTCAGTTCCCGTCCAACCGAGCGTGTGTCGCTCGCCCGTCCCCGATAGGACTGCATGGTCTGGCGCGAAATGACCGCAAGGTCGGGATAGCGCGCTAGGTCGCCGACCATGTCGGCCGACAGGCCGTCTGCCAGCCGCCTCCAGCCGTCGTCGGCGCTCAGGTTTTCGAACGGCAAAACCGCAATTACCGGCGGCTTACTGTTGTCGCCGGCAGAAAGGCCTGGTTTGGCACCGACGATCTTGCCCGCAGTAGCGGGGTCGATCAAGACACGGTACACGCGAACAGGTTCGGCGATACTTTTCATTTTCTGCACGCCGAGTGAGGCAAAGCCGATCGGCACCTTTCCCCTCACATGGTCGCAGGCGGTGGCGGAAATCGCGATTCCTCCAGGTTCCGCCAGCCCTTGCAGCCGATCGGCGATGTTCACCGCATCGCCGTGGATGTCGTCACCCTCAACCATAACATCGCCCAGATTGATGCCGATGCGGAAATCAAGCCGCCGTTCTGGCTGCGTGAGAACGTTCACCTCCGCCTTCCGTTGCTGGATTTCGACCGCGCAGCGTAGGGCGTCGACCACACTGTGGAACTCGACCAGCATCCCATCTCCCATGGTTTTCACCAGGCGACCATGGTGCGCAGCGATCCTTGGCTCGAATACTTCGTTCAGGTCGGTTCGGAAAAGCGCACGCGTACCCTCGTCGTCGATCTGGCTCAAGCGGCCATAGCCGACGACATCGGCAATCAGGACGGCTGCGAGATGACGTTCCATCCCTCAATCCTTCGCGGATTGTTACCCGCTTTCCAAGCTTACAGCAGGTCGCAGGTTGATGCCATTGCCGCCGCCCTTGAAAGACAGCTTTTCGGGTCTGTGTACCTGCTGCATGAGAGCCCGAATGTCGGACAAGGGTCAGATCGCGTCATGCGACGCTCCCAACTGGATGACGGCAAAGGGTCGAACTCGGTCGTTCAGAGTGATTGGGTTTTGACCCAAGCATTTTGCAGCCAAGTGGAACGCGGCTAAAACAAATAGATAGAGCGGGATTGAACTTGAACGCATCCCGCCTCAGCTGAAGCGGCTACCGATCAGCCGGCTCCACTGCTCGCCCGCAAGCCCGTTCAGAAAGACTTGCGAGTTCTTCATCGCGTCCAAAAGCTCTGGATCACGTGAATGTACCACCGTTGAGGCAACGGTCAGGAAAGCAATGCGTCGTCCAAGCATCGCCTCCAGAAGTGCAGGTTGAATGCGTCCGCGCAGGCCGCTGACGCCGCGCGTGGCGGCGTGATCGATCAGGCAGTCAATCACCGGGCCCGCCTGGCCGGGGAGGGCGAAGATTTGCAGCACGCGACCAATTTCATACTTTCGTGCGTAATAGGCGAAAGCGCCGACATTGGTGCCGACTGGCGACGTCACACAAACGTAGACAAGCTCGCCCAGATCCGGTTTTTGTGCCGCATCGGTCAGGATGTGGTCGAGTTGGTCTTCCGTCCATTCCGGGCGCAGGGCGAATTGAGCGGTAAACGGTTCGATGAGCCTGGCAAATGCGTGGCTGTCGATTTCGGATGTACGAAATGCTCCGTGGCCTGCCCCGTCCACCGCCACACCCGACCAGCGTCGTTCGCTGGACGTCATCCTTCTGCAGTAAAATCGGTCGACTGTACGCGCCAGCGGATTGAGCATTCGCGCAAGCGCCATGCGATTGGCGGAAAGGCTGAGCATGAAGGCCGCGGGGCGCATCACGCGGACCCAGTCAAGGCTGTATTGCGGCAGGACCACGCCGCGCAGCCGGGTCCACAATTTCACGGAAATATCGTTGGCCGTCTCGCTGAAGGAGATGTCCTGCGGACCATCCAGGTAAGCTTTCAGCAAGCGGGCGCCGGCCAGCGGGTCGTGCTCATGGTCCTCGACCATGAGCGAGCTACAGATGGCCGCGCGTAGTTGTCGGCCGTTGAACGTCATCGGCAGGACGTGGACGCCGACAAATCCGGAGACGCGACCGGCGTCGTTGACATGGACAAGCGACCGGAGGTTGTCTGCGCAACCGGGCGCATCCAGATAAAACCGTTTCATGTATTCCACGAGAGAGGCCGGCGCTTCGGTCCTCTCCTTCAACAGCACGCGCTGAAACATGTTCGCAACTGCCGGGAGGTCGGCGCCTTGCAAGGCGCGAATGACGCTCAAGCCCGGCTCCCGCCACCAAAGTCCCATCCACCGAGCTTTCGGGCCAAGGCGACGCGAGGCACGAGAACATCGGGCGCGCGTTCCAACTCGACGCCCATGAAGCCGTGCAACCTCGGCCAGTTGCGATCGCCCCGGTGACAGAACGGAGTGCTGAATTGCTGCGGCAAGGTGGAACCCTTTGCTTGACCGACGAAAAACCGGCGTCATTGCTGCTAGCAGATTCAGGTAAACCGATATTAAAGTCGTTGCTTTGAATGGTAGCGAACCGGGTTTGTCCGGCCCCATCCTGGACATCAGCAATTTTGGTTCCTGGCGGACTCTACACGACCAGCGGCATGAGTTGCGTGCTCCGCGCCGAACCGTTTCGGCTGGCCAAAGTTTCGCGTGGCGGCTCTTGACTGGGAGCGCGGGCGTAATACGGTGAGGACAAATACCGGCTCTGACCGCCGGGCGGCAAGAATGCCTCGTATGCTCTCGCCTGGCGGCGGTGGCTGCGGGGCATTGTCATTTTGAGGCATTGCTTGAAACGGCATATCGAGATCGGCATTCTCTATTCGCGGTCCGGCAACTACCAGCTGGTGTCCGAATCCTGCCGTGCGGGTGCGATGAACGCCATGGCCGACGTCAACGCCGATCCCGCTATCCCATTCGAATTCATCCCGATCGAGCGCGACCCGCAGGGCAACATCGATCGCTATGCAAGCGGCTGCGCGGACATTCTCGCCAACAGCGGCGCGCGTCACATCATTGGCTGCGTCACCTCGTGGAGCCGCAAGGAGGTCATTCCAATCCTGGAGAGGGCAGGCGGCACGCTGTGGTACGCCTGCCCGTACGAGGGCTTCGAAGCCAACGAGCATGTCGTCTACACACACGCCTGCCCCAATCAGCATCTCGTACCGCTGCTTGCCTATGTCGTGCCTCGTTTCGCCGCCGACGGCTTCCTGCTCGGTTCCAACTACATCTGGGGTTGGGAGACCAACCGCGTGGCGCGCGACCTGATTGCGGACGCTGGCGGCAAGGTGCTGGGCGAACGCTATCTGCCGCTCGGCGAGGTCGATGTTGCGCGGCTGATCGCGGAGATACAGGCGACGAGACCTGATTTCATTCTGAATAATCTCATCGGCCCTTCTTCTTATGCCTTCATCGCTGCGTATGCGGAGCTTGGCCGGCGCGACCCGCATTTCAGGCCGGAGCGTTGCCCGATCCTGTCCTGCAATCTCACGGAATGCGAATTGCCGGCGCTCAACGGGGCAGGCGATGGCCACCTTTCCGTTGGGCCCTATTTTCACGACATCTCGGGGGCGGATCGCCGTGCGGCTCCAGTGCCTTCCGTCATGCCGGCCTCATCGTTCGAGGCGGCGGCTTATGCCTCGGTGCGCATGCTCGCCGAGATCCTCACCCGCAACCCCGGTGCACAATGGACGGACCTTCCCAAGGTCTTTACCGAAACGTCATTTCGAACGCCACTGGGCGACATCGCCATCGACCCGCAAACCCAGCATGCTACCTTGCCGGTGCTAATCGGACGTATCGATGGAACATCGTTCAAAACGGTCACGCTGACGAAGGGCGTGGCACCCGATCCCTACCTTTCCCGCTATGACCGGACGGAGACGTTCGGGCGGCCACGCCTGCGGGTGGTGTCGTGAGCAAGATGGCGCGTATCCCGAACCTTGGAGGCGCTAGGGCTTTTGTCCTGCATCGTCCACATCCGACCGTGCAGGCGATCACAAGGCAATTGTCGGCCATCGGCCTTGAGGCGATTGGCTTTTGGCCGGAACTGCCGGCCGAAGCCTTGGCGGCGGACTTCGTCTTCTTCGACGTCGATCTCGGCTTTGACGAACAATTTCCGTGGAAGCCGGGCGAGGCACCGATGCCGCTAATAGCACTGATCGGCTCCGAGGCGCCGGGGCGCGTCGAATGGGCATTGTCGCACAAGGCCGATGCGCAGTTGCTGAAACCGGTCGGCAATGCCGGCGTCTATAGCGCGCTTTTGATCGCAAGGCAGAGTTTCGAGGCGCGCAAGCTTCTGGCCAGCGAGATTGCCTCGCTTCGTCAGCGGGTCGCGGAGCGCCAGACCATCGTACGCGCGGTGGAGGTCTTGTCGAAGGGCGCCGAGGACGGCCGTGCCTATGCGCAGCTCCGCTCGCTGGCGATGAGCTGGCAAATCAGTGTCGAGGAAGCCGCGCGCAGGATCGTGGCGATGACACAAGAAGAAGGCGACGATGACCAATCCGATCGCGCCTGAGCTTTCGGCCGCCGGGCGTATGCCAGCCAAGCCTCGCGCCGGCGTCTGGCGACGTCTGCTAAAACGGCCTCTCGCTTTACTCGGCCTCGGGATTATTGCCGTTGTCTTGGCCGGCGCCATTCTTGCACCGTGGCTGACAGGCTACGATCCAAACGAGCAGATGTTCGACGGGCTCACGCTTGAAGGCGCACCACTGCCGCCGGGGGCCCAATTCTGGCTGGGCACCGACCTGCTTGGCCGCGACCTGCTGACCCGTCTCCTTTTCGGCGCGCGCACGTCGCTGATCATCGGCATCGTCGCCAATGGCGTGGCGCTTCTGATCGGCACGTTGGTCGGCATCACGGCCGGCTATTTCCGCGGCTGGATCGGCAGCGCGCTTATGCGTTTCACCGATTTGATGATGGCTTTCCCGGCGCTGCTGCTCGCCATCTGCCTGGCGGCGGTGCTCCAGCCGAGCCTATGGATCGTCGCCATGGTGATCGCATTGGTGAACTGGGTGCAGACCGCCCGCGTCATCTACACCGAGACAAGTTCGCTCTCCGAGCGCGAGTTCATCGATGCCGAGCGCACCATCGGCGCAAGCGCCCCGCGCATCCTGTTTCGTCATATCCTGCCGCACCTTTTGCCGACGATCATCGTCTGGGGCACGCTCGGCATCTCGACGACGGTGCTTCTTGAAGCGACGCTCAGCTATCTCGGCATCGGCGTGCAACCGCCGACTGCTTCCTGGGGCAACATCATCTTCGAAAACCAAACCTATTTTCAGGCAGCGCCCTGGCTGGTTTTCTTTCCGGGTGCGGCGATCCTGGCGCTGGCGCTAGCCTTTAACCTGGTCGGCGATGCGCTGCGCGACATCCTCGATCCGACGCAAAGGGGGCGGGCATGATCGCCTATCTCGGCCGCCGCGTTGTCCAGTCCGTGCTCATCTTGCTCGGCGTCTCCCTGATCACCTTTGCGTTGCTCTATCTGCTGCCCGCCGATCCCGTCCGCCAGATCGCCGGCCGCAGCGCCACGCCCGAGACGGTCGAAAACATCCGCCGGCAGCTCGGCCTCGATCAGCCCTTCGTCGTCCAGTACTGGCACTATCTGATCAGTCTGCTCAGCGGCGATCTGGGGCGCTCCTACATCCAGCGCTCGGAGGTCACGGAGCTTATCGTCTCGCGGCTGCCGGCAAGCCTGCTGCTGATGCTCGGCGCAATTGCCTGCGAAGTCGTGATCGGGCTGACGATGGGCCTCATCGCCGCCGTCAAGCGTGGCACCGCCACTGACCAGTCGCTGATGGTCGCCTCCTTCGTCGGCGTCTCGGCGCCGCAATTCGTCGTCGGCCTGCTGCTGCTTTATGTGTTCGCGGTGCGGCTCGGCTGGTTCCCGATCGGCGGTTACGGCACCTGGCGTCATCTGGTGCTGCCATCGCTGACCATGGGAATTCTCGGTGCCGGCTGGTACGCCCGCATGATGCGCTCGTCGATGATCGACGTGCTGCGCCAGGATTACGTGCGTACCGCGCGTGCCAAGGGTCTTACACGCAGCGCCATTATCTTCCGGCACGCGCTGCCCAACGCCATCCTGCCGGTCATCGCCATGATCGGCATCGACATCGGCATCTTCATGGGCGGCATCGTGGTTGTCGAAAGCGTGTTCGGCTGGCCAGGCATCGGCCAGCTAGCCTGGCAGGCCATTCAGCGCATCGATATTCCGATCATCATGGGGGTCACCCTGGTTTCGGCCTTTGCCATCGTGCTCGGCAATCTCCTGGCCGACACTGTCGCACCGTTCATCGATCCACGCATCAAGCTCAGATGAAAACCAAGAAAACCAGAGAAAGGGAACATGACATGAGAAAATATCTGATATCGACCGTGGCGGCATCGGCGCTTGCGCTGGTGCTTGGCATGACAAGCGTACGCGCCGAAGACGCCGTCGATCCGAATGCCAAGCAGGGCGGCGCGATCACCATCACCTACAAGGACGACGTCGCCACGCTCGATCCGGCCATCGGCTATGACTGGCAGAACTGGTCGATGATCAAGAGCCTGTTCGACGGGCTGATGGACTACGAGCCGGGCACCACCAACCTGCGGCCCGACCTTGCCGAGAGCTACGAGATTGCGCCCGACGGCAAGACCTTCACCTTCAAGCTGCGCCACGGAGTGAAGTTCCACAATGGCCGCGAGATGACCGCCGACGACGTGAAATATTCGCTCGATCGGGTCACCAATCCAAAGACACAGAGCCCGGGCGCCGGCTTCTTCGGCTCGATCAAAGGCTATGACGACGTCGCTGCCGGCAAGGCGGAAAGCCTGGCGGGCATAACCGTCGTCGATCCCTACACGATCAAGTTCGAGCTGACCCGGCCCGACGCCACCTTCCTGCATGTCATGGCGATCAACTTCTCGCATGTCGTGCCGAAGGAAGAAGTCGAAAAATACGGTGCGGACTTCGGCAAACATCCGGTCGGAACCGGCGCCTTCAAGCTCGCCGAATGGACGCTCGGCCAGCGCGTGGTCTTCGAGCGCAACCCGGATTACTGGCACAAGGGTCTGCCGCATCTCGACAAGATCACCTTTGAGATCGGCCAGGAGCCGATCGTGGCGCTGCTGCGGCTCCAGAAAGGCGAGATCGACGTTCCCGGCGACGGCATTCCGCCGGCGAAATTCCAGGAGGTGATGGCCGATCCCGAGCAGAAGGCCCGTGTCGTCGAGGGCGGCCAGTTGCACACCGGCTATATCACCATGAATACCACCATGGCGCCCTTCGACAACGTGAAGGTGCGGCAGGCGGTCAACATGGCGATCAACAAGGACCGCATCGTCCAGCTGATCAACAACCGTGCGGTGCCGGCCAATCAGCCGTTGCCGCCGTCGATGCCCGGCTATGACAAGGCATTCAAGGGCTATCCCTATGACGTGGCCAAGGCCAAGGCCTTGCTTGCCGAGGCCGGGCATCCCGACGGATTTGACACGCAGCTGTTTGCCATGAACACCGATCCCAACCCGCGCATCGCGCAGGCCATTCAGCAGGATCTGGCGGCGGTCGGCATCAAGGCCGGCATCCAATCGCTCGCGCAGGCCAACGTCATCGCCGCCGGCGGCGACAAGGCCGGTGCGCCGATGATCTGGTCCGGCGGCATGGCCTGGATCGCCGACTTCCCCGATCCGTCGAACTTCTACGGCCCGATCCTCGGCTGCGCTGGTGCCGTCCCGGGCGGCTGGAACTGGTCGTGGTATTGCAACAAGGAGCTCGACGCCAAGGCGGCCGAAGCCGACTCCATCGTCGACCCGGCCAAGGCTGGCGACCGCGCCAAGATGTGGAGCGAGATCTACGGCAAGATCATGGAAGACGCGCCCTGGGCACCGGTCTTCAACGAGCAGCGGTTCACCATGAAATCAACCCGCATGGGTGGCGCCGACAACCTCTATGTCGACCCGGTCCACATCCCGATCAACTACGACAATGTGTATGTGACCGATGTGCAATAACTGCGACTACACCATCCACGGGCGCCACCATCATTTCGGCTGGGACAATTCCTTTGTCCCGACCGAACGGGTGGCGCCAGGGTCGACGATCGAGTTCCAGTGCCTGGACTCGTCCGGCGGGCAGCTGACGATGGAGAGCACCGTCGACGACGTTGCTTTGCTCGACTTTGCCAAGGTGAACCCGGTCACTGGGCCAATCTATGTCGACGGGGCAGAACCGGGCGATGCCCTGAAAATCACCATCGAGGCGTTCAAGCCGTCAGGCTTCGGCTGGACGGCGAACATCCCGGGATTCGGTCTGTTGGCGGATGACTTCTCTCAACCGGCACTGAATATCTGGAAGTACGACGCCGCCTCGCTCGAACCGGCGCTGTTCGGCAAGAGCGGCCGGGTGCCGCTCAAGCCCTTCGCCGGCACCATCGGCAATGCCCCGGCTGAGCCGGGTCTGCATTCGGTGGTCCCGCCGCGGCGCGTGGGCGGCAATCTGGACATCCGTGATCTCGCCGCCGGCACGGTTCTCTACCTCCCTGTGGAGGTCGCGGGCGCGTTGTTCTCGGTCGGCGACACGCACGCCGCGCAAGGCGATGGCGAGGTCTGCGGCACGGCGATCGAGAGCCCCATGAACGCCGTGCTGACGCTCGATCTGGTCAAGGATGCACGGCTGCGGACGCCGCGTTTCACAACGCCCGGTCCGGTGTCGCGGCATCTCGACGCCAAGGGCTACGAGGTGACAACCGGTATCGGGCCGGATCTGATGGACGGCGCCAGGAGCGCCGTTTCCCAGATGATCGACCTGCTCTCCGGCCGCTACGGCATGGATCCGGTAGATGCCTATATGCTCGTCTCGGTTTGCGGTGACCTGCGCATCAGCGAGATCGTCGACATGCCCAACTGGGTGGTTTCGTTCTACTTCCCCCGCTGCGTCTTTGAATGAAGGTGGAGGACATCAAACGATCCGGGCAGGCCGCCGCGGAGAGTGGCTCTGTCAGACCGGTACTCAGCGTCTCAGGTCTGAGCGTCGCCGTGCGCGGCGAGGAGGGCGAGCGCGACGTCGTTTCCGACCTGACATTCGGCCTGATGCGCGGCGAAACGCTTTGCATCGCCGGCGAGTCCGGTTCCGGCAAGTCGATGACGGCGCTGGCCATCATGGGCTTGCTGCCGCAGCCGGCGGCACGCATCGGATCAGGCTCCATCCGGCTCGGCAATCAGGATCTCGCGGCTCTCAGCGAGAGCGGCATGCGCCGCATCCGCGGCGACCGTATTGCCATGATCTTTCAGGAACCGATGACATCGCTCAATCCGGTTCTGTCCATTGGGCGGCAGCTCACGGAGGCGATCGAGGCACACACCTCGCTGTCGCGCTCCAACTCGCGGCTGAGGGCGCTCGAGGCGCTGAAGGCAGTCCGAATTCCGGATGCCGAACGGCGGCTCGAGCACTATCCGCACGAACTGTCAGGCGGCATGCGCCAGCGCGTGATGATTGCCATGGCTCTGGCCCTGAACCCGGACGTGCTGATCGCCGATGAGCCGACGACCGCCCTCGATGTTACGGTTCAGGGCGAGGTGCTGGAGCTGCTGCGCGACCTCCAGCGCGAGCACGGCACCAGCGTCATCCTGATCACGCACGACATGGGCGTCGTCGCCGAGATGGCGGACCGCGTCATCATCATGCGCGATGGCCGGATGATCGAGCAGGGCAGGGCGGCTGACATCTTCAATCGCCCGCAGGCCGACTATACACGCGAGCTTCTGGCCGCCGTGCCGCGTATCGGCGGCGGACGGACGGCCGAAGGCCGACAAGATGCCGCCAACATGCCGGCCGAGCTTGTATCTGTCAGCGATCTTCACGTCCGCTTCGACCTGCACGGCGGCTTCTTCGGCCGCGTTGACCGCAGGGTGCACGCGGTCGAAGGCGTGAGTTTCTCGATCGCGCCGCACGAAACCCTGTCGCTGGTCGGCGAATCGGGCTGCGGCAAGTCGACGACGGCCAAGGCGATCGCCGGACTAGTGCCTTTCACCGGCAGCATTTCAATCGGCGGCCACGACCTGTCGGCGCTCAGCCGCAAGGAGCGCAAGGCTGTCCGCCGCAATGTGCAGATGATCTTTCAGGATCCCTTCGCGTCCCTCGACCCGCGCATGCGGGTCGGCGATCTCGTCGCCGAGCCTCTGCTGATCCACGGCCTCGGCGACAGAGAGCAACGGCATGCCCAGATCGCCGCCCTGTTCGAACGCGTCGGCCTCTCCGCTGACCAGATGGAGCGCTATCCCCACGAATTCTCCGGCGGGCAGCGCCAGCGAATCTGCATTGCACGGGCGCTGGCGCTGCGACCAAAGCTGATCATTGCCGACGAGAGCGTCTCTGCTCTCGACGTGTCGGTGCAGGCGCGCGTGCTAAGATTGCTGAAGGAGCTGCAGCGCGAATTCGGCGTCGCATATCTCTTCATCTCGCACGACATGGCGGTGGTCGAGAACATCTCCGATCGCGTGGCGGTAATGTATCTGGGGCAGATCGTCGAGATGGGCACCCGCGACCAGATCTTCTCCAACCCGCGCCATCCTTACACAAAGCGGCTGATCGAAGCCGTTCCGGTTCCCGATCCAGGCCGGCGCCGCGCCAGGTTCGCCCGTTTGGACAGCGAAATTCCAAGCGCTGTGCGACGCATCGGTGACGAGCCCCGGAAACTCAAGCTCGAAGATGTTGGCGACGGCCACCTCGTCGCCACTTGACCGAGCTTAGGCTGCCTCGTCCAGCCAATCCCGCAGAGGCTCGGGGACAGCTGCATATGTGATGTTCGAGCGGCGGAAAATGATCGGCGATGGCGCTGCCGCGGCAGCGCCGTTCGGCGATGCCGAGTTGGCAAGATCACCCGTTTACATCTGACATGTTAGCGTGCTAACGCTACGTCCACATGGATTTCAACGGAGATCGCATTGGCTTCCCGCTTTGGTCTTTCGGTTGCCCTGACCACACCCTTCGACCCGTCGGGGCAGATAGCGCTCGCGCCGATGATCGCGCATGCCCGAGCCTGCCTTGGCGCCGGCTGCAGCAGCGCGACGCTGTTCGGCACCACCGGCGAAGGAGCCTCGGTCGGCACCGACGAGCGACGGATCGTCACCGAGGCCATGCTGGCGGCCGGTATTCCGCCACATCAGCTCGTCGCCGGAGTGCTGGTCGATGCAGCCGAAGATGCCGCCGATCAGGCCCGGCACGCTTTGCAGCGCGGCGTTCGCAACATTCTGCTCGCTCCGCCGAGCTACTTCAAGAATGTCGGCGAGGACGGGCTGTTCGGATGGTTTTCCGCCGTCTTCACCGCACTCGGTCCGCTGGCGCGCGACGTGCTGCTCTATAACATCCCCTCAGTCACCATGGTGCCGCTCCCGCTTGGGCTGATCGGCCGGCTGCGCGCCGCTTTTCCCGCTGTGGTGGCCGGGGTGAAGGATTCCGGCGGGGACTGGAGCTACAGTGAGGCGCTGCTTGAGGCGCACGGCGATCTGGTGATCCTCATCGGCGACGAACGGCATCTGGCGAGAAGCGTGCGCCGTGGCGGACAGGGCGCGATTTCCGGCATGGCTAATTTTGTTACCGGCGAAATCCGGGCAATGGTCGAAAACGGGGGCGACGACCCACGCGTCGAAGACTTCGTGCTCGAATTGCTCAAATACCCGGTCACGCCGGCGGTGAAGGTCATGGTCGCGCGCAAGACCGGCGACGAGCGCTGGCTGGCGGTCCGCCCGCCCCTAGAGGCGATCGATCCGCAGGGACAGCGGCAGCTTGCCGCTGCCTACGACAGGCTGTTTGCGACAGAGGCGGCCTGACCGACAAGGCTGGGCTGACCGACAAGGAAGCGAGCTGAAGTGGAAGACGGCAGCGAACCGATCACTCTCCGGGAGAAGGCCTATGCCAGCTTCACGCGGCATTTGCTGGCCCGCGATCTGCGGCCGGGGCAGTTCGTGTCACAGCGCGAACTGGTCGCTTTCACCGGGCTGCCGCTGGGTGCCATTCGTGAGATCGTCCCGCGCCTCGAGGCCGAGGGATTGCTGACCACCATCCCGCAGCGCGGCATGCAGATCGCGCATATCGATATCAATCTGATCCGCGAGGCGTTTCAGTTTCGGTTGTTCATGGAACGCGAGGCAGTGGCGCTATTCACGACCAGCGCTTCTGATGCCGAACTTGCCCGCATGCGGCGCGAACATGAAGAGATGCTGGCTCAAGCTCTCGGGCAGGCGCCGACGCCGGAAATG
The DNA here is from genome assembly GCF_040320025.1 of Mesorhizobium sp. M0808. NCBI lineage: Bacteria > Pseudomonadati > Pseudomonadota > Alphaproteobacteria > Hyphomicrobiales > Phyllobacteriaceae > Mesorhizobium > Mesorhizobium sp. M0808. Next base: position 15,271 of record NZ_JAMYOX010000010.1, read on the forward strand.
GAAGCCAAGGCCCAGAACATCGACTGGGCGATGCACGACACCTTCATCAATGCGCTCGGCAACGAGATTATCGCCAAGGCCTATCTGGTCAACTCGGTGAAAATCCGGCTGATCCACCAGGAGCGTTTCCGCATCGACGGTCGTGTGGTGCCGGTGATGCGCGAACATTTGGCGGTCATCGAAGCCATGGAGAGCCGCAATCCGCAAAAAGCGGTTGAAGCGATCAGTCTGCATATCGACAATGCGCGCCGGCTGGCGCTCCAGATCTGAGGAAATATAGCCGCGCCGCGGTTCGCGGCGCATCCACAACGACAGCAACCGGGAGGAAGAAATGTCGTCCAATCTGTTCAACCCAACCAGGAGGCAACTCCTTGCCGGAACCGCGGCGCTAACCGCTGCCGGCCTTGTGGGGCTTCGCCCCGGCTTTGCCGCAGGCGTTGACTGGAAACGCTTTGCCGGGACGACGCTTGACGTCAATCTGGTGAAAAGCCCGCGCAGCGACACCATCCTGAAATATCTCGCCGAGTTCGAGGAACTGACCGGCATCAAGGTCAATGCCGAGGCAACGCCCGAGCAGCAGCAGCGCCAGAAGACGGTGATCGAGTTGAGCTCGGGCAAGCCGAGCTTCGACGTCGTGCATCTGAGCTACCACGTGCAGAAGCGCCAGTTCGAGAAGGGTGGCTGGCTGGCCGACATCGCCGGCTATCTCGCCGATCCGTCGCTCACCGACCCGGCGCTGGTCGAAAGCGACTTCGCCGAAGCCGGCATGCTGTTTGCCAAGGACGGCCAGGGCGTGCTGCGCTCGCTACCGTTCTCGGTGGACTACTGGATCCTGTATTGGAACAAGGAGCTGTTCGAGGCCAAGGGCCTCAAATACCCAGAGACCTTCGAGCAACTGGTGGCAGCCGCCGAAGCGCTGACCGACCCCTCGACCAATACATACGGCTTCGTCGCCCGCGGGCTCAAGAACGCAAACACGCCGGTGTGGACGTCGCTGATGCTCGGCTACGACATGACGCCGCTAGATGACAAGGGCAAGCTGCGCACCGAGGCTCCCGAGGCGATCGAGGCGGCCGCGCTCTATCAAAGATTGATGACCAAGTCCGCCCCTCCGGGCGTTACCGGGTTCAACTGGGCCGAAGCACAGTCGGCCTTCCTGCAGGGCAAGATCGGCATGTGGCTCGACGGCGTGGGCTTTGCCCCGCCGATGGAAAATCCGGAAAAATCGAGGGTGGTCGGCAAGGTCGGTTACGGCGTGATGCCCAAGGGTCCCAAGGCGCATGCCTCGGGCACCTTCGGCGACGGGATTGGCGTTACCGCCGCCAGCGAGAAGAAGGAGGCTGCCTATCTGTTCTGCCAGTGGGCGGTATCGCCAACCATGGGTGCACGGCTGTTGCAGGCCGGGGCCGGCGTTCCGTTCCGCAAATCCGTGCTGGAGGATCCCAAGGTGCGTGAAGGCGTCACCATGCCGGCAAGCTGGCTTGATGCCGTGGTCGGCTCGGGCAATATCAGTCGGCTGGCACTGCCGGTCATCATCCCCGTCACGGAATTCCGCGACATTTATGGCGTGGCGTTGACCAACATGATTGCCGGCGCCGATCCAGCCGCGGAGCTGAAGAAGGCCACCGAACAGTTCCAGCCGGTTCTCGACAGGAGCGAGCAGGGCTGATGTCGGCCACCACCCCAGAACAGACCGGGGTGACGATGCCGGTTATCGACGGGAGCCAGACGATCCGGCTGGCTCCCAACTACTGGCCTTTCGTTGTCCCCGCACTCGTCGTCGTCGGCGCCGTCATCGTTTTCCCCTGGGCTTTCACCCTGTGGATGAGCGTCAATCGCTGGACGCTCGGCCAGTCGCGGAGCTTTGCCGGGATGGAAAACTATCTCCGCCTGGCCAGCGACCCACGTTTCTGGGAATCCCTTGTTCATACGTTGACCTACACTTTCCTCTCGGTTGCAGCGCCGATGCTGCTGGGCACTCTGGCCGCCCTGATCTTCGATGCCAGGTTTCCGCTGCGCGGCTTGCTACGCGGCGTCTTCGTCATGCCGATGATGGCGACACCCGTTGCCGTCGCACTGGTTTGGACAATGATGTTCCATCCTCAGCTTGGCGTGCTCAACTACCTGCTGTCGCTGGTCGGCATCCCGGCTCAGGAATGGATATTCAACGCCAACACGGTCATCCCGTCGCTGGTTGGGGTCGAGACCTGGCAGTGGACGCCGCTGGTCATGCTGATCGTGCTTGGCGGGCTGGCCTCGGTGCCGCGCGAGCCCTTCGAAAGCGCCGAGATCGACGGCGCCAATGCCTGGCAGCAATTCCGCTATCTCACTCTGCCGATGATCGCGCCGTTCCTGATGATCGCGGTCATCATCCGCACCATCGATGCGCTGAAGAGCTTCGACATCATCTACGCGATGACCCAGGGCGGGCCGGGAACGGCGTCGGAGACCATCAACATCTATCTCTACAACACCGCCTTCTCCTACTACGATATCGGCTACGGCTCGGCCATGGCCGTGGTGTTCTTCATTGTCATCGTGGCCCTGTCGTTTGTCCTGCTGATGCTGCGCCAACGCTCGCAGTGGATCGATACGGAGGGCAAATAGATGAGTTCACGGCTGCTCAACCAGATCGGTCTGTTTTTCGCTGCCCTGGTTTTCGTTTCGCCGGCGATCCTGTTCTTCCTCTGGATGATCTCGCTGTCGCTGAAATTCGAGATCGACAACGGTGCCTATCCGCCGATCCTGATCCCCGAACGCTTCGCCTGGTCGAACTATGTAAAGGTGTTCGAGGAGAACAATTTCCTGCTCTATCTCTGGAATTCGGTTCTGGTGACCGGCACGGCGACCTTGCTGGCGCTGCTGATCGGCGTACCGGCCGGCTATGGCATCGCACGGCTCAAGGCGCAACGATCGGCGGTCGTCATCATGATCGCCCGCATGACGCCTGGGCTATCCTATCTCATCCCGCTGTTTCTGCTGTTCCAATGGATCGGGATACTCGGCACGCTGTGGCCGCAGATCATCATCCATCTGGTGGTGACGGTGCCGATCGTGGTGTGGGTGATGATCGGCTATTTCGAGACCACGCCGATGGAACTGGAAGAGGCGGCCAACATCGACGGCGCCAGCTCCTGGCAGGTTTTCCGGCTGGTTGCCCTGCCCATCGCCAAGCCGGGCATCGTCGTCGCCTTCATCCTGTCCGTGATCTTCTCGTGGAACAATTTCGTCTTCGGCGTGGTGCTCGCCAGCCGTGAGACGCGCACACTCCCGGTCGCCGTCTACAACATGCTGTCCTACGAGCAGGTCAGCTGGGGGCCGCTCGCCGCGGCGGCGCTGGTGGTGACGTTGCCGGTGCTGATCCTGACCATGTTCGCGCAAAGGCAGATCGTCGCGGGGCTGACCGCCGGCGCCGTCAAGGGCGGCTGAGGGCGCGTCCTGACATCACTCTTTTTCCAGGAAAGATCCAATGGCATCGGTAACAATCAACAACGTGCAGAAGGCCTTCGGGGCCACCAAGATCATTCACGACGTCAGCGTCGACATCGCCGACGGCGAATTCGTCATCCTGGTCGGCCCGTCGGGATGCGGAAAATCGACGCTGCTGCGCATGATCGCAGGCCTTGAGACGATCTCCGGCGGGAAGATCGCCATCGGCGAGCGTATGGTCAACAATCTGCGGGCACGGGACAGGAACATCGCCATGGTGTTCCAGAATTATGCGCTCTATCCGCATATGACTGTGGCCGACAATATGGGCTTTGCCCTCAAGATCAAGAGAGCCGATCCGGCCGACACCGTTGGCCGGGTCCGGAAGGCAGCCGGCATCCTCGGCCTGGAAAAGCTGCTTGACCGCTATCCGCGCCAGCTTTCGGGCGGCCAGCGCCAGCGCGTCGCCATGGGCCGCGCGATCGTACGCGACCCACAGGTCTTCCTGTTCGACGAGCCGCTCTCCAACCTCGATGCCAAATTGCGCGTCCAGATGCGCGGCGAGATCAAGGCCCTGCACCAGCGGCTGGGTACCACGACGATCTATGTCACGCACGACCAGATCGAGGCCATGACGATGGCCGACAAGATCGTCGTGCTGCATGACGGCCTGGTCGAGCAGATCGGCGCGCCGCTGGACCTCTACGACCATCCGGCCAACCTCTTCGTTGCCGGTTTCATCGGCTCGCCCGCCATGAACTTCATCGCCGGCCGCATCGAGGAGGGCGTGTTCCGCAGCGCCGGCGGGTTGGTCCTGCCGTTGCCGGAAGGCGCCCAGCCGGCGGATACCGCAGGACGCGAACTCGTCTACGGCATTCGCCCGGAACATATCCGGGCAACCGGGCAGGGCGTGCCGGGCACGATCACGCTTCTCGAGGCGACAGGCTCGGAAATCTTCGCCAGCGTCGACTGCTCCGGTGAAGAAATCTCCTGCCTCTTCCGAGAAAGGCTTGCGCTCAAGCAAGGCGAAGGGGTGCGGATCGAGATCGACCGCGCATGTGCGCATCTGTTCGACGCAGCAACCGGTCGGCGCATCTGACTCGGTGGTCCGGTAATGCGTCGTCGGCCTAGGTCGGCAACGCGAATTCACCGGCGAGTTCGATGGCGCGGCCTTCGCGGGCCGATCTCTGGGCGGCAACACCCATGACGACGGCCCACCAGCCGTCTTGCAAGGTCACTTCCACCTTGCCTTGTCCGCGCACCGCAGCGGTGAAGCGGGCGTGCTCGAAATAGGTCGAACCGTTATGGTCGCCTGCCTCGAGCAGCCGGGGGTCGACGGGAATCTCCAGCAGTCGTGGTCCAGGCGGATTGCGCGGACTAACGATCAACTGGGGCACTGGCGCAGGGCCAAGGTGGGTCGGCCAGAAACGGCCTGGTCCGGGCACCAGACATTCGATCTTTCCGTCGCCGCCGACAGCGCAGAGTTCCTCCTGGTAGCGGCTGCCCTCGGCAAACATGCACAGTTCCAGCATGGCGCGCGCGCCGCTCGCGAAATCAACCAGCACATAGCCATGGTCAAGGATATCCGGCCTCTCACCGCCATAGCGTTCGTCGAGATGGTTTACGGCCTGTCCAGCGCTCGCCATCACGCGGACGGGGTCCGATCCGAGGATCAGCCGCATCAGGTCGAAGAAGTGGCAGCACTTCTCGACGAACGTGCCGCCGGTGTTGCGGTTGAAGCGGTTCCAGTCGCCGACCTTGGCCAGAAACGGGAAGCGGTGCTCGCGGATCGTCAGCATGCGGATGCCGCCGGTGGCGTGGCGCGCCTGCTCGACGAATAGGGCGACGGGGGGCATATAGCGATATTCCATAGCCACCCAGACGAGCGGAAGCCGAGCTTTCAACGCCGCGATCAGCCCCTCGTCGGCGCCCTCGGTGAAGAGCGGCTTTTCCACCAGTACCGGCAGTGGTCGAAGCGCGGCGATCTGCTCCATCTGACCGAGGTGCTGGTGGTTGGGGCTGGCGATCAAGACGCAGTCCACCTCATCCATGGCCAGCAGTTCGGCGATCGATGCCGCCGATCGCGCGCCCGACGCCGTCGCCAGCGACGCCGCCAACATGCCGGGGTCCGGCTCGACGATCGCGGCCACATGCGCGTCGGGCAACAGAGCGATATTGCGGATATGCTCGCGGCCCATCATGCCGCAGCCGATGATGCCGTAGCCGATCGATGATCTGGTCACGCTGCGTCTTCCTCCGGCCTATCTGAAACGCGTGACGTACCGCGCCGCGCCCGGATCGAACCAGCTGCGGGAATATTCCGCGCTGGCGCCGTCGCCAGCCCAGGCGATACGTTCTATGAACCCCACGACCGTCCCCGGCGGTGGCCTGAATTCGAGCGGGGCCCAGTCCGGCGCGGGTGCGACGGCAACATGGTCTTCGGCGCGAACGATCGAAAAGCCGAGCGCGAGCCGGTAGTGGAGATAGAGGGATTCCGACAAATCCTCGCGCTTGAGCCGCTCGGCGCGGCTGACGTCCAGCCAGATCTCCTCGACCGCGGCCGGCTCGCCGTCGAGCCGCCGCAGCCGGCGTATACGGTGGGCTTCGCCGGCGCTGCCGAATTGCGGCATGTCGGCGGGCTTGCGCAGTCGCTCGACGGACAGCACGTCGGCGCTCGGCAGGCCGCCGCCGCCGATACGCTCCAGGCGAAAGAAAGCATAGACCCCGAGCAGGTCGCCGCGCGCCCGCACATAGTTACCCGAGCCCTGGATGCGGTCGAGAAGGCCCTTTTCGGTCAAATCTGCCAGCGCCCGCCTGAGCGTGCCGACGGCAATCCCGAGGCTCGCGGCCATCTCGCGCTCGGGCGGCAGCCGCGCCCCGTCGGCCAGCCGTCCGGCCGCGATTTCGCGGATCAGCATTTCGCTGGTCTGCAAGTGCACAGGCAAGGGCCCGCGCATCTGGCTGGATCGGTGGCCGGGGTCCGCCCTTGTCAAATGCATCCGGTGTCCAATCGCATCCCGGTTTCGGGTTTGGCTCAAATTGATCCAGTATTGATCTACACCAAAACGAATGCTAAGCAAGCCCTATTCGCAGCTCCGGACCTCTTTGAAGAATGGCCCGGGCTTCTTTTTTGAAGAGTGGCAATGAGCATCGTCCCAATCACCTCGCCGGATCTCGATGCAGCCGAAGTCTCGTGGTTCGCCGCACTCTGCTCGGACGACTATCGCTATCTCGGTGTGCCGCACGGCGCGTTGCGCTCGAGCTGGGCGCATTGCTCCGAGATCGTGAAGACGTCCGAGGAACTAGGTTTCCGCAACATCTTGTGTCCGTCGTCCTATCAGGTCGGCCAAGACACGCTGAGCTTCGTAGCCGGCTGCGCGCCGATCACCTCGAAGATCAATCTGCTCGCCGCTGTGCGCTGCGGCGAGATGCAGCCGATCATGCTGGCGCGCACGATTGCGACGCTGGATCACATGCTGGAAGGCCGGCTGACGGTGAACATCATTTCGTCTGACTTTCCGGGCGAGACGGCCGACAGCGCCTACCGTTATCAGCGTTCGCGCGAGGTTGTGCAGATCCTGCGCCAGGCCTGGACCAGGGACAGCATCGATTTCGAGGGCGAGGTCTATCGCTACAAAGGACTCTCGACGGCGCCAGCGAAGCCCTATCAGCAAAATGGCGGCCCGCTGCTCTATTTCGGCGGTTATTCGCCCGACGCGCTCGAGCTTTGCGCCGAACAGTGCGATGTCTACCTGATGTGGCCGGAAACCAGGGAGGAACTTGCCGGCCGCATGAAGGCCGTCCACGAACGCGCCGAGCGCCATGGGCGGACGCTCGACTACGGCCTGCGCGTCCACATGATCGTGCGCGATACCGAGGCCGAGGCAAAGGAATATGCCCGGGAGCTGGTTTCGAAGCTGGACGACGAGCAGGGCAGGGCGATCCGCGAGCGCGCGCTCGACGCCCGATCGCTCGGCGTATCGCACCAAGCCAGGAACCGCCAGATCGCCGATGCCGAAGGCTATGTCGAGCCGCATCTGTGGACGGGCGTCGGGCGGGCGCGCTCTGGTTGCGGCGCGGCGCTCGTGGGCTCGGCCGATCAGGTTCTGTCGGAAATCGAGACGTATATGAAGATGGGGATCCGCGCCTTCATCTTTTCCGGCTACCCGCATCTCCACGAGGCGCGTCATTTCGGCACCAAGGTGCTGCCCCAGCTCAAGACATGCTCGCTCCCGCACGCCTATGGCCGTGTGCCGGAACGGACCCCGGCGACACCATTGGGAACGGGGGAGCGTCGCTGATGGAGCATGTCGTGTGCGATCCACGCCTTTTGCGCAATGCCTTCGGGCGCTTCGCCACCGGCGTCACGGTCGTCACCACCGGCACGGCCGACGGCCCGGTCGCAATCACTGCCAACAGCTTCTCATCCGTGTCGCTCGATCCGCCGCTGGTGCTCTGGTCGATCGGCCGCCACTCGCGCCGGTTCGAAGCCTTCGCCAATTCCGCGCACTACGCCATTCACGTGCTGGCGGAAGATCAAATCGATCTGTGCTGGCGTTTTTCGAAGTCGGGGACGGACTTTGCCGATCTTGACCTGTCGTGGAGCGAGCACGGCGTGCCATTGCTGCCGCGCGCACTGGCGCGGTTCGAATGCAGCGTCGCCGACCGCTTCCCGGCTGGCGACCATATGATCCTGCTTGGACGTGTCCTTGAACTGCAGACGCAAGAGGGTTTGCCGCTGCTCTTTGCTGGCGGCAAGTCGCGCGCTCAAGAGGCCAGTTGATGACCGCCGGCGCCGCTTCGGGCTGGTGCCGTCGACTGGCGCACCACGAGATTGCAGGCAAGTTCGACGCGACGCGGCGGCGACCCCGAATGGGCCATATCGTCGAGCAGCAGGCTAAGCGCCGCCGATCCGATCTCGCGCATGGGAATGTGCATCGCCGTCAGCGGCGGGTTGCAGAAGGCAGCGAGCGGCAAGTCGTCCATACCGACCACGGACACATCGCCAGGCACCGAATATCCGGCCTCCTGGACGCCGGCGATGGCACCAAACGCCAAGCTGTCGCCGGCCGTCAGCACGGCGGTGAAATCGAGGCCACGGGCCGCGATGCGCTCGGTCACGGCCCTGCTCGCAAGTTCCGGCAGCCAGTCCTGCACCTCAACCACGAAGTCGTCGAAGCCGGCAATTCCGGCTGTGATCAGCGCGTCGCGCCAACCTTCGTAGCGCCGCTCGATCGTGCGCCGGCCACGCCGCATCAGGAACAGGATGCGGCGGTGGCCGAGGCCGATCAGATGCTGCGCCGCAAGCATGGCGGCAGAGCGATTGCAGGGCGTCACGCTCGAATGGCGCATCGAGGGATCGTCGCCGTTGACGAGCACGATCGGCTTGGCGAATCCGGCTGTCAGCGTCAGCACATCGTCATCGTCCAGCGTCAGAAACAGGCAGCCGGCGACGCTGTCGTCGCGCTCGGATTCACGCAGCAGCGCGATTTCGTCCTCGGGCGCCGAAACCGGCCGGGTCACGAGTTCGACGCCCAGCAACCGGGCGCGCTCGTTGAGTCCATCAAGGACATGGTAGGTGAACTGATTGCGGGCACTGTCCACCATTGCCACGCTGCTTGCGGCCAGGATGACCTTGCGGCCGGCAACCGAGGCGGGAATGGCATAGTTCATCGACTTCGCCGTTTCGATGATCCTGGTGCGAAGCTCGTCCCTCACGCCGCCGACGCCGCTCAGCGCACGGGAGGCGGTGCTGACCGACACGCCGCAACGCGCCGCTATCTCTTCAAGTCGAATGCGGCGGCTGGGGCGGCCGCGCTTGCCCTGGATATTCATCCGCTCCGTCACCTCCGGCAAAGTCATCCGATTAATGCAAAAAATTTTCAGATTGCGCAAGAAAAATGGCTGTGAAACAGTTCCGATGAAGCGGGAGAACGGGAGGAGTGATGCCGCTATCGGCCGAACGCCTGAATTCCGTGCTTGCCAGCCTTGTGGCCGGCATGACCGGCTTGCGTCATGACGGGCGGTTCCATGAGCCGAATCTCGACGGCACGCCGGGCGACTATGTCAGCTTCGACAGCTGGGAATGGCCGCAAGGCGTCGGGCTCTACGGGCTGATTCGGCTGTGGGCGCAGACCGGCGACGATCGGCTGCTGCAGACGATCGAGGCCTGGTACGACCGACGCATCGCTGCCGGTCTCCCTGCGATGAACGTCAACACCACCGCGCCCCTTTTGGCGCTAAGCGAATTGTGGCGGCGCCGGCGCCAGCCGCGCTTCGAGCCGGTGCTGCGCGAATGGGCCGAGCGGGTGGCCACCGCCTTGCCACGGACGCCCGAAGGCGGTTTCCAGCATGATGTTTCGGACCGGGTCAACGACGACGAATTGTGGGACGACACGCTGTTCATGGTGGCGCTGTTCCTCGCATCCTACGGCCAGGCTGCCGGCCAGCGTCGCTTCGTCGAGGAAGCAGAAAGGCAATTCCTGGTCCACGCCCGTTATCTCGCTGACCCGGCATCAGGGCTGTGGTTTCACGGCTGGACGTTCGCGGGACGGCACAATTTCGCCCGCGCGCGTTGGGCGAGAGGCAATGCCTGGATTACCGTCGGCATCCTGGAACTGGTGGAGTTCGCCGAAATTGCACCTTCGGTCCGGGCCTATCTGCTCGGCGTGCTGGACACGCAGATCAACGCCCTGCTCGAGGTGCAGGCAGGTTCGGGCGCATGGCACACTCTGCTCGACGACCCGACATCTTACGAGGAGATTTCCGCCACGGCCGGCTTCGGTTACGGGTTGATGAAGGCCGCGCGGCTCGGAATCGGCTCGACAGAGTGCCGTGCCGCCGGCCTCCGCGCCTTGGAAGCCGTGGTAGCCAACATCGATGACAAAGGTGTGGTGGCGAACGTGTCCTATGGCACACGCATGGGCGCCGACCTGCAGTTCTATCGCGATATACCCATCCATCCGACGGGCTACGGGCAGGCGCTGGCCATTCTGTGCCTGACCGAAGGGGCGCGTCATCTGCAGTCGAAGGTGGAGGCGGCATGATGCGGACGCTCTATGGCGCGTCGCCGGGCGATATTGCCGGCATGGACACGGACCGGCTGAGGGCCGAGTTCCTCGTCGACGGCTTGTTCCGGCCTGGCGCGATCGAATTCGTCTACACCCATGTCGACCGCATGATCGTCGGTGGCGCGGTGCCGCTGGCCAACCCGCTGGCATTCGGCGACGGGGCCGAAGTCGGCACCCCGCTCTTCTTTGACGCGCGCGAGATGGGCATCGCCAATCTCGGCGGCAATGGCACGGTCGCGGTGGACGGCCGGCGCTTTCACGTGGCTAACCGCGACATCGTCTATGTCGGACGCGGAGCGCGTGAGGTGACGCTGGAGAGCGACGATCCGGAGAGGCCGGCACGCTTCTACATGAACTCGGTGCCGGCTGGCGCCGATATTGCGCACCGTCTCATCGTCAGCAGCGAAGCCAGGCCGCTTGTGCTCGGCGAGGAGGCCCGTGCGAACAGGCGCACGCTGCGTATGTACATCCATCCCGAAGTGGCCCCGTCCTGCCTCTTGCTGATGGGGATCACCGACCTCGCGCCGGGCAGTGTGTGGAACACCATGCCGCCGCATCTGCATGAGCGGCGCATGGAAGCTTATTGCTATTTCGACCTCGCCGAGGCCGACCGTGTAATCCATCTGATGGGCCGGCCAGACAAGACGCGCCACCTGATGGTCGCTGACGGCGACGTCGTCCTGTCGCCTGCCTGGTCTATCCATATGGGTGCCGGCACCGGCCCTTATGCCTTCGTCTGGGGCATGACCGGCGAGAACCAGGCCTACACCGATGTCGATCCAGTTGCCGTGAAGGATTTGCGATGAGCGAGGCCGCGCAAAGCGTTCGGACGGATTTTACGCTGCGCCGGCCGCTCATGGCGGGGCAGCCAATCGTCTATTGGCGGCTCGGGTCTATCGCCGAGCAACGCTACGACGTGGCCGACCAGCCCATGCAAGGCGAGATGGATCCCTTCTTCTTCCTGACCAAGCACAAGAATTTCATTCCCCACGAATATCCGTGCCGCACGCAGTTCGCAGCGGAACGACGCGGCAAGCGACCACAGGTCAGCGCCGAATTCGGCGCCGAGCGCATCTGGCTGCCCTTCGCCTCGCCGCGCATCGACCTATCGGGCTTCTGGTTCCGGCCGACGGTGCTTGGAACCTGGGCCGAGACCACCATCGAGGCTGCCTCGACTGGCGAGGCGCTGGTGCGGCTGCGCACATGCGGCGGCGCCACACTCTTTGCCAATGGCGAGGAAGCCGGCTGGATGGCGCCCTACGGCCGCAATCTGGAAAGTGCCGAGCACTTCAAGATCGCGCTGCGGGCCGGCCGTAACGACATTCGCGTGTGGTTCGACGATCTCGCCGAGCGCGACGCCCGCTACTATTTCCAGCTCGATTATCTATCCGGTCCGGCTGCTTCGGTGGCACTGCGGATCGAAGTCGAGAGCGGCGTTGCCGATGCGATAGAAGCAGCCCTTGACGACATGCATTTCGACCGTCCCGCCTATGACGGCGGCGAGGTGGCGCTCGTCACCGGGGTGGCCCTGCCGCGCGACGCGCAAGTCGAGATCGAGATCGAAGGCGATTTCATGTCGATCGAGACGCCGGTGCGCTTCGCCTTCGATCTGCCGGCGGGCCAGACGCGGCTGCCGATCGCCGATACCGAGCAGCTGCCGGCCGACTTTCGCCATTTCAAGGTGGCGCTGACGGTCGCAGACCATGCCGTATCGCGTGTCTTCGGCGTCGAGATATGCCACACGCGCCGTCAGGGCGATGCGCCGGAAACGCTTACCGCGCGTATAGATGAAGCCCTGCGCGAGGTCGCCGGTCACGCCGAGGCCGATACGGTGCGCGCGCTGGCGCGCCTGGCGATCGGACAGCAGGGCGCCGAGACCGACGCCATGATCTCCGGCACGCTGCCGGCGATCGAGGATTGTCACGATTGCGCCGACTTCATCCTGGTGCCGCTGCTGTGGTGCCGCAAGGCCTATGGCGATCGGCTGGAAGCGAGCCTGCGCGCGCGCGTCGACAACGCCATCCTCGGCTATCGCTACTGGATGGACGAGCCCGGCAATGATGTGCAGTGGTACTTCTCCGAGAACCACGCGCTGCTCTTCCACACCGCCGCCTATATTGCCGGGGGCCTGTTGCCTGATGTGCGGTTCGTGCGGTCGGGCCGCCTTGGCCGCGAACAGTCCGCGGTTGGAGCAGCGCGTGTACGCGCCTGGCTCGACCATTTCGAGGCATGGGAGATGGCCGAGTTCAACTCGGCGCCTTATTTCCCGATCGACCTCAAGGGCCTGTGCGCGCTCTACGCGCTGGCCCCGGACAAGGACATCGCCGAACGTGCCGGCAAGGCAATCATACGCCTGCTTGAACTCGTCGCCCGCTCGGCGCATCGCGGCATCCTCACCGGGGCGCAGGGCCGCTCCTATGAGCACACGCTGCGCGCCGCGTGTTCCCTGGAATTATCCGGCATCTGCCGCATGCTTTGGGGCAAGGGCAACTACGGCATGCGCTTTCACGCGCTGCCGCAGCTGGCACTCTGCCTGCGGGATCACGATTTGAGCGTTCCGGACGGGTTGGCAGCCATTGCTTCCCTCACCGACGATACGGCGTGGGAATGGACTTTTGCGCAGGGACAAAATCGCTTCGCGCGGCTCTACCACTACAAGACGCGCGACCATGCGATGGGCAGCGCCGCTGGCTACCGCTGGAACCAATGGGGTTATCAGGAGACCGTCATTCACGCCCGGCTGGGCAAGAATCCGGATGCGCAGATCTGGATCAACCACCCCGGCGAAGTGCTGCAGTCGGGATATGGCAGACCATCATATTGGGGTGGCTCAGGCACGTTGCCCCGCCTTCACCAATACCGCGACCTCGCCGTCGTCAGCTTCTCCTGCTCGGATGAACAGCCCGACTTCACGCACGCCTGGTTTCCCGTACGTGCCTTCGATGCCGTGCAAGTGGGTGGCGATCGGGCGTTCGCGCAATCGGGCGACGCCTTCGTCATGCTGAAGACGGATGTTCCGCTCACGCAGGTAGTGGCCGGCCCGACGGCCGGCAACGAGTTGCGGGCGGCGGGACGCAGGACGACATGGATCATTCGCCTCGGTGACCGGAATGCCAATCGGCCGGCCCTCGACGCCTGGACTGCCGTTTTTGGGGACCTGTCGGTGCGGTCGGGTCCCGACGGCGAGTTGATCGTCGAGGATCCGGAATACGGCACGGTGCATTTCCTCGCCGACGCAAGGATCGTGGCTGAGGGACGTACACTCGATCCGGCCAACTGGACCGTGCGCGGTGAGGCGATGCGCATGAAGCACAGAGAGTAGGGAGGAGATCGGCTGCGACGCTCAAGAGGAGGAGGGCGTAGCAGGCTTGAACCATCGGGGCGCCGCCCCGCTAAAGGAGGAGACGAAGCATGAATAAGACCCGCACTTTGCTGGCCGCGCTATCGGTCAGCCTGCTCGCATCGACCAGCGCGTTTGCCGGCGACGTGCGCATCATGTGGTATTCGGACGGTGTCGAGGGCGATGTCATCCAGGACATTCTGAACCGCTTCATGAAGGACAATCCCGACATCCACGTCACGCTCGACAACGTCGCCTACAAGGTGATCCAGGAGCAGTTGCCCATCCAGCTCGAAGCCGGCCAGGGTCCGGACATCGCCCGCGTCACAAACATCAAGGAGCTTGCCCAGCACTGGCTCGATCTCAGGCCACTGGTGGCCGATCCGAAATATTGGGAGGACAATTTCGCTGACACGCTGGACTGGATGCGCCCCGACGGCTCCAACGCCATCCCGGGTTTCATGACCCAGCTCACGCTCACCGGCGGCTTCGCCAACAAGACGCTGTTCGAACAGGCCGGCGTGCCGCTGCCCGGTGACAAGGCGACCTGGGACGACTGGATCAACGCCGCCGCCGAGGTGGCGAAGAGCCAGCAGCTTCCGGCTGCCTTCGCCATCGACCGTTCCGGTCACCGCATTTCGGGCCCGAATGTCTCCTTCGGAGCGAACTATATCGGCCCCGATGGCATGCCGGCGAAAGTGGACGACGGCACCAAGGCTTTCGTCGGCGGGCTCGTCGACTGGACCGCCAAGGGCCTGATGCTGAAGGATACCTGGGTTTCGGCGGCAGGCTCGACCTATCGCGCGGCCGCCGACGACTTCATCAACGCCCAGATCCCGTTTTATTATTCGGGCAGCTGGCAGGTCGCCAATCTATCGACCAAGATCGGCGATAGTTTCGACTGGGTGGCGACCGGTTCGCCTTGCGGTACCGCAGGCTGTTCGGGCGTGAAGGGCGGCGCGGCGCTGGTCGCCATCAAATACACGAAGAATCCCAAGGACGTCGCCAAGGTCATGGATTATCTAGCCCGTGAAGACGTGGTAAAAGAGTTCAGCGAGCGCACACTGTTTCTGCCCGCGCACAAGGGCGTCGTAGACAAGGGCGGGCTGAAATGGGTCTCGGCCGACAAGAACGTCGGTCCGGCGCTCGACAAGTTCGTCAAGGCGGCGGGTGAAACCCTGCCGGCGGCCGATGCGCTGCCGCCGTGGAAGTGGGCCAACGCTTACTTCGCCGCGCTGGTGACGCGCGTCAGCCAGGTGATGGCCGGCGAGCTCAGCCTCGACGATGCCTGGGGCAGGATCGACCAGGATATCGCCGACAAGGTTGCCGAGGCGAAGTGACCGCCGCCGCGACACTGAAGGCATGGATTGGCGCCGCCCTCGCGGCGCCGGTCGTGTGGCTGGCGTCGATCGTCAACGTGCCGCTGAAGTTCTGGCAGCGAGCGACGGGCACCGGCGGCATGGCCGCGTTCTTCCTCGCCCCAAACATGGCGATCTTCGGCATTTTCGTCCTGGTGCCGATGATCATCAACTTTTTCTATTCGGCCACGTCGGGAACGGCCTACTTCCTGCAGGACCGAACCTATGTTGGGCTCGAGCAATATCAGCGCCTGCTCGATTGCGGCAACTACCTGGACACTGCCACTTGCCACGAGGATCTCTTCTGGAAGGCCGTGCACAATACCGGCCTGTTCGTCGTCGTGCAGGTGGCGCTGATGACGGTCGTGTCGATGGCGACAGCGTTGATCCTCAACCGCGAGATCGTCGGGCGCAGCTTCTGGCGCGCGGTGTTCTTCTTTCCGGTGCTGCTGTCGCCCGTCGTCACCGGCCTGATCTGGCGTTGGATCCTGCAGCGCCAGGGCCTGCTCAACCTGATCGTCCATGATCTGGGCGGCGAGCCGCACAATTGGCTGACAGACCGTTTCTGGGCTTTCACCGCCGCGGTCAGCGTTTCGGTTTGGGCACATATGGGCTTCTATACGCTGATCTTGCTTGCCGGATTGCAGGCGATCCCGCGCGACCTTTACGAAGCGGCCGAGATGGACGGCACGAAGCCGGCGCGGGTGTTCTGGCGCATCACGCTGCCGCTGCTGATGCCGAATCTGCTTGTCGTCATCGTACTGGCGCTGATCCGCGCTGTGCAGATCTTCGACGAAGTCTATGTGCTGACGGGTGGAGGGCCGGGAACCTCGACCCTCTATATCACGCAGTACATCTATGAGATCGGCTTCGCCTCCCTGCTGCGCAACCCGGGGCTGGCTTCGGCGGCTTCGATCCTGATGGGGTTGGTGCTGGTCGTGCTCACCTTGGTTCAGCTGCAGGTTGGACGCCGGGGTGAGCGGAAAGGAGCCCGCGAATGAGCGGCGTGATGACATTCCTGACCCGCCGGCGCGGCGGTCGCGGCTGGCACTGGACGGATATCGTGAGCTGGCTGTGGCTGCTCGGCGGCGTTGTCATCATGTTCGGCCCGGCCGTCTGGCTGGTGGGTTCGTCATTCAAGACGCCGGCACAGCTCGCCGAGTTCCCGCCGACCATAATGCCTTATGTCAGCCAACACGCGAGGGTCGAAGGCTACGACAAGCCGCTGACCCTCTACAGGGTGAAGTTGCCGGATGGTTCGACCAAGGTGCTGGCCGAGGTGCGGCGCATCGGCATCGTGGCGCAAATGGTGGATCCGCAGGCGCCGAACGATATCGTGAAGGTCAACATCGCCGACCGGCAGCCGGTGCGCGAAATCGGCTTCGCGACGGAGAATTACACCGAGCCCTTCGTCCATTTCGACTTCCTGCGCTATCTGCGCAATTCGGTTTTTGTGACGGCAATGGCAACGCTGATCACGCTGCTCACCAATTCGATGGCCGCCTTCGCCTTGTCGAAATACAAGTTCCGCGGTCGCGATCTGACGATGCTTGTGATCGTCGGTACGCTGATGGTGCCGCTGTCGGTCATCCTGGTGCCGCTCTATTCGGTTGTGGGCGCCGTCGGACTGCTCGATTCGCTGTGGGGCGTGATCTTGCCGACCGTGGCGACGCCAACCGGCGTCTTCCTGCTGCGCCAATATATGCTGACTATCCCCGACGAGCTGCTCGATGCGGCGCGCATGGACAACGCTTCCGAATGGCAGATCTACTGGCGCATCGTATTGCCGCTTGCAGCACCGGCGCTCGCCGTGCTGGCGATCTTCTCGGTCGTCTGGCGCTGGAACGACTTTCTGTGGCCGCTGGTGGTGCTGTCGCGCAAGGAACTCTACACACTCCAGGTCGGCCTCAACACCTATGCCGGCCAGCTAAACGTGCAGTGGCACTACATCCTGGCGATGACCGTGGTGACGATGATCCCCGTCGTCCTCGTCTTCGTCTTCCTGCAGCGTTACATCACTTCCGGCATTGCCGGCACCGGGCTGAAGTGAGGATGTCATGGGACGGATAACGCTGACCAACATTGATCGCGCTTACGGCAAGATGAAGATCTTGCACGGTATCAACCTCGACGTCGGTGACGGCGAGATGCTGGTCCTCGTCGGCCCGTCGGGTTGCGGCAAGTCCACGCTGCTGCGGTTGATTGCCGGGCTCGATCGGCCGACCGACGGCAAGGTCGAGATCGACGGGGTCGACGTCACCAACGTTTCGGCCGCGCAACGCGGTCTGGCGATGGTGTTCCAGTCTTACGCGCTCTACCCGCACATGAGCGTGCGCCAGAACCTCGCCTTCGGGCTTGAAAACATTCGTATGCCGAAGGCCGAGATCGACGCGCGGATCACGGAAGCGACGCGCATGCTGGAAATTGCTCCCTATCTAGACCGCCGGCCCGGTCAATTGTCGGGCGGCCAGAAGCAGCGCGTGGCGATCGGCCGTGCGGTGGTGCGCAATCCGACCGCCTTTCTGCTCGATGAACCGCTGTCCAACCTCGATGCCGAACTGCGCATCACCATGCGCGCTGAACTGGCGGGCCTGCACCGGCGGCTGGCAACCACGATGGTCTACGTCACCCATGACCAGATCGAGGCGATGACGCTGGCGGACCGCATCGTGGTCATGCGCTCGGGGCGGATCGAACAGGTCGGCCGGCCGCTCGATCTCTACAACGCGCCGGCCAACCTGTTCGTCGCCGGCTTCATCGGCGCGCCGCGGATGAACCTGCTGCCGGTGAAGGTGCGTTCGGCAAGCGGCGCCGAGGTGCGTGTCGAAGGTCCAGGCGGGCTGTCGGCCTCGATCGCCGCCGACGGGGTCGCGCTGAAACCGGGAGACGACGCGACGCTTGGCATCCGGCCACACGACATCCAACTTTCGAATGGCAGCAAGGGATCGGTGGAAGCGCGGGTAACGCTGGCCGAGGCGTTGGGACCGGAAACCGTTGTCCACGCCACCATTGCCGGCGACGGCAAACTTATCGCCGTTCTCAAGCAGCAGGGCGTTGAAACGCAAGGGCCGCCGATCAACCTCGCTCTGCCGCCGGAGCGCATGCATCTCTTCGATGCCGCCGGGCTGCGTGTCGCACCGCGTTAGCCGGCGGCAAGATAGCGGGTTGCTTTTCATGAACCGTCGCAACTGCGCACAGCGAACGCGTTGCGCGCTTGTCAAAATAGGTGAACGTTAAGACAACCGAACGCTTCAAGAGGGCGCCCTCTGCGATCATTGCTGCCAGGGTCTTCGGCAATACGGAGGTTCGCGCCGGCACGTTCGCGCGCCTGAATCCGGCTGACTGATAATACGACCTGTGCTGAGGTTCAGTACGAACTACCGATCAGGTTCTGTTGTCCGGCTTCGTCATCCAAAGGACCGGGATGCGCCCGATCACGCTTGCGCCATTTGGCATTCTGCTCTTCGCAGGCGCGATGTGGCTGCTGTCCGCTTCGACGAGCGGTAGCGGATCACCGGACCTGACCCTTGCTCTGCTGCTGCGAGGATTCGGCCTCGGCCTTCTGTTCGTGGCACTGACGCTGGTTACGCTGCAGGGCCTTGCCGCCAATGCGCTGCCGTTTGGCATCGGGCTATTCAACTTCGGCAAGCAGGTGGGCGGTCTGACCGGCACAGCCCTCTTGCAAACGTATATTGATCACCAGAATGTCCACAACCGGACGATACTGGCGTCCCACCTCGTCAATGGAGATCCAGCCGTAGACCAGCGCTTGAAAGCAACTGCGAACGCTCTGGCGAACAGTGTCGACAGCACTGCGGCGACAAAGGCCGCCCTGCCGCTGCTGCAGCGCGCGCTTGAGAAGCAGGTCGCCACGATCTCGTTCGACGAAGCTTTCTTCGCGCTCGTCCTGCTGTTCGCGGTCGCTGCGCCCTGTCTCATTCTGTCTCATTGTCGCCAAACAATTGCTCGGCCGCCAAGCCGCTCCGCAGAACTAAAACCGCGTCCACGCCCTATACTTTGGAACAGATGTATTGGTCGGGAGAGCCATCCAGATTATCTCATGAGCCGTGTTAACCGGACGAGACAGGGATGACGAATGCAGAGGTTTTTCCGGCTTCACTCTGCAGCCGACGAAGAGGCAGCCGAGCGTCTTACCTGTCCGGCTCGTATTCCCAGTGGTAGGTGTTGATGCATCGATCCGCGTCGCTCCTCGCGCGAGGCCATCGTTAGGGCCCCCCGTAGCGGCGATATCTCCGCGCAATGCATGGATTTCCATGAGATGCAGCCGAGGCATGGCGGAACTAGATTTAGGCGGTGAGTTCGCCTGTCCAGATATTGAAAACAAGTGCTATATCAAGCGCTGACCGTCCCCAGGCTTTTTTGTCCGACAGGAGAAGCCAATGACAGCAGCGTCCAACTCACTTGGCGAAATCGATCCCGAAGCAACGCTTGCGCTGCAAATCATCGAGAGCATGCCCGGCCACGCGTGGGCAGCCGATGCCGCCGGAAGATTCACCTATCTCAGCCCAAACACCCTGGCGTTCCTCGGCAACACGCATGAGGGTCTCAACACTTCCGAAGACGACGATGAGTTCGGCTGGCGTCGAGCCGTCCATCCCGACGATTATGATCCTGTAGCCGCCAGATGGCGGCATTGCCTCGAAACCGGCGATCCCTATGATACCGAGCATCGCCTGCGGCGCGCCGATGGCGTCTATCGCTGGTTTCGAAGCTCAGGACGACCATTTCGCGATAGCCAGGGGCGCATCGTTCAATGGTACGGCACGACAATAGACATTGAGGACCAGAAGCGGGCCGAGTCAGCATTGCGTGACCGGGAGCGGGAACTCTCGCAGCTCGTGGACATGGTCCCGAGTCACATCTGGCGGCTCGATCCCGACGGCGAGCCGATCTTCTTCAATGGGCGCATGGTCGACTTTCTCGGCCTCGATGTAGCGGATCTGGACCGACCGGGCATGAGCCGGCTGGCGGTGATGATACAGGCCGCCGTTCATCCGGACGACGCGGCAGCATTCGGCGATGCACTCCGTGGTTGCTTCGCTACCGGTGCGAGCTTCGCGATGCGCTATCGCCTGCGCCGTGCCGATGGCGTCTATCGCTGGATGTCGAGCCGGGCGGAGCCGATGCGCGATGACGCTGGCCGCATCGTCCAGTGGTACGGCCTCTGTCACGACATAGACGATCAGATGCACACCGAAGCGGCGTTGCGGCAGAGCGAGCAGCAACTTCAGCACATGATCGACGCGGTGCCGGTCCGCATCTGGAGTGTGATGCCGACCGGCGGGCCGGTCTACTTCAACAAGCGATACCAGGACCATTTCCGCTCCGTTATCGCGAACTTTGATGTGCTCGGCGAGCCGGGCATCGAAACGTTGCTGCACGAGGTGATTCATCCCGAAGATGCGCCCGAGGTGCAGCGCACGTTGTTGAGGTGTTTCGAAACTGGCGGCGGCTCCGCGATGCGGTTTCGCTGGCGCGAAAAAGACGGCACCTATCGCTGGGCTGAGTGTAGGGTCGAGCCGCGACGCGATGACGACGGAACGGTAGTGCAGTGGTACGGGGTTTCTCTCGACATCGACGATGAGGTGCGCGCGCAGGCGGCGTTGCGCAAAAGTGAGCGGCGCCTTCAGCAGCTGATCGACACCGTGCCCGCTTTGATCTGGAGTACGACACGGGAAGGGACGCCTTCCTACGTCAACAAACGGTTCACCGATGTAACCGGGGCCACGCTCCACGACATCACCGCCCCGGACGGCTCGCCGTCGCTGAGCGTGATCCATCCAGACGATATCGACACCGCACGGCAGGCGATCCGCCATTCATTCGCAACGGGCGTGCCTTACGTTCAGAGATATCGCCAGAGGCGGGCCGACGGCGGCTATCGCTGGACCGAGACTCGCGCCGAGCCGCTGCGCGACGAAGATGGCAGCATTCTCCAATGGTACGGCGTGAGCGTCGACATCCATGACCTGGTGACCACGCAAGCCGCGTTGCACGACCGGGAACGAGAGCTCTCGCAACTCGTCAACATGGTTCCGAGCTACCTCTGGCGGCTGTCTCCCAACGGTGAGCCGACCTTCTTCAACAAGCGCCTGATAGATTTTCTCGGCCTGGACATAGCGGACGCGGAAAAGCCGGACACGAGCCGGCTGGCGGCCTTCATTGCCACCGTCGTCCATCCCGACGATGCAGCCAGCCTGAGGGAAGCACTCGACAGCTGCTTTGCCACCGGCGAGCGATTCTTCATGAAGTATCGCCTGCGCCGTGCCGATGGCGTTTATCGTTGGATGGAGGGCCGTGCGGAGCCACTGCGGGACCAGGGTGGACGCATCGTCCAATGGTACGGCCTTACGCACGACATCGACGATCAGCTGCGCGTCGAAGAGGCGCTGCGCGAGAGAGAACGGGCTCTCTGGCAGCTAGTTGAAACGCTGCCGGCAATGATCGATTGCGCCGCGCCGGATGGCGAACCGATATATCGCAGCCAGCAGCTCCGCGAATTCCTCGGATACAATCTTGAGGAATTGGACGAAGCGGGAAAGTCCCGGCTGGCTGGCACACTCGACGCCGGTGTTCATCCCGACGACCTGACAGGTGTCAAAGAGAGATATGCCGATTGTCTGTCCACAGGCGAGCCGTATGCGCGACGGCACCGTCTGCGGCGCTTCGATGGTGAATATCGCTGGGTCGAGACGCGCGCCGCGCCGATGCGCAACGCTGAAGGCGCCATCGTGCAGTGGAACGTTATCTGCCTCGACATCGAAAATGAGATGCGGACACAAGAGGAGCTTCGGCTGGCACAAGAGAGACTTGCGCGTGCGAGCCAGGCGGCGAGCCTTGCCGAACTCTCCGCATCCATCGCTCATGAGGTGAACCAGCCGCTGGCCGCCATCGTCGCCAACTCCAACGCATGCCACCGTTGGCTGTCCGCCGAGCCCCCGAACGTCGAGCGCGCGAAGATCACGGCCGAGCGTATCATCCGCGATGCCAACTCGGCGGCGGATGTCGTCAGCCGCATCCGTGCCTTGTTCAGACCTTCGCTTGAAATGAGAACCAGCACACCGATCCCCAGCGTCGTTGCCGAAGCACGTGACCTTATGGCCGAGGAAGCCATGCGGCGTCGCGTTCGGATGGACATCGACGTCGAAAGCAACCTTCCGCTGGTTGCGTTCGATCGCGTCCAGATCCAGCAGGTCCTGGTCAATCTCATTCGCAACGGCATGGAGGCGATGGACACCACGGCGGGCGACAAGGTTCTCGGAATGCGCGTGCGCCGGATAGAGGACACGATCCAGACCGAGGTCCGCGACCGAGGCCCGGGTATCGAACGTCCTAACAAGATATTCGAGCCGTTCTTTACAACGAAAGGGAACGGAATGGGCATGGGGCTCGCGATCTCCCGTTCGATCATCGAGTCTCACGGCGGACGCCTTTGGGCGGAGAATAGCGTGCCGCGTGGGGCGACATTCATCTTCACCCTCCCGGTTGAAGCGAAAGCTGCGCAATAACTGGCGGCGCTCAGTAAGCGCTTGGTTTTTTCGGCTCTCGGTGAAGGGGCGCCGCCGCCCCGTGCAATGCATGGATTTCCATGAGGTGCGGTTGGGGCGTGGCGGGATTAGGGTGGCGACGTGAGTCCGTCAGCCCAGTCCAGCTATCAAGAGCAAGTGCCACACGAAGCGCCGACAATCTCCAGAGTTTGTTTGTCCGTCAGGGGCACCCGATGACGACAGCGCCCGACTTACTTGGCGAGACCGATTCCAGCGCAACGCTCGCGTTAACGCATGACTTGGACCGATCCGGACCGGGAAGTGGCCGACCTTTCGCGACGAATGAACCGGGCCTGATTCGCGGCAACCTGATTAGCGATCTTGAAAGAGGCGGGTTGTCGCGCGTCTGGTCGCACCGTCCCCAATTCTTGCATCTGGGGCTTTTTATTACGGCCTATGTCCTGGGCTGCGGCTTCGCCCAGTCGCTCGCAATCATACCTGGAACAGGGATTTCCATTTGGCCTCCGAGCGGGCTTTTCATCGCTACGCTTGTCTTCGCCTCCAGGTATAGCTGGCCGTGGTGGGTGCTGGGGGGCTGTCTGGCAGAACTGTTCAGCAACTTCTTGTGGTTCCACACTCCGCTGCCCGCGGCCTTCCTGATCTTTGCCGGCAACGCTCTTGAAGCGGTGGCCGGCGCATGGCTTGTGAACCAGACCTGCAAGCGCCCAGTTCGGCTGGAAACGTTGCGGGACGTTCTCGCATTCGTCGCACTGGCCGCTGGAGTTGCGCCAGTTGCAAGCGCGACGGTGGGAAGTGCGGCGCTTTCGTGGTTTGGCATACAATCGCAAACCTTTGCGACGGCTTGGCCGCTGTGGTGGATCGGAGACGCGACGGGAGTCCTGATCGTAGCGCCACTGGCGCTGGTCGTGTTCCAGAACTGGCGCGGCAAGGCGCAGCTCTCGGCAGCGCGATGGATGGAAGCTTGCGTCCTGGGGCTGATCTTTCTTGGTATCGCCGCCCTTTCCTTGAGCGGCTATCTGCCCTTCGCCTACATCATCATGCCGCCTCTTCTTTGGGCCGCGGTGCGCTTTGAGTTCCGAGGCGCCGCCGTAGCATTGACCGTTCTCGCTCTGATCACGGCGGTATTCACGATATCCGGCGCCAGCCAATTTGCCGGCGATCCCGAGTCCCAGAAGCACAACCAGATCATGCTGCAGCTTTTTCTGGCCATCTCGGCATTTTCGGCGCTCGTCGTGGCCGCCATTTCCAGGCAGCATCAGGCGGCGGTGCTCACTTTGCGCCAAAGTGTGGAGACCTTGCGGGAGCGGGAGCGAGAACTCTCGTTGCTGGTCGAAATGATCCCCGCTCACATCGCCCGTATGGCGCCCAACGGCGAACCAACCTTCTTCAGCAAGCGCACGACAGACTATATCGGCCTCAACGACATCGCGGGCTGGGACAAGCCGGGCACGAGCCGCCTGGCGACCGTAGTCGCGGCAGCCGTCCATCCCGACGATGGACCCAGGATGAGAGAATGGCTCAGCCGCTCCCTCGCCACCGGCGAACCCTATCCCATAAGGTATCGCCTGCGTCGCGCTGACGGTGTCTACCGCTGGAGGGAGGGCCGCGCCGAGCCGCTGCGGAACCAGAGTGGGGCGATCGTGCAATGGTACACGGCCAGCATCGACATCGACGATGAGGTGCGCGCGCAGGAGGCATTACGCGACCGGGAGCGGGAGCTCTCGCAGCTTGTCGACATGGTTCCGAGCCACGTTTGGCGCCTGACGCCGGACGGCGAGCCGACCTTTTTCAACAAGCGAATGGTCGACTTTCTCGGCCTTGACGTAACGGATTTGGACAAACAGGGCATCGGCCGGCTGGCGGCGATGATAGCGGCCACCGTCCATCCGGACGACGCAGCAGCATTCGGCGATACGCTCAGTCACTGCCTTGCTACCGGCGAGCGCTTCTCCATGAGGTATCGCCTGCGCCGCGCCGATGGCGTCTATCACTGGATGTCGAGCCGGGCAGAGCCGATGCGCGATCACGCTGGCCTGATCGTGCAGTGGTACGGCCTCTGTCACGACATAGACGATCAGATGCAAGCCGAAGAGGCGCTGCGGCGGAGCGAATTGCAGCTTCAGCAGATGATCGACGCTGTGCCGGTCCGCATTTGGAGCGCGATGCCGACCGGCGGGCCGGTCTACTTCAACAAGCGATACCAGGACCATTTCCGCGCCGTCATCGCCAATTTCGAAACACTCGGAGAGCCGCGCATCGAGGAATTGCTGCAAGAACTGGTTCATCCCGAAGATGCTCCCGAGGTGCTGCGCACGTTGCTGAGCTGTTTCGAAACAGGCGGCGGTTCCGCGATGCGGTTTCGCTGGCGCGAAACAGATGGCTATCGCTGGGCGGAGTGCAGGGTCGAGCCGCGGCGTGATGAAGACGGCGCGGTTGTGCAATGGTACGGGGTTTCCCTCGACATCGACGAAGAGGTGCGCGCCCAGGAAGCGCTGCGACAAGCCTCCGACAAACTCGCGCAAGCCACTCAGGCTGCAAGTCTCGCCGAGCTTTCCGCTTCGATCGCGCACGAGGTGAATCAGCCGCTGGCCGCGATCGTCGCCAATTCCCATGCATGCCACCGTTGGCTGTCCGCCGCCCCTCCGAACGTCGAACGCGCGAAGATTACGGCCGAGCGCATAATCCGGGACGCCAATTCGGCGGCGGACGTCGTCGGCCGCATTCGCGCGCTGTTCAAGCAATCCACCGAGACGAGGACCAATGCGACGCTCAGCAGTGTCATCGCAGAGGCACGCGACCTCGTGACCGAGGAAGCGATGCGGCGGGGCGTTCGCATCAGCGTTGATGTCGGAAGCGACATTCCGCTAGTCGCGTTCGATCGCGTCCAAATCCAGCAGGTTCTGGTCAATCTCATCCGCAACGGCATGGAGGCGATGGACTCTGGTGCGGATGACGGAGTTATCAGCATCCGCGTGCGCCATATCGGGGATGTTGTCCGGACCGAAGTCAGAGATCGCGGCCGGGGCGTCGAGTTTCCCGACCGGATATTCGAACCGTTCTTTACCACGAAAGAGCAAGGGATGGGCATGGGACTGGCGATCTGCCGTTCGATCATCGAGTCGCACAGCGGGCGTTTATGGGTCGAGAAGAACGAACCACGTGGAGCGACGTTTATCTTCACGTTGCCGATTGAAGCGAAAGCGGCGTGATGACGACGGACGGCCAAATTGTCTTCATCGTAGATGACGATGAACGCATCCGGGAGGCGCTCAGTGAGCTGCTGGCCGCACATGGCATGCGTGCCGTAGCGTTCGGATCGGCGGGCGATTATATCCGCGCTGACAAGCCGGACGTCCCTGCCTGCCTCATCCTCGATATCGAGTTGCCGGATATTAACGGCCTCGATCTGCAGCGGCAGATTGCCGAGGGCGATCATCCGCCGATCGTTTTCCTGACGGGACATGGCGATATCCCGTCCTCGGTGCGTGCGATCAAGCACGGCGCCGTGGATTTCCTGACCAAGCCCTTCAGCGATGCAGACCTCATGGCCGCAATCCATGCGGCGATTGCCCAGGATCGGGTACAGCGATCGGAGCGCGCCGAGCTGGGTGTGTTGAAGCAACGTTATCTCGAGCTGACGCCGCGCGAACGTGAGGTGCTACCGCTGGTGGTCAGCGGCTTGCTCAACAAGCAGGCCGCCGCTGAACTGGGGATCAGCGAAGTTACGCTGGAAATTCATAGAAGGAACGTCATGCAGAAGATGGTCGCGGCGTCGCTCGCCGACCTAGTGCGCATCGCCGAGCGATTGGGAATACCGATCACGCACTCGCGCCGGGCAGGGGGTAACTGAGGGTGAGCAAGCGGAGGCCTGTCGTGGCGATTGTCGACGATGACCCAAGACTGCTCGAGTCGCTGGAGGACCTTCTGGAGTCCGCCGGGTATGTGGCCCGCAGCTTCTCGTCGGCGGGGGCGTTGCTGGTCAGCGGCCTGTCTGGATTGGACATGCTTATCACCGACATCGGGATGCCCGGCATGGACGGCTTTGAACTTCGTGACTTGGTCAAGAAGGCGCGTCCGGACCTGCCTGTGTTCCTGATCACGGGCCGCCACGAGATAGTGGATCAGCACCGCGCCAAGGGCATTGGCGGGCTTTTCCGCAAGCCGTTCGATGGCCAGGCACTGCTTGCGGCGATCGGCGACGCTTTACGCAACCCAGAAACGGAGGCTAAACATGAGAGTTGACCAATTGCCCTTACCGAGATCGACGCCATCATCACAGCAGCGAAGGGCTGAAGCCGAGCAGCCGCTGGTCATTATTGTCGATGATGATGCCTCTGTTCGGGAGGCGCTGTCTGAATTGATCCTGTCGGCGGGTTTCCTGCCGGTGTGCTTTACCTCAACCCGTGAATTGCTTGACGCCGACGTGTTGGAGAGCCCCGGCTGCTTGATCCTCGACGTGCGCATGCCGGGCACGAGCGGTCTCGATCTGCAGCACCATCTTGCGAAAAACGGCAACCCCAAACCCATCATCTTCCTGACCGGGCATGGCGACATCCCGATGACTGTCCAGGCGATGAAGGCCGGCGCCGTGGACTTTCTCACCAAACCGGTGCGGGATCAGACGCTGCTTGACGCTGTGATCGCCGGCATTGCGGTGGATGCCAAACGGCGGGCGGATGCCGTGATCGTCAAGCGCAATATCGAGCGCGTCGAGACGCTGACGCCGCGCGAGCGCGAGGTCCTGCGTGAAGTGGCGCGCGGACGCCTCAACAAGCAGATCGCCTTCGACCTCGGCATCAGTGAAGTGACGGTCAAGCTTCACCGCGGCAATGTCATGCGCAAGATGGAAGCCGCTTCCATCGGTGAGCTGATCCGGGCGTGGGAAACGCTGCCCGCGCCGATGCGCGAGGTCTAGAATTTGGCACAAGCCGATCCATGCCCATCCAATAGGATCGCCCGGCCCGCCCGGCCATTTCAGGTGCTTTCTCAGCGCGCCCAGGCCTTCCTGCCTGTTGGTACGCTCGTGCTGCTGCGGGTGATCCTGATGTACATCGGTGGTCCTGTTGGGTGTTTCGCGGCAAGGCCCGCGCCAAACATCGGTTACCACTGAGCGGCGCTCTTTGGCAGCGCCAGTCTGACCGACAAACTCGCAACATTTCATGCAACAGCAACTGACGCCGGCCGTGCCGCGTCGGTCCCCGCGCCGCTACCCAAGCCTAAATTGACGTGTGTCTATAAGAGCTTGCCTTAGCCCGGCCCTATCTTCGGCGTGCCTGCCCTGCACTTTGGCATCGTATGACAGATGCTTCCGTAGAGTAGGTTCGCGGCCCGGATCGGTGCATCCTGTTCCTCGCAAGCCATCACGACCGTCGCGTTTCTACCGCTCCTCGCTCGCTCCTCCCCGAACGCGACCGCACAGGCCGACTCGACGGTCGTGATGGTGAGCAGGATGTTCAAAGCACATGGATGGACATGATGAACAAAGACGGACTTTTCTCCGTCGGCGGATCTCGCCGCGATGTCTTGTTGGCAGGCCTGATCTCTACGGTTGCCGCCGGACTGCCCCGCGCTGCTTCGGCAACGAGCCGAAAACAAAACCTTCCCTCTTCCCCCTCAATCAAAGGAACCAAGACGATGAGCACCATCACGACCAAGGATGGCACCGAAATCTACTACAAGGATTGGGGCAAGGGTCCTGTCGTCACGTTCTCGCACGGCTGGCCGCTGAATTCCGACGCCTGGGACGGCCAGATGCTCTTTCTTGCCCATAACGGCTTTCGCGTCGTTGCGCATGACCGGCGCGGCCATGGCCGATCGAGCCAGGCCACGTCCGGCAACGACATGAACGGCTATGCGGACGATCTTGCAGCCGTGATCGAGGCGCTGGATCTCCGGGACGCCACGCTGGTCGGCCATTCCACCGGAGGAGGCGAGGTTGCTCGCTATATCGGACGGCACGGGACGAAGCGGGTGGCCAAGGCTGTTCTTATCGCCGCTGTTCCGCCGATCATGGTGAAAACGCCGGCCAATCCGGAAGGTCTGCCAATCGAGGTATTCGACGGCATAAGGGCTGGCCTCGTCAAGGATCGTTCGCAGTACTACCGGGACCTCGCACCGTTGTTTTATGGCGCGAACAGGCCGGACGCCAAGGTTTCCCAGGGGACTCTGGATCAGTTCTGGCTCTGGAGCATGCAGGCGGGTCTCGTGAACGCGTACGAAAGCGTCAAGGCGTTCTCCGAGACCGATTTTACCGAGGACCTCAAGAAGTTCGACGTACCAACCCTCGTCCTGCATGGCGAAGACGATCAGATCGTCCCCGTCAAGGACTCGGCAGTCAAGTCGGCCCGATTGATCAAAGGCGCAAAGGATATCTATTACCCCGGCGCGCCCCACGGGATCACGGCCACACACCAGGATCAGGTCAATGCTGATCTGCTCGCCTTCATCAAAGGATAGCACGCCCTCAGTCACGACCGCATGTTGTCCGCAATTCCTTGGAGCCGCCGATGACCACCTTTGGCAATATTTCGCGCGCCCTGAACCGCATTTCGGGTGGCGCGCCAGGTCAAACCTTGTGCGCTCGCATAGCCGAGCGGTGGCCTGAATGCTGGTTCTGTCGGCTCATGTCCCGGATTGTGGAACCGAACCACTGCGCCATCGAGCTGGAGCGCTGGCAGAGGCGCGAAACATATGCTGCGCCACGGCTGCCGCTCGGGCAACTGCGCCTGTGCAGCGCGGAGGCGATCGCCGGCGTTCGACACTACGTCGCGCTGTCGGGGGTCGCCGCCGCGCGCTTGTTCTGCCTTGAAGGCCAAAGCGCTCTGCAAGACGTCAAACTGGCTAAGCGCCCGGAGTTTATCAATCGGTAGCCGTTTGCGATTGCCGCTCATTTTGGCGGTCTCAATTCGGCGTGAAATTTTCTTGGCCAGCAGTTGCGACTATCGCAGCAGCACCGGCACTATTTTTCGAAGGCAGGAACGACATGGGCGTACTCTCGGGGTGGTCACCGGCGGAAACAGCGGGATCGGACTATCGGCTGCAAAAGTCTTTGCGGCCGAGGGCGCGCAAGTCGTCATTACCGGCCGCCGGCGGCAGGCGGTCGAGGAAGCGGTCGCACAGATCGGGGCAGGCGCGCTGGGCATTCAGGGAAATGTGGCCGACGTGTCGCACCATGACGAGGTAGCGCAACAGATCCGCCAGAGGTTCGGGGCGCTCGACATCTATATGGCGAACGCCGGCATAAACACCATCACGCACTCGGCCGACGTCTCCGAGGCAGAATATGATGCGCAATTTGCCGTCAATACGCGAGGCGTCTTCTTCGCGTCCAGAAGCTGATTCCGATCATGCGGAATGGCGGCGCAATCATCCTCACAGGCTCGCTGGCCAGCGAGAAGGTTCTGGACGGTCATGCTGTTTACGCGGGCTCGAAGGCGGCCATAAATGCCTTTGCGCGCGCTTGGGCGATCGAACTGAAGTCTCGCGGCATCCGGGTCAACGTGCTCAGCCCAGGTCCGGTGGATACGGCTATTCTCGATAAGCTAGGCATACCGTTTGAGCAGCGCGGGCTGTTTGAAAAGGCGATGGCGGAGGCAATACCCCTGGGCCGGATGGGGCAGCCGGAAGAGCTGGCAAAAGCCGCCCTGTTCCTTGCCTCGGACGCGAGCAGTTTCGTCACGGGCATCAATCTGCGGGTCGACGGCGGGATGGCAGTGCTCTGAGCCACGACTGCGATGTCGCGCCAATAGACTGGCGAATAACGCCGGTCCGGCTGTTTGACCCATACCAAGGCATTTGGCGATGCGGGCCGAAGGCCAGGAACTATGTCGTTGACGAGAGGAGGCTTTGCCGCCGTGTTCGATCCGGCCGGCTCACCAGCGCTCAACGGATCGACCGCGCCAGGCTCTCGCCACGGCGGCAGCGGCGTCTTGCAAACACAACTCTCTGGCCGCGCGCCCTCAGTGTCTGTTCCGGCGACCGCCGCCAATGCACACCCCGCATAGATACCTCAATCATGCTGCAGGGCACCTGATCTCCCTGGTGACCTACCCTGCACCTTGGCATTGTATGACAGACCCTTCCGCACAATAGGTTGGCGGGCCGCGTCGGCGCATTCTCCTGAGCATTGGTCACCACAGGCCACACGGGAGAAAGCAAATGCGAAACATAACTCGAGTCCTGGCCCTCACCGCAGCGCTTGCCGCGTCGGGCGGCGGGATGGCGCAGGCCGCGAATTCTCAGCCCAAGCCGACGATCGTACTGGTGCACGGCGCCTTCGCGGAATCGTCGAGCTGGGATGCAGTCATCACCAAGCTCAGCAAAGACGGTTATGTAGCGATAGCCGCAGCTAATCCGCTCCGCGGCGTTGCCAGCGATGCGAAAGCAGTCTCAGCCATCGTCCGGTCGGTTTCCGGGCCGGTCGTGCTGGTGGGGCATTCCTACGGCGGGCCTGTCATCACCGAGGCCGCCAATGGCAATCCCAATGTGAAGGCATTGGTCTACGTGGCAGGTTTCGCGCCGGATACCGGCGAATCGAGCCTTACGTTGTCCAGCATGTTTCCCGGCAGCACCTTGGGGAGCGCGCTTGCTCCAGTCGCGTTGCCGGACGGCGGACAAGACCTCTTCATCGAGCCGGCCAAGTTCCGCGCCCAGTTCGCCGCCGACGTTCCGCAAGAGCAGACTTTGCTGATGGCTGCCACTCAACGCCCTGTTGCGCAGGCGGCTCTGGCTGAAGCCTCGGGCGTCGCCTCATGGAAGACGCTGCCGTCCTACATGATCTACGGCTCGGATGACCGGAACATCCCGGCAGCCGTCATGAGCTTCATGGCCAAGCGTGCGCATGCGGTAAAGACCGTCGTCATCGAGGGTGCGTCCCATGCGCTCATGGTTTCGCATCCCGACGAGGTCACGTCACTCATCGAGGATGCTGCTGCATCGGTCAGTCAGTAGCAGGCCGGAAACGCCCAGCATCCGATCGAGCAACGAAAAATAGACACGCAACACCAGGAGACCAGACATGAAGATCGTCGTCATCGGCGGAACCGGGCTGATCGGTTCAAAGACCGTGGAGAGACTGCGAAACAAAGGACACGACGTGCTTGCGGCGTCGCCGAATTCGGGCGTCAACACCGTTACGGGAGAGGGTCTGGCGGCCGCGCTTGCCGGTGCGCAGGTCGTCGTCGACCTCGCGAACTCGCCGTCGTTCGAGGAAAAGGCTGCCCTGGAGTTCTTCGAGGCATCCGGGCGTAATCTTTTTGCCGCCGAAACGGCCGCCGGCGTCCGTCATCACGTGGCGCTGTCGGTCGTCGGTACCGACCGGCTGCAGGGCATGGGCTATTTCCGCGGCAAGTTGCTTCAGGAAAAGCTGATCAGGGAGTCCGGAATTCCCTACACCATCGTTCACGCCACTCAATTCTTCGAATTCACCGCCGCCATCGCAAACACGGGCGCCGTCGGGGATACCATTCATATGTCGCCGGCCTACTTCCAACCCATGGCGGCTGATAATGTTGCCGATGCGATGGCGGACGTCGCGCTTGCCGCGCCGTTGAACGGCATGATCGAAATTGCCGGCCCGGAGCGTGTCCGCATGAGCGAACTTGTCGAGCGCTTCCTGAAGGCCACCAACGACCCGCGCAAAGTCGTCCCGGATCCCGGCGCGCTCTACTACGGCCAAGTGGCAATCGACGATCGAACGCTGGTGCCCGGCGAGAACGCGCGCATCGGCGCCGTGCGTTTCGATGATTGGCTCAGCCGATACACACCACCGAAGTAAGTAATCATCGGATAGGCCCGCCATTCGCACAACAAGGAGACCAGACATGATCAAAACACTTCTCTGCGCCGCGCTCACCTCCGCTTCCGTCACCGCAGCAATGGCCAATGACGCCGCCAACGTAAAGCTTGTCTACGACCAGGCTCTTCCAAACGTGCCCGGCAAGAGCATGAAAGCCGTGCTCGTCGAGTACGC
The DNA here is from genome assembly GCF_040320025.1 of Mesorhizobium sp. M0808. Lineage (NCBI taxonomy): Bacteria > Pseudomonadati > Pseudomonadota > Alphaproteobacteria > Hyphomicrobiales > Phyllobacteriaceae > Mesorhizobium > Mesorhizobium sp. M0808. The sequence continues at coordinate 47,967 of NZ_JAMYOX010000010.1, forward strand.
GCCTGGGGGTACGTCGCCGGCTCATACCCATCCCAAATCCGCGTTCATCTATGCCACGGTCCTGGAGGGGGCGATCCGAAGCCAGGTCAACGACGGGCCGGTGAAGACTTATCGCGCCGGCGAGAGTTTCTCGGAATTCCCTGGCGACCGTCATGCCGTCAGCGAAAACGCCAGCAAGACGGAAGGCGCTCGTCTGCTTGCTATTTTCGTCGTCGACACCAGCGAGACGGAACTTACGACGAACGCGAAATGAAATCGTAGCCCCCGGGACCATCGGGGCGTACGCGAAGGGACGGTCAGTGACATGAATTCGATCGCCATCCGCACACTTGCGGGGATTTTGGTCCCCGATACTCCGCTTGTTGGCCGAGCGATCGAACATGCCCGCCAGCGATGTGAACCCTACCTGTTCAACCACGTGGTCCGATCCTGGCTTTTCGCGGCCCGGATCGGACAGATTCAGAATATCCAGCACGACGCGGAGGTTGTTGCCGTTGCAACCCTGTTGCATGACGTCACGCTCAATGAGGACTTCGCCGGGCCGCGCCGTTTCGAAGTGGAAGGCGCCGATCTTGCCCGCACCTTCGTTCGGGAGGGCGGCTTCGACGAGCGGCGCGCCCAATTGATCTGGGACAGCGTCGCCCTCAACTCGACGCCGTCAATCGGCCTCTACAAGGAGGCTGAGGTGGCGCTTTGCACAGCCGGCATCTGTCTCGATGTCGTCGGCTTGCAATACAGCCTCATTTCGTCAGCCGAGATTGCAAAGATCATCGGTGAGTTTCCACGCCTCCAAATGAAGCGACGGATGACGCGATGCTTTTGCCATATCGCAGAGGTCAGGCCGGAAACCACCTACGACAACTTTGCCCGGGACTTCGGCGAGCGCTTTGTTTCAGGCTACAAGGCGACTTCGGCAGTTGATCTTGTGATGAACGCTCCCTTCGAAGAGTGAACGCAGTTTCGATCCAGGTTCTATCGACACCGGTCGGTTCAGCCTCGCCCTTCAAGTGACCCAAACGCTGTGCGCCCGTCGCATGCCTGCGCCAAAGCGAATTGCCGAGGGCAGCGGTCAGGTGCCAATTTCCACCTCCTATACTTCGGTTTAGGCGCCCCAACCCAATCGAGTGGCAATACATATCATCGGCACGATAGCAACAGTTCGTCTCACCGGTCATCCTTACGCTGCAATGGATTGCAAACACCTCAAGGAGATAAGTAATGAATATTGCAGCGTCACCGGTCGCTCCGAAAGGAAAAGCCGTCGCCCAACGCGCGAGTTATGCCGAGCAGTCGCCGGAACTTCTGAAGAAATTTATTGAATTTCTTGGTGCGACGCGAGAGGGGTCGATCGAAGAACCGATCCGCGACCTTGTTGCAGTCCGAGCCGCGCAGGTGAACGGGTGCACCTTCTGCCTTGATATGCACGTCAAACAGGCGAAGATTCATGGCGAGCGCGAACTGCGCCTTTACCACCTGGCAGCCTGGCGGGATTCGACCTTGTTCGTTCCTCGCGAGCGTGCAGCCCTGGCATGGACGGAAGTCTTGACCAAGCTGCCCGAGCAGGGTGTCCCCGACGAGATCTACGATCGGGTCAGGTCACAGCTTTCCGAGAAGGAAATTTCCGATCTGACCTTCGTTGTCATGGCGGTCAATTCTTGGAACCGTCTGAACATCGGCTTCAAACCCGTCCCGGGCTCGGGGGATGCGAAGTTTGGCCTGAGCAAAGCAGCACTGAGCTAATCTTTGGAACGGGTCAGAATGGCGCTTGTTTGCGCGCCATTCTGACCGGCCAGGCGAAGGCGCCGAGCTCGGCGACCAACACTGGAACCGATCTCAGCCTCCCGGCCGCGGCCGCGAGGCGCTCTCAGGAGGGCGTCATGCGCATTGACAGTCTGCATCCAGTAATATCGGCCCGTCTCATGGTGATTGATGTCGACGCTCCACTCCGCAGTGCAGCACTCTCACTTTCCGGGCCCGCAATAGGCCTGGTCGTGGTGTGCCACGGCAGTGGGGAGGCGGCAGGCGTGCTGAGCAAGTCCGACCTTGTCCGCCATCTGGCGAATTCAGGGCCAACAGAAGCGCCGATTGCGGCATTGATGAGCACGTCCATCGTGTCCTGTGGTCCCGATGACGACCTTCATTCAGTCTGGCAGACCATGGCCGCGCAAGGCCTTCAGAATGTGCCGGTGCTAGGGGCTGACTCGAAACCGCTAGGCGTCCTCGATATCCGTGATGCGATGAAGGCGCTTTTCAAACAAGAGGAACTGCAGGAACGGCTGCTTGCCAACTACATCAGCGGGATCGGCTATCAATAGAGCTTGGTCTATCGTTTGGATATACAGAAGTATGTATCGGAGGCGTCTTAGATATAATTGACAATAAATGCCGTAAATTATAGCGTATTGAAGCAAATGGGTGTCGACTGAGCCAACGGGGTTATGAAATGTTTCGTCCGGACATAAAAGAAGATGTCTTCGACGGCCCGCCCGATGGTCTTGGAAGTGGTATGTCCGTGCAAATGTCGACGGCCGGCATCGTCCATGACCTCGGCAATCTCATTCAGGTCGCCTCGTCGGCGTTGAACCACCTGGCCCGCGATCCGAGCATCCAAGCGACTCCGGCGCTTGGGCCTGTAATTGCCGGCGCCAAAACGGCTTTGGAACGGGCTGGGGACCTTGTCCGGCAAACCATCAGCCTGGCTCGAGAGAGCCACGCGGAAATCGAATACACAAACGTAGATGCTTGCCTGGCTGAGATCGAAACCCTCGTGCGGAGCGCCTTGGATGCCAATTTCGGTCTTGAGCTTCGGGTTGGGTCCGACCTGCCTTTGGTGAGATGCGATCGCTTTGGGTTGCAAAATGCGGTTCTGAACCTTCTGTTCAACGCGCGCGATGCAATGCCTGACGGCGGTTTCATCTCGATCGATGCCGGCTTGGCCTCTGAAAGCTCTACCGCCGGTCAGGTAGATATCCGTGTCGCGGATAACGGTATCGGGATGACCAGCGAGACAATGGTCTGCGCCTTCGATCCGTTCTTCACCACCAAAAGCGAAGGCCTCGGCGGCGTCGGTTTGCCGATGGTGAAGCGCTTTGTCGAGCAGTCAGGCGGAAGCATCGACCTTCAGAGCACGCTCGGGGCAGGCACGACCGTCACTCTGCGGTTGCCTGCGGTGCGATAGCGGCCGGCCAATCTCCCCCCGGTGACAGACGTGACATACAATCGAGAGATAGAGATGGATGCACAAGTCGTTGAAAACGTCCAACAGCACCGTTTCGAGTTGCCGATCGCCGGCGATATGTTTGCGGCGGCCTACTATCGGCTCGAGGGCGGGCAGGTCGCGCTGATACACACCGAAGTCCCGTCGGAATTTTCCGGACAAGGGATCGCGTCGCGATTGGCCCAAGGGACCTTCGAACTGCTCCGCAAAACCGGCCGTAAAGCGATCTTGAAATGTCCCTTCATGAGCCGCTTTTTCGCCAAGCACCCGGACTATGCAGATGTCGTCGACGGCTAGTCAGGGCACCAATGTTGAGGGTTTCCCAAGGATCTATCCAAATGCCTGACGAGTATGATTTGCAGAGGTTCGTCAGCGCACAGGATCCGGTCTACGACGACGCGCTGGCCATTCTACGTCGAGGGATGATGTGCACTCCCTATATGGAGTTCATCTTCCCAAGGTTGGCCACCAGGCGAAGCGGTACTGCGCCTGAGCCATATGCAATCACATCGCTCGACGAAGCCAGCGCCTATCTGTCATTTCCGATCCTTGGAGGCCGTTATCGGGAATGCGTTGGCACCCTGCAGCGGCTCTCCGGCCTAAGCGCTCGCGCTGTCTTCGGTGACGTTGATGCGAAGAAGTTGCACGCGTCCCTGACGCTGTTTTCCGAAGCAAGCAACGACGAGTTCCTCCTCGAGACAATCTTCGACGTCTGGTTCGACGGTTTGCTCGATGAGGAAACGATGAACGATCTCTACTTGATGTCGTAGTGGTCTGCCTGCGCCACCCGGCGTCAAGCTGTCGCGGCGCTGAGGTCACCATCCGCTGCCTTATCCCTCACATGCTGCCATCCGGCAGAGGCATGAGCTCGTGCTCTCCCGGCACGCCGGGGAAGCGGCGTTCGCGCCAATCCGCCTTTGCCTGCTCGATCCGTTCGGCTGAAGAGGAGACGAAGTTACAATAGATATGACGTGGCTCGGCCAGGGGCTCACCTCCTATCAGCATCAGTCTCGCCGCATGGAAGGCAGGCGCCTGGAGCACAATCTCAACGCCGCGCGCCAGAGCTACTAATTCGGCTCATGAAACGTACCGAGCTGGCCGACAATTCCAACCTCACCGGCGACGATGTAGATCGCACGCTCACGGTGTTCGGGTTTCACCTGGTAGCGCGCACCGCTCGTGAGCACAATTTCGGCATAGACCATGTCGGAGAACGTCCGGTGGCGTGCGCTCGGAATGAACGATGCCCGACCCGGCCGTCATCCAGTTGGCCTCGCCAGGACGGATGGTCTGCACTTTACCCAAATTGTCGCGATGGACGATCTCGCCATCGATCAGGTAGGTCACGGCCGCAACGCCGATATGCGGATGCGGTCCCATATCGAAACCGTGACCTGCGTCGAACATAGCGGGGCCGAAATGGTCGAACAGGATGAAGGGCCCGATCATCAGGCGATTCGAGGACGGCAATACGCGCCTTATCTTCAGTCCGTCCGCAAAATCACGGATAGCCGGCTGGATGAGTGTATCGATGCCTGTGATATCGCTTTGGCGGATGGTCATGGATCTCTGTCCTTCTGCATGCCTTATCAGCCAGGTGCTCGAACGCGCTTGAACGGAGCGGCGCGAAAGACTGTCTGAATGGCTTTGAGGAGCGCGAATTTGGAGCCCGCGTGGTGCTGTCCGGCGATGCCGCTTTCATTAAGAGCCGACACCCTCATCGACAGGATCGCGGCAAGATCTTCGGCCATTTCGGGCCTGTCGTGCAGCAGCGGCGCAAAGTTTTCCTGGTCTATCTCGTAAACCGTGATGGGGGTCATTGCCCGCAAACTTGACATCTCGCCAATGCCGGCGAGCAAGCCGGTCTCGCCGAAGAAATCGCCAGGTGCAAGCCGGCCGATCTCCTGCAGTTGATCATCGCCCTCGCCAATTTGCCGGACGATGACTCCCGTCCGTACGATCATAAGCGACGGCAGCATCTCTCCCTGTCGTGCGATGATTTCGCCCTTATGGTAGGTGCGAACCGAGGCCGCTTTGGCGAGCGACTCCTGCTCGGTATCCGTTAGCGCCGAGAATACCGGTATGGAATTGATGAGTTCGATCGGGGTGAAGCCATGGGAGGCCGCCATCTCGTGGCCCGGCCGGTTGGTCATGGCAATCGAGCCCGAAAATGGCTCCGCCAGCAGCATGCCGGTCGACTTTGAATGGCGATAAATGAGATCGAAGATTTCGTTCCGAGCGGCACTTCGCTGGTCGATACTTGCGACGCGAAAAAACAACTCGATCTCGATAGCTGCGGCATCCAGGCTTCTGATGGTGACCGAAGGCGAAGGCTCCTGGAGGATTGAATTGCAGCTCAGCAAGACAGTGCGCATGAGCTCTACGATGATCGCCGGCGTCTTCGTTGGCGCCACCTTGACGGTTACGGCAAGTCCATGGCTCTCGTCCGGACCGCTTAGATTTGTTACCCCGATCTTGGCGAGAAGGCTGTTTGGCAGCGCCACGACATTGTGGGTCGGGGTCAGAAGTTGGGTCGACCGCCAGTTGGTCTCGACAACGCGGCCTTCGGTTCCGTCGCCTAGAATGATCCAGTTTCCAAGCACGTAAGGGCGGCCGAGGTTAAGCGCGATCGCCGAAAATACGTCACCAAGCGTATTCTGGAGCGCCAGTCCCAGGATGACGGCAAACACGCCCGACGTGGCAATGAGCGTTCCGACCGGCACTGCAAAGACAAACGCCAGGATCGACAGGAACATTCCAGCGTAGACGACACCGACCACGACGTCCTGCAGGAGACGTGCCTCGCGCGGCTTTCGCTCGAAGACGAGATAGATACGGACAAATCCGATTAGCGCCCAGGCAAGGTGAACCCACCAGAGCAGCTTGACCGAGCCGATGAGGATCGCTCCTCCGGTTGTCTCGTTGTCCCCTGCGGTCTCGTATGGCACGACGCGCAGGTCGAGAACCATGGCCGACATGGCGAGGAAAAAGCCGAGTTGGACGACCAGCTTCGCATTGGCGAAGCGTCTGGGGATGAGGGACCAAACGACGATCCCGGCGAGGCCGAGCAACACGATGTAGACCAGAGGAGAGTTCCACCAGCTCATGAACGATCCCCGCGATGCCAAGTTCAATGTTTGGTCTCCGGCCCGGCGATCGGGCCTCTGCCGCTGGCCTTGTCTTTTTCAAGAACTGCTTCGGTGATCGAATTCGGCAGCCGTCGCGGCTTTTCGATCAGCCCGAGCACCGGCATGGCGATAATGAAGAACGCAAAATAGTAAAGCGTCGCCAGTTGGGACATGACGACGTATGCGCCTTCCGCCGGCCGGGAGCCGAGCCAGCCGAGAAAGAGGGCATTGGCAACGAACAGCCAGAAGAGCACCCTGTACCAGGGCCGATAGACCGCCGAGCGCACCTTCGAGGTGTCGAGCCACGGCACCAGGAACAGCACCGCGATCGAGCCGAACATCGCGAGCACGCCGCCGAGCTTGGAATCGATGGGCCCGATATTGAAGGTGATGGCCCGCAGGATCGCGTAAAACGGCAGGAAGTACCATTCCGGGACGATGTGGGCCGGCGTCTTCAGCGGATTGGCGATGCTGCTATTGTCGGGATGGCCGAGGTAGTTCGGCAGGTAGAAAACGAAATAGGCGAAGAAGAACAGGAACACGAGGATGCCGAAGGCATCTTTGACGGTGGCATAGGGCGTGAAGTCCACGACATCAGTTTTCGATTTGACCTCGATGCCGGTCGGATTGTTCTGGCCGACGACGTGAAGCGCCCAGATATGCAAGGTCACCACGCCCGCAAGCACAAATGGCAGCAGGTAATGCAGCGCAAAGAAGCGGTTCAGCGTCGGATTGTCGACCGCGAACCCGCCGAGCAAAAGCTGCTGGAGCCAGTCGCCGATCAGTGGGACGGCGGTGAAGAAGTTGGTGATGACAGTAGCGCCCCAGAACGACATCTGTCCCCAAGGCAGCACGTAGCCCATGAAGGCCGTCGCCATCATCAGCAGGAGGTTGGTGCAACCGAGCACCCACAGCAGCTCACGCGGCGCCTTGTACGAACCATAGTAGAGCCCGCGGCAGATGTGGAGGTAGACGGCAATGAAGAAGAACGACGCGCCGTTGGAATGGAGGTAGCGCAGCAGCCAGCCCGAATTCACGTCGCGCATGATCTGCTCGACCGAGTTGAAGGCCAGCCCCGTATCAGGGGCGTAATGCATCGCCAGCACGATGCCGGTCAGGATCTGTGAAACCAGCATGATCGTGAGAATACCGCCGAACGTATAGGCGTAGTTCAGGTTGCGCGGCACCGGATAGACGATGAAGCTGTCATAGACCAGCCGCGGCAGCGGCAGGCGGGCATCGAACCAACGTTCGATTCTGGTTTTGGGCGTATAGGTCGAGTGTTTGTCGCCGCTCATCGAAATGCCCCCTGCCTCAGCCGATACGGATCTTGGTGTCGGAAATGAACTGGAACACCGGCACCGCCATGTTCTCCGGCGCCGGCCCCTTCCGGACGCGGCCGGCGGTGTCGTATTGCGAACCATGGCAGGGGCAGAACCAGCCGTCGAAATCGCCTTCCTGACCATGCGGGATGCAGCCGAGATGGGTGCAGACCTGGATCATCACCACCCAGGCTTCCTTGCCCGGCATAGTTCGATTGGCGTCGGTTGCCGGCGCATCGGCCGGCAGGTTGGCGTTGCGGGCAATTGGATCCTTGAGCTCGGCGAGACTGACTGCCTGGCCGTCCTTCCTCTCTTTTTCGGTGCGGTTGCGCACGACCACCGGCTTGCCGTGCCAGTCGACGATCAGCGACGTTCCCGGCGTCAGCGAGGAGACGTCGACCTCGATCGCGGCGGGCGCTTCGACGCGCAATGTGTGCTCGGCTGTGGGGGTTTCGGAAAGGTCGGCCATGATGGCGACTCCTATTGTTGGAAGCTGCGTCATCGCGTTGGTGGCAATCGAGCAAAAGCAGGCCACGGCTTTCGCCTTTCCAGTCTGCTCACGTCGCGTGAAATATGCCGGCCGTGGCCGGGTGTGAGCCATCGTGCCAACGGCACGTGCGTCCAATACTTTCGTTTAGGATTTCCTGAGCGAAGGACTGGCAGGGCTGGCGATGATGCCATCATGGAAGGTTCTGGATTCCTCCAGATAAACGTTGGCCACTGAGCTGGCATACGCCCCGGCATTGCGCACGGCGATCCCGAACTTCAGCCCGACCATACCTCGGCATAGGCACGCCTGGCTGTCGGTGTCGTAGTCGTCGTCTCCGCCAAGTGCGAGTTTCTGGAGCGGTTGTCTCGCGTGGCGCGGGGCAGGTTTTCCGCCGGGCGACGACCAATTGCGGGATTCAATCGGGTTTAGAAAAGGGAAAAGCGGTGAAACTCTACTACAGCCCTCTCGCCTGCAGCCTGGCGGACCACATCGCTCTGGAAGAGGCCGGTGTTCCCTTCGAGCGCGAAAGTGTGAACCTCAAGACCAAACGGACAGGCTCCGGGGATGATTTCACTACCGTCACGCGCAAGGGCTACGTTCCAGCCCTCGTGCTGGATAGCGGCGAAACGCTGACGGAAAATATCGCCGTCCTCGACTGGATTGCGTCGCAATACCCGCCACTGGGAGTGGCGGGGCCGTTGGGCCGTACCCGCCTTCTCGAAGCGCTGACCTACGTCTCAACTGAAATACACCGAAGCTTCAAGCCGATGTGGCACCAAAGCAGCGATGCCGAAAAGGCCAAGGCGAGCGCGACGATTACGAGCCAACTCGAGTTCTTCGCTGACGGGCTCGAGACCGACTATCTGTTCGGCGACAAACCCAGCGTCGCGGATTTTTATCTTTTCGTGATGCTGCTTTGGGCGGCCCGCTTCCACGTCCCTGTTCCCGCGCCTTTGCAAGCCCTTCGCGTCCGAATGGCTGCCCGACCGGCCGTGCGCATCGCAATGGATCGTGAGGGCCTCGTCTGAAGCCGAGGGCGACTTCGAGCATAAGATCAGATGCAACATATCCTCTCGCCCAAACAGAAGATCAGGAGTCATTCTCATGCTGCCGTTCCTGCGGATGCTACATCCAGCCGCTTCCAAGCGCGGGGATGGCCTACGTCTCGAATTTCTCCGGAGGGAAATCGAGGAAACGCTGGACCTTACCGACGTTCAGTCAGAGCTCGCCGCACTGCCCCCTGGCCGAGTGGTTGCAATACTGGATTCGCCGCAGTCACCGTCGAAATAAGCGCAATATTTCCTGTCGGCCGATGCAGCGGCCGGTCTAGTTGTTCCCGCTTGTTGGTCATCATAGAGGCTTCATCATGAATGCGAGTAAGGCTCCCGACACGGTCGATCATCGCCGCCGGCGCATTGTCGGTGCGACAGCAATGACGTTCGCCGCCACCGAACTCGGCTTGAGCGCGCCGGCAGCCACTTGGATGGTCGAGGCGAGGGCGTCCGCGACGCAAGCCAGGCCGGAATCATTCGGCTCGCTCAGACAGGTCAATGCCGAAAAACTGAGCGTCGGATATGCGGAGCTGGGGCCTGCCGAAGGTGCTCCAGTGATCCTGCTTCATGGCTGGCCCTATGACATTCACACCTACACCGACGTCGCTCCTCTGCTTGCCGCAAAGGGGTACCGCGTGATTGTGCCCTACCTGCGCGGCTACGGCACTACGCGATTCCTGTCGGACGAGACGATGCGCAATGGCCAGCAGTCGGCGCTCGCCGCGGATACGATCGCCCTGATGGATGCGCTGGGGATCGAAAAGGCCACGATCGCCGGCTGCGACTGGGGCGCCCGAACGGCCAATGTCGTTGCCGCGCTCTGGCCTGAGCGTTGCAAGGCGATCGTCTCGGTGAGCGGCTATCTCATCGGAAATCAGCAGGTCGGCATGGTGCCGCTGGCACCGGAGGCGGAGCTTCAATGGTGGTATCAGTATTACTTCGCCACGGATCGCGGCCGCGCCGGCTACGAGAAATACACGCGCGATTTCGCCAAACTCATCTGGCAACTCGCTTCGCCGCAGTGGAATTTCGACGATGAAATCTTCCAGCGCAGCGCCGCAGCCTTGGACAACCCGGATCACGTCAGCATCGTCATTCACAATTTCCGCTGGAGGCTCGGCCTGGCACAGGGCGAGCCGGAATATGACGGTCTGGAAAACCGGCTGGCCGAAGCTCCCGTGATCACAGTGCCGACCATTACCCTTGAGGGTGATGCCAATGGCGCACCCCATCCCGACAGCAGTTCCTACGCCAAGAAATTCTCGGGCAGATACACGCACCGGATCATCACCGGCGGTATCGGCCACAACTTGCCTCAAGAAAGCCCGCAAGCCTTTGCCCAGGCTGTCATCGACGTTGACGAATACTGATCAGGCAAGCTGAGTGAGCTGCTGATGCCTGCGCTGGATGGGCGGCGAGGACATGATGGTTGCGAGCTGAACATCGAGGCGCGGCCTTGCTCCACATCGACGTTGCGCTTGACTCGTCCATATTATCCATAATAAATCATACATATCGCCTTCAAAAAAAGGCGGCAGGTCTGGGAGGACCAATGAAAATTACGGCCATCAAGGCGCGCGTCTGCAATGCGGAAATGCGCAACTGGGTTTTCGTCCGGGTCGAAACCGACGAGCCCGGGCTGTTTGGCTGGGGTGAGGCAACGCTGGAATGGAAGACCCGAGCCGTCGTTGGGGCGCTTCAGGACCTTGAGGCCCTGCTCATCGGGCAGGATCCGCGCAACGTGGAGCAGTGCTACCAGATACTTACGCGCCACGGATTTTGGCGTCTTGGCGTCGAGGGAATGTCTGCCGTCAGCGGCATTGAGATCGCGCTCTGGGACATCCTGGGCAAATCATTGGGAGTCCCCGTCTGGCGCCTTCTGGGCGGACAGGTTCGCGACTATCTGCGCACCTACACGCATCTCGGCCTCGGAGACATGAAGGCGGTCTATGAGACCGGATCCGCGGACGCGATCGTGGAACGCGGACGCATCGTGACGCAGGCAGGCTACGACGCTGTCAAGGTCGTCTGCATTCCCTACACCCACTACGTATCGCCTGCGAAAGCCGTTGATTCTGTCGCCAACATGGTTGGCTCACTTCGCGAGGCCATAGGTCCGGACATCGGCATCATGGTCGATTTCCATGGACGCCCTGCATCCGTTAACGCTGCGATGGATTACCTCAAGGCAATCGAGCCGGCCCGCATCATGTTCGCGGAAGAACCCGTGCCGCCCGAAGATGTTGCCGGACTGGCGCATATCACGGCGCGATCGGCCGTGCCGATCGCTTCCGGCGAGCGGCTGATCGGACGTCGCGAATTCACGCACTCGATCGCAGCCCGTGCCTTCAACATTGCCCAGCCTGATATCTGCCACACTGGCGGTCTGCTGGAGACAAAGAAGATCGCGGCCATGGCGGAAACGGCAGGCATCGGCCTTGCGCCGCACAACCCGCTCGGTCCGATCGCTGGCGTCGCTGCTCTTCACTTCGGCATATCGACGCCAAACGTCGTCATTCAGGAGGAGATGTCCGGTGCCGTCGCCTGGTACGACGAGGTCGTTACCTGGCCAATTCGGCGTAAACCAGGCCGCTGGGACTTGCCCGAACTGCCGGGCCTTGGCGTCACCGTCAATGAGGACGTGATCGCGCGTCACCCCTTTGAGCAGGAAGTGCTGCATGCCCGCAATGCCGTCATGCCGGACGGCACCGTGGTTGACTGGTGAATGCAATGGCAGGCCGGCTGCAAGGAAAGGTCGCAATCGTCACGGGCGCCGGCCAAGGCATAGGTGCCGCCACCGCCCGGGCTTTTGCGATGCATGGGGCAAAGACCGTCATTGCTGAACTGAATGCGGCAAGCGGGAAAGCGGTCGCCGACAAATTGCGGGCCCAGGGCGCGGACGCCCTGTTCATCGAGACGGACGTCACCGACGCATCCGCAGTCGCGGACATGATCGCGCGGACGATCACGGCCTATGGCGGCGTCGACGTTCTCGTCAACAATGCCGGCGCCAACGTCTTCTACGAACCATTGATGATGCCGGATGAGGAATGGGAGCGCTGCCTCAAGCTCGACCTCCAGGCCGCGTGGTTCTGCGCCAAGGCGGTTTTGCCGACGATGCTGGCGAAGGGCTCGGGGTCCATCGTCAACATAGCGAGCTGTCACGCCTTCCAGATCATTCCCCATACGTTCCCGTATCCGGTCGCCAAGCATGCACTTTTGGGCCTGACCCGTTCGCTGGCCATCGAATATGCCGCACGCGGTATCCGGGTGAACGCGATCGCCCCCGGCTATATCGAGACGCCAATCGCGGAAGCCTACTGGAACACATTCCCGAACCCCGCCGAGGAGAAGCGGCGAGCCTACGACCTCCATCCGCCCAAGCGAATTGGCCGGCCGGACGAGGTTGCAATGACGGCGGTTTTCCTCGCTTCGGACGAAGCGCCGTTCATAAATGCCGAGACGATCACCATCGATGGTGGGCGCTCGGTTCTCTACCACGACTAGCAACCACCATTGAGCTCAGGGAGGATCTTCATGAAAACCACAACAAAGGCTTTGGCGACATTTGCGGTACTGGCTGCCGGACTGATGAGTGGCGCAGCAAGCGCAGACGACATCAAGATCGGCTACATCAACAAGATGGGAGACCATCCATGGTTTGTCGCCGAAGTCGGCGGCGCCAAGAAAGCGGCTGAGGCGGCAGGGGCCGCGTTCGTGTCGCAGGACGTTCAGTTCGACGCCAATTTGACGATCACGACCTTCGATACGATGGTCGGCGATGGCGTGAAAGGCATCGCCATCGTCGTCCCCGACAAGGCGCTGGGACCGGTCATCGCTGAGAAAGCAAAGGCCGCAAAAATTCCCTTGGTGGCGGTGGACGACGATATCTACTACCAGGATGGCACCCAGGTCCCCTATGTCGGCATGAATGCTTACAATATCGGTGCGCGGGTGGGCGAAGAGCTTGCCAAGCTCTACAAGGCTGAAGGCTGGGCGGGCAAAGAGGTGCGCATCGCCTCGATCGAGGACCGCAAGGCCGATACCTGCATGCAGCGCAACAAGGGCGCGGAAGAAGCGTTCCTGAAGGCGGTGCCCGATTTCAAGCCGGGCAGCATCGTTCGCGTCCCCTACGACAATACGATGGTCAACGCCATCGATGTGATGACCACCACATTGACGGCCAATCCCAGCGTCACGAACTGGATATTCTATTCATGCAACGATGACGGCGTGCTGGGTGGTGCGCGAGCACTGGAGAATGCCGGCTATTCCGCAGACCAGGGCATGGGGATCGGCATCGACGGCAGCCGCGCCTGCGATGCCTTCGGATCCGGAAAGCCCTCGGCGTTCCGTGGTACGATGTGGCTCAATTCGGAAAATCATGGCGCGCTGGCGGTGAAGATTCTCTTGGCCTCCATCAAGGACGGAACCAAGCTTCCCGTTCAATCCTTCACTGACCCGGAATACATCACCGCCGACAATTTTGCGTCGGACTACAAAGCGAAGCTCTGCCACTGAACCAGATATGCGTCATGCGCCGCAGTGCGCATGACGCTCTTTGGGCCGGCAGTTCGTCGGCGGGCACACGGGATCGATCCTCGGGAGTGAGCTTTTGATGCAATCGGATTTCTTCTCGCTCGACAGGATATCGAAGCGCTTCGGCGTCGTGCAGGCGCTCGACAATGTCTCGATTGCCTTTCGGCCAGGAGAGGTGCTTGCCCTGGTTGGCGAGAATGGCGCCGGCAAGTCGACAATGATGCGAATTCTCGAGGGCGTGTTCGCACCGGACACCGGCACCGTGCTGCATGGCTCCACGCCGATCGTTTTCAGCGAACCGCGCGACAGCCACAGAGCCGGAATACGGGTCATCCATCAGGAGCCGGAGATCGTTCCGAACCTGACCGTGGCCGAGAACATTTTCGTCGGCGAACTGCCGCGGCTGGCAGGCGTCCTGCTCGACTGGCACAAGCTCGAGGACCAGACCGATAAGGTGCTTGCGACCTTCGGCATGCAGCAGGATATGCGGCCGCGGCAACTTTGCAGCACGCTCGGTCCGGCACAGCGTCAGATGATCGAAATCATGCGCGCCATACGTGCCGGCGGCCGGCTGATCGCATTTGATGAGCCGACCTCGTCACTGACCGACGACGAAGCGCGCCGTCTGTTTTCAGTAATTCGCCGGCTGCGCGGCGAGGGCACTTCGATCGTCTACATCTCTCACAGGCTGAACGAGGTCATCGACCTTGCGGATCGCATTGTCGTCTTGCGGGACGGCCGGCTGGTCGATGATTCCCCCGCTGCCGGTGCCAGCGAGCAGACCATAGCCAAGCTCATGGTGGGCCGCGACATCGCCGATCTGTTTACGCGCGAGATGTGGCAATCGGGGCAACCGTTGCTGGAGGTGACAGGCCTGACCACCGACCACGTCACCGATGTGAGCCTCAAGGTCCGCCGCGGCGAGGTGCTCGGCATTGCCGGCCTTATGGGTGCGGGTCGATCCGAACTGGCAAAGGCGATTGTCGGCTATGATAGGCGCGTCGACGGAACCATAACGATGAATGGTGCGCCCGTTGGCCCTAACAGCCCGCATGCAGCGATCGTGGCCGGTATCGGCTTTGCCCCGGAAGACCGCAAGCACGAGGCGCTGCTGTTGTTCCGAAGCATTCTTGATAACGCCTCGCTTTGCGTGCCCGACAGAACGTCGACCTTCGGCTTCTTCAACCGGCGCAAGGCACTGGAGATCGTCTCACCGCTTGCAGCAAAGATGTCGATCAAGGCGCCCAACCTCGACGAACAGGTTTCGAAATTATCGGGTGGCAACCAACAGAAGGTCGTTCTCGCGCGTTGGCTTGCGCGGCAGCCGATGCTTCTCATCCTCGACGAGCCGACCCGCGGCATCGACATCGGCGCCAAGGCGGAAATCTATCGCCTGATCGACGAACTCGCCGCCAGCGGCATCGGCATAATCCTGATTTCCTCGGAAATGCCGGAACTGATCGGGCTGGCTGACAGGGTGCTTGTTATGGCTGGAGGCCGGATCACGGCCGAACTTTCCCGCCCTGACATCGACGAGGCCACGATCCTGAGACATGCCATGCCTCAATCTGCAGCATCGCTTGGAGGACAAATTCAGTGAACAGCCTTGAGCTCAGGACAGCAACAACGCAAACCGGCAAAAGGCGCGCTTCCTTGCGCATCGCAGAGCGCATCGGCATTCACAACATAAGCCTTCTTGTTGCTCTCGCCATTCTCGTGCTCATTTTCGGCACCCTGAGAGGCGACGTGTTCTTCTCCAGCCGAAACCTGCTGAACATCGGTCTAGGCATTACCATCCTGGGCGTTCTGGCGATGAGCCAGACCGTGGTTATTGTCGCCGGAGGGCTCGATATTGCCGTCGGCGCAATTGTCGGTCTGACCACAGTATCGACGGCAATGGCCATCCAGGCCACCGGATCACCCGCCGCGGGCATTCTTGCCGGCCTGGTCCTGGGCGGTCTTGCCGGCCTCGTGAACGGCATCATCATCACCTATGGGCGGGTCAACGCTGTCATCGCGACTCTCGGTACGATGGCGATCTTCCGCGGCATCGCGTTCATCATGTCCGATGGGCAATCGATCGCGATTTTCAGCGACACTTTCCGCTTCATCGGGATCGGACGAATCCTCGGCCTGCCTCTGCTGATCTGGATTCTCTTGCTGACCGCGATCGTGTTCCATCTCTTCCTTGCCCGCTCGATCGTTGGCCGCAACATCTATGCCCTGGGCGGCAATCCCGTTGTCGCACGCTTCTCCGGCATCAACATCAACCGCTACCGCGTCGGCATCTATATCATGAGTGGAGTGGCGGCCGGATTGGCCGGGATTCTGTTGGCTGCCCGTACCGGCTCCGGGCAGCCAGTATCCGGATCCCAAGGCCTGGAACTCGAGGCCATCACAGCGGCCGTTCTGGGTGGCTGCGCCTTGCAGGGCGGCAAGGGCACGATCGTCGGCGCACTGCTGGGCGTCGCGATCATTGGCGTCCTCAACAACGGAATGATACTGACGTCCGTGCCAACCTTCTATCAGTTGCTTGCCAAGGGCTCGCTGCTGATACTTGCTGTGGTAATTGCCGAGTACCACTTGAACAGGACATGACGATGGACGCGGCGATCGCTTCGACTGGCCAAGGCAAGCAGGACATTCCTGCCGCAGATGGCACCACGTCATCGCTCAAGGATCGCATCGCACGCGATCTCGGACAGCGCATCCTCGCCGGCTCCTACGCCCAGCACTCCGTCCTGCCGACGGAAGCCGAACTTTGCGTTATCTACGGGGCGAGCCGCACCGCGCTTCGCGATGCTCTTCTGACGCTTTCGGCGAAAGGATTGATCGAGGCACGCAAGCGGGCCGGGACGCGTGTGCGCGTGTCGAGTGAATGGAACAGGCTGGATGCTCAGGTTCTGGAATGGATGCGCGATATCGAGCCCGATCTCGATTTCGTCCGCGGATTGATCGAGGCGCGGCTGGTCATTGAACCCGCTGCCGCCCAACTTGCGGCCAAGATGGCGACGTCAGGCGATCTCGCAGTCATCGAAGCGGCCTATGAAGCCATGCGCATTGCTCCGCAGGACGATCTCGCTGCGTGTCTCGATGCCGACGTCAGGTTTCATACCGCCATCCTTCGTGCCAGCCGCAACCCGGTGTTCGCCAATCTCGGCAATATGCTTGCGGCCGCCCTCAGCTTCTCCTTCCGCTTGACCACATCGGCCACCGCTAATTACCAGCAGACGCTGAGCGCGCATGGCGACGTGCTGGAGGCAATCCGGATGCGCAGGGCCGACGATGCACACGATCAGATGAAGGCGCTCATCGGGATCGCGTCGAACGACCTTCTTGCAGTGGCTCGCAAAGGCCGCCATCAACAGCCGATCGCCGCTGCCAAGGCCGATACCGTCTGAAGCGGATGGTCGGGACGATCAAGATCAGAAGCGGAGACCTGTCTGCTGAAATCGTCCCATCGCTTGGGGCAGGTCTTGCGAGGTTCGACTATGGGCGCGTGCCGCTCTTCAGGCCTTGGCCAAACGGCGGGAGCAGCAAACCGTTCGACCTTGCCTGCAACCTGCTTTTGCCATGGTCAAATCGCATCTCGGGCGGCGGCTTCATATTCGAGTCCAAATTCCACGAACTGCCTGCCAACGTCGCAGGCGAACCATTTCCAGTTCACGGCAATGGATTTTCGAGCGCGTGGAACGTCGACAGTCTGACGCAGGACAAAGCGAAGCTATCGCTCATCAGCAACGGACCCGGCCCATATCGATATCGCGCCGAGGTGAGCTACGCGCTGGCCGGGCAGGGGCTCGAGCTGAAGCTTCGCATCGTCAATCAGGCGCCGGTCAGGCTCCCGTTCGGGCTTGGCATCCATCCATGGTTCCCAAGAACGGCACGGACCACGCTTCATGCGCCGGCCTCGCAGGTTTGTCTCGAACTGCCCAGCCATCTCCCTGAACGGTTTGTCGATATCAAAACTCGTCCCGACTGGGATTTCGGCGCCCCGGCCGTATTGCCGAACGGATGGATAAACGATCTGTTTGCCGGTTGGAACGGCGTCGCTACCATATCGTGGCCGGAGCACAGTTGCAGCCTGCGGATTGAAGCTTCATCGCCCTTGAATTTCTACCTGGTCTATTCGCCATCGGACGAGAGCGACTTCTTCTGTTTTGAACCGGTCAGTCATACTGTCGATGCTCACAATCGTGGTTCGATCGACAAATGGAATGGACTGTCGGTGCTTGGGCCTGGCGAGAGCCTGGCAGCCCGTTGCAGCTTTGCCGTCAGTTAGGCGGACCTCTGCGGCGCCCTCGAATTGGCGGATGTCGGCCAGCATGTCCGGTGAGAACGAAGCCGGCTTTTCGTCCAAACGGAGCTTGGGAAGAGGGAACTCCGGCGACAGGGAACCCGTGAGCCAGGTCGACGTTTGCCGGATGTCGCTGCGCAGCTCGTCTGCTTGAGGGCCCACCAAATGTGCCTGGCAGGATTGGATCAATGACGGATGTTGAACCAAAAGAATTCGTGCTCGCAGGCATCGTCATGAAGCGACTGGTCTCCGGCGAACAGACGGGAGGCTTGTTGAGTCTCTTCGAAAACAGAAGCGACGGGCACACGAAAACGCCAATCCATGTTCATGCGAATGACGACGAGACGGTCTACGTCATCGAAGGGCACTTGACCGCAATTGTGGACGGCGAGGTCCGAACGCTCTCGCCCGGCGAGAGCATGTTTTTGAAGCGCGGCATCCCGCACCAGCTCATGAATCCCGGCAATCAGCCCGTTCGCTATATCCTGATAGACACGCCAAGTGTGTTCGAGCAGTTTCTCGCCGAAGGTGGCCATGAACGCAGCAAGGGAGAGGTGGTCGGGCCGCCGACGCCTGCCGATATCGAGCGGCTCAAAGTAGCCGCGCCGAAGTTTGGGATTACGCTTCTGCAGGACTGGCCGGCAAGAGAGTAGATGGCTTCGTGATGGCGGCTTGGATCGCCGCTAAAGCCGGCCCTTGCCCGAGGAACCGGTATTGGCTAGCCGCCGGCAAGCCAATCCGAGAGGCTGCGGGCAAAACTTCGCGGCACGATGAGTTCGCACGCGGTCTCGCCGGTGCGCAGGAAGAGCACGGGCACGTGATGGAAGGATGTTTGCACGGCGCGGCCCGGAGCGGCGGCCGGCGCGTGCCAGTTGACGGCAATGCATCCGGACAGAAGCCTTGCGATACCAGGGCCGGCCATTTTCAAACGAACACGACCTTCGCCGAGGGGAACCGAACAGCCGAGGTCGGGGTCGACGGCAAGCGCGGGCGCTTGCGCGCTCTCATCGAGAACCAGCCAGAGGCGGCGAGGTGCAACGCGGACGACGAGTAGACCTTTGTGGCGAACCGTCTCTCCAACCGAGGTGGGAAGTTTCGTGTTGAGCGACGCCGAGACGCTCTTTTCGAATTGTCTCAGTGTCGCGTCCCAGCCCTCGATCTGGATAAGCGGACAATCCGCCACGGACAGGCTGAAATCCCGAGAAGAGGTCAAGCTAGCCATGCAGCCGTTCTCCCTGCGGATCGATGAATACCGGCGAGACAACGCGGGCGCGAACCGTTTCGGCCTTCATCGGATAGACCGCCACGACCTCGCTTCCTTCTGCCGCGACATCACCGGCAAGCAGAGCCAACCCGACATAATGGCCGCGTTCGGAGCTGAAAGTGACGGAGGTGACACGACCGCGCCCATGGCCATGGGGTTTCTCATCCGGCAGGAACAGGATGGCGCCGCCGCGCAGGCGTTTTCCGTCCTCGATGCATTCCAGTCCGACCAGACGCTGCCGGTTGGGCGCCCGGAGGGCAGGGCGCCGTCGCAGGACGTCGCCGACGAAGCCGCTGCGCTTGCCGGCCATGCGGCCGAGGCCGAGATCGTCGAGCGTCGTGCGCCCATCGATCTCCGGTCCGGCGACATGGCCCTTTTCGACCCGCAGCGCGCCAAGCGCCTCGACACCGTAAGGCTTCAGGTCGAAGGGTCTGCCGGCTTCGAGCATGCGGCTCCAGAGCTGTTCACCGGCAGTGGCGCCGACATAGATTTCGTAAGCGCGCTCGCCGGAATAACTGAGACGCAGGATGCGGAGCGCACGGCCCTCCCATTCGCTTTCGAGTAGCCCCATATGCGAAAGCGCCTCCTCGGAAACGTCGAGAGCGGGAAACGCTGCATTCAGGATCGCGCGGCTGTTAGGCCCGGCAACCGACATCGCCGCCCAGTCGTCGCTGACCGAAGTGACGGTCACGCGCAAATCCGGCCAGGCCGTGTCGAGCAGGAATTCGAGACGCGACAGCACATCGGCGGCCTTGGCGGTCGAAGTGGTCATGAAGAATCGGTTTTCCGCTAGCCGCGTCGTGGTGCCGTCGTCGAAGACAATGCCGTCGTCGCGCAGCATGACGCCGTAGCGGGCGCGGCCTACCGCCAGCTTGGCAAAGCCGTTGGCGTAGACGCGATCGAGGAAGATTGCCGCATCCGAGCCCTGGACATCGATCTTGCCGAGCGTGGAGATGTCCATCAGCCCCGCGGCCTGGCGCACATTCCGCATTTCGGCGACATAGGCGTCGTTCACGTGGCGCCCCGACTGCCGGTAGAAATAGGGCCGCATCCAGAGCCCGACCTCGAGCATCTCGGCGCCGTTCGCCATGTGCCAATCGTGCATCGGCGTGCGGCGGATCGGCTTGAAATGATGGCCGATGGCGCGCCCGGCAAGCGCCCCGATGGCAACCGGCGTATAGGGCGGGCGGAAGGTCGTGGTGCCGGTCTCAGGAATCGTTGCGTTGCGCAGCGCTGCCATCGCGGCAAGTGCGGGAAAATTGCTGGTCTTGCCCTGGTCGGTGCCCATGCCGAGCGTGGTGTAGCGCTTCAGGTGCTCGACCGATTCATAGCCCTCGCGATGGGCGAGCCCGATATCCCCAGTTGTCACATCCATCTGGAAATCGACGAAGGCTTTTTCACGTCCGACCGAAGGGGCTTCGCGAAGTAGCGTCGTAGCGGTCTCGCCGAGATCGAGTTTGGACGGAGCGGGCACCGGCGCCGACTTGCCGCAGTAGGCTGCCGCTTCGATGCCGGCGCGATGGCCGTCCTCGACGGCAGCGGCGGTCGCATAGGCTCCTATCATTGCGCCGGCGCCGAACTGGCTGGCTGAAAAGACGCCCGGCACGAAGCCGTCAATGTCGTCGCGATAGACAGGTTTGACACCGAGGTGTGAGGTGAGATGCACGGTTGGCGACCAGCCGCCGGAGATGCAGACCAGGTCACAGGCGGCCGAGGATTGTCCCTCCGGTCCATTGAGCGTTACGCGCCTGACGGCATGGCCGCCGTGCAGGTCGACGATGCGCGTTGCGGCCCGCACCACCACGCCGAGCCGTGCGGCTTCCGCGGCAAGTGCTGCGGGCGGGACGGCGCGCAGATCGGCAACCGTCACCTCCGCGCCGGCTGCGGCATAGTCGAAGGCGGTGCGCCAGGCACCGTCATTGGTGGTGGCGACAATGATTTTCTTGCCCGGCAGGACGGCGAAACGATTGAGATAGGTCCGGGCGGCCGAGGCAAGCATGACGCCGGGCCGGTCATTGTTCGAGAACACCATCGGCCGCTCGATGGCGCCGGTGGCGAAAACAATCGAGCGGGCGCGCAGCATAGTGACCGTTTGGCGGGCCTCGCCATTCGGCTTCTGATCGGTTGGATCGCGCTGTTTGACCAGTCCAAGGACATTGCCGTCATAGCTGCCGAAAGCGGTCGTCCGCTTCATCAGCGCGACGGTTTCGAAGTCCTCCAACTCGGCCTCGGCCTGCCTCAGCCATGCGGCCGCTGCGCTGTCGGACGGTTCCGCCAAAAGCTGGCCGCCAAGCAGAAAATCTTGCTCGATCAGCGCGACCCGCGCGCCGGCTGCGGCGGCTGTCCGCGCCGCCGACAGTCCCGCCGGGCCGCCGCCGACGATGGCGACATCGGCAAAGGCATGACGAACCTCATAGCGGTCGGGATCGGGGTCGGTGCCGGCCCTGCCCAGGCCGGCCGCCTTGCGGATGAAATGTTCGTAGAACATCCAGGCGCGGCGCGTCGGGCCCATGAAGGTCTTGTAGTAGAAGCCGGCGGACAGAAACGGTGCCAACAGTCCGTTGACGCTTTGCACGTCGAAGGCAAGCGACGGCCAGCGGTTCTGACTCTCCACGACCATGCCGTCGGCGAGTTCCAGCGTCGTCGCCGGCAGGTTCGGCTCGCGCCTGCCGGCGCTCCCGAGCGTAACCAGCGCATTCGGCTCTTCGGGCCCGGCGGAAAAAATGCCACGCGGGCGATGATATTTGAAGCTGCGACCAACCAGCGCGACGCCGTTGGCGAGCAGCGCCGAGGCAAGTGTGTCGCCGCGATACCCAGCCAGCTTGCGGCCGTCGAAGGTGAAATTGACCGGCACCTCGCGACTGATACGGCCACCCACTGGCAGGCGTTTGCGGTTCGAACTCATGCCGGTTGTTTCCTGACGGTCGATTTCCTGGCGAAGTCGACGGATGCGATCGCGTGGTTGCGGGTGTCGCGTTCGACCACCAGCCATTGCCGGCAACCGGTCACGTGCTGCCAGAATTCGCGATGCTGGCCGGCCGGGTTTTTCCTGACGTAGACATAACGGTACCAGGCCTCAGGATCGGGATCGTCATGGGCCGGACGCGTGACCGAGGCATCGCCGCCATAGCGGAATTCGTCATGGTCGCGCGGGCCGCAGCAGGGGCATTCGATGCGCAGCATTTTGTCCCGCCTCTTATTGCAGCCAGGCGGAAGGGCCGACTCCGGCCTCATCGAGCGTGTGGCCGGCGCGGAAACGATCGAGCCCGTAGGCCGCGATCAAGGGATGCGGCTTGCCGGTGGCGATCGTGTGGGCGAAGCACCAGCCGGAAGCCGGCGTCGCCTTGAAGCCGCCATAGCACCAGCCGCCATTGAGATAGAGGCCGTCGATCGGCGTCGGGCAGATGATCGGGCTGGCATCGGGGGTCATGTCCATGACGCCGCCCCAGTGGCGCAGCAGGCGGACGCGCGAAATGCACGGCATCAATGCAATCGCCGCCTCCGCCACCTCGCGAACGACGCCGAGATTGCCGCGCTGGGCGTATGAATTGTAGCCGTCGAGATTGCCGCCGAAGACCAACCCGCCCTTGTCGGACTGGCTGACGTAGAAATGGTCGGCGCCGTAAGCGACGACGTGATCTACCAGCGGCTTCAGCGGTTCGGTGACAAAGGCTTGCAGGACGTGGCTTTCGATCGGCAGTTCAAGGCCGGCCTTGGCACCGAGCACGGATGTATGACCGGCAACAGCGAGGCCGACCTTGCCGGCGCCGATCCGGCCTTTCGTCGTTTCGACGCCGACGATACTGTCGCGGTCGCGGAGGAAGCCGGTCACTTCGCAGTTCTGGATGATGTCGACGCCATGGCCGTCGGCGGCGCGCGCATAGCCCCAGGCGACGGCGTCGTGGCGCGCCGTGCCCGCCCGGCCCTGGAAAATAGCGCCATGGATCGGGAAGCGGGCGGTGTCGGAAAAGTCGAGATAAGGCACCAGCCGGCGCACGTCTTCCCGGTCGAGGATATCGGCATCGATGCCGTTCAGCCGCATGACATTGGCGCGGTGGCTGAAGCCGTCGAGCTGATCGGCCGAATGCGCTGTGACGAGCTGGCCGCGCTGCGAGAACATGACGTTGAAGTTCAGCGCCCGCGACATGCCCTCCCAAAGCTTCATCGAGAATTCGTAGAACTGGGTATTGCCGTCGAGCAGGTAGTTGGAGCGGATGACGGTGGTGTTGCGGCCGACATTGCCGCCGCCGACATAACCCTTTTCGAGCACGGCGACGTTACGGATGCCGTGGTTCTCGGCGAGGTAGAAGGCGGTGGCGAGGCCGTGTCCGCCGCCGCCAATAACGATCACGTCATAGGACGATTTTGGCTCCGCTGCCCGCCAGGCGCGCTGCCAATTCTTCTGGCCGGACAGCGCGTTGCGTAAGATCCAAAATGCCGAGTAGCGCGCCATGTGTGCAGGCCTATCGAACGATCGGGCCGGCCGGCGTGCGGGTAAGCACTTCGGCGCCCGCATCGGTCAACAGCACCGTGTTGGAAACGAAGTCATCGCCGCGACCGGTGCCCATCAGCCATGACAGGATGTGGAAGCTCATCCCGGTCTCGATCTCGAGGTCGGAATCGTGCCTCAAGCCCGTCACCGAATTGCCGCCGGTCCATGATGGCGGCTGGCCGGCGCCGACCAGGTAACCGCAGTGATGGCGGCGATAGTGGGAAAGACCGGACTCGTCGACGACAGCCTGCCAGGCGGCGTAGACATCGCGCGCCTTGGCGCCCGGCCGCAACGCCTCGACGACCGCGTTGAACGCCTTGGCGGTCACTTCCGCCATTGCGGCGTCTTCGTCGCTGATGTGGCCGATGCGAACGAGCCGGCCGAGCGGGGCGTGGTAGCGCGAGATGCACCCGGACAATTCGACAAAGACCGGCTCGCCCTTGCGGTAGATCCCGTCGCCCCAGGTCGTGTGCTCTTCACCCAGGCGCGCGGCTGGGCGGATGAACGGTCCGAAGCCCGGCGCATGACCGCCTGCGCGGATCATTGCCGCAACACATTGGGCGGCGACCTCCTGTTCGGAAGCGCCATCGGAGATCGCGGCGATCGCGGCACCGGCGGCGGCGTCCGTCACCTTGGCGGCTCGACGCATCAGCGCCTGTTCCTCGGCGCTCTTCACCCACCGCATCTTGTCGATCAGACCGGAGACATCGCTCCATTTGGCGTCCGCCTGCGTCTGGAACGCAACGGCAAGCCCATGGCTGAGGCCAGCCGTCCAGTATTCGAGGCCGATCCGCTTGCCGGACAGGCCGAGCTCCACAAGTACCCGCGCGGCAAGCTCGGCCGCCGTTTCGCTGTCGGAATGGCCACGGAATTCCGCTGCCTTCACCTGCTTCTCGATCGTCACCTTCTCCATCGAGCGGGTGACCAGAACAGGTTTTCCCCGGAGCGGGACGATCAGCAGGTGAGGGGCAAAATACCCCCAGTGATCGAGCCCGGTGAGATAGAAGACGTTCTCCGGCGAGGCGAAGACCGCCGCATCGAGCTCGCGCTCAACCAGTGCAGTACGGACCTTTGCCAGGCGGCCGGCGATTTCGGCTTCGGAAAACGGATTGCGGTCCATCGGGCGTCCTCGTGCTTGTTGCCGGGTTGGTGGCGGGCATGGTTCTTTTCGGCAGCCGGTTTCCCGGCCACCATGTCAGTCGATGACGATGAGTTCGCGCGCCACATCGCAGAGGCGTTCGCCGCCGCGTTCCGTGACGACGAACGATTCCGAGATGGCGATGCCGAAATCGTCGAGCCAGACGCCGGCCATGAAATGGAAGCACATCCCAGGCTGCATCTCGGTGGTGTCGCCGGGACGAAGGCTTGCGGTGCGTTCACCCCAATCGGGCGGGTATGCGAGCCCGACCGGATAGCCGACGCGGCTTTCCTTCTTCAGCCCGTTCTTCCTCAACACTGCCTGCCAGGCGGCTTCCACCTCCTCGGCGGTGTAGCCGGGGCGCGCCTTCTCGAGGCCAGCGTCGACGCCCTCGACGATCGCCTTGGCCATGTCGAGGATGGCTTGCGGCGGCTTTCCGAAATGTACCGTCCGGGTCAGCGCCGCATGATAGCGGCGGCGCACGCCGGCGATCTCCAGAATGGCGAGGCCGCTGTCCGGCAGCGGCGCGTCGGACCACGTCAGATGCGGCGTGCTGGTGCCCTCGCCAACGGGCATCAGCGGACAGATCGCGGCATAGTCGCCGCCCGCTCCGGGCACCCCCATGATCTGCGCGTGATAGATTTCGGCAATGACATGGTTCTGAGGCACACCGGGCCGCATTTTCTCGATGGCGCGGTTCATGGCATGCGTGCAGATCGCACCCGCCTCGCGGATCAGCACCAGCTCGGCCTCGGATTTGACCAGCCGCGCCCAGTTGACGAGATCGTGGTTGTTGGCGAAGTGCGCGTCGGGCAGCCCTTGGACCAGATGGGCGTGGCAGCGCGCCGTATAATAATGCGCGTCCATCTCGACGCCGATGCGGGCTTTTCCCCAACCACGCGACCGGATCAGTTGGGCGAGTTCGTCATAAGGGTGCTCGACGGGCTGTTGCACCAGCCGTTCCGAGAACGGCATGATGTTTTTCTCCGGCAGGCCGGTGGTTAGGCGTGCGCTCTTGGCATCCTGCGACCTACCGAACCAGATCGGCCGGTCCTCCTCCAGATGGACGAGCACGCACTGCGGAACGTAGAACGACCATCCGTCATAGCCGGTCAGCCAGCACATGTTGGCGGGATCCTGACAAACGATGAGATCGAAGCCGGCTTTTTGCATACGTGTCTTCACGCCGGCGAGGCGCTGCCCATACTCCGCTTGCGTGAATGTCCCGAAGCCGTTCGCGGTCGCCACCGAAATCCTGCCTTCCAGGTACGCCGTTTGCCTTTTGTAAATGGCAACTAGGCCAAATTGTGCACAACTCGACGTCAATTTGCTGGCTAACTGCGAATTGTCGCCGAATTTTCATGGTTTTTATATCTCTGCTTGCGAAATGTCTAGGGCAGTTGTATACGTCTGATCAAGCAGGCGTCGACCTCGAAGAAGGCCGCGCCCTGGGAACCATCCACAGTTGTCCAATGGGAGAAAAGCATGCTCAAATCATCGATATCGCGCCGTATGGTCGTGAAGGCGGCTGCCTGCATCGCGCTCGCCGCGACGTCATTGACGTCGTTGTCCGCTCACGCGGAAACCACCCTCGAACGGGCCAAGAAGGACGGCTACATCCGCGTCGGTTTCGCCAACGAGGCGCCGTTCGGTTACGCCACGCCAGACGGCAAGCTGACCGGCGAGGCCCCTGAAGTCGCCAAGGCGGTGCTCGCCAAGATGGGCATATCGCAGGTCGACGGTGTTTTGACCGAATTCGGCTCGCTCATTCCGGGTCTCAAGGCCGGCCGCTTCGACATCATCGCCGCCGGCATGTTCATCACTCCGAAGCGCTGCGCCGAGATCAACTACTCCGAGCCGTCCTACGGCATCGGCGAGGCTATGCTGGTGGCAAAAAGCAATCCGAAAGGCATCAAGGATTTTTCCAGCATCAAGGACAATCCGGATCTCAAGCTTGCCGTGATGGCCGGCGCCGTTGAAGGCGGCTTCGCCAAGGAAGCGGGCGTTGCCGATGGGCAGATCGTCTCCTTGCCTGACCAGTCCAGCCTGGTCGCCGCCGTCCAGTCGGGCCGCGCCGACGCTGCCGCGCTGACCGCTCTTTCGATCGCCGACATGGCCAAGAAAGCCGACGGTGTCGAATCGACCAAGCCCTTCGGCGAGGTTGCCGGCAAGTCGGTGAAAGGCCATGGCGGCTTCGGCTTCCGCAAGGAAGACACCGACCTGCAGGAGGCGTTCAACGCCGAACTGAAGAAGTTCCTCGGTTCGCCGGAGCATATCGCGCTGGTCGAGCCACTCGGCTTCGGCAAGGACTATCTCCCCAACAAGACCACCGCAGAGCTCTGCGCGGGCAAATAGGCTCCCAACTGCTGGCGGCGCGAAAGCGCCGCCCTTTTCCTTCGGGGAATCGCATGGGTATCCGTACGCTCGTTGCCATGCTGGTCATCGCGCTTGTCGTGATCGGTGCCTTGGCAACACAGGAATCATATCAAGTGTTTATGCCGGGGCTGCTGCAAGGCGCGGTCCTGACAATCGAGATCGCCGTCCTCGGCAGCCTGCTCGCAATTATCATGGGCGTGCTTGCAGCACTTGCAAGGATGTATGGCCCGACGCCGCTCAGATGGCTGGCCACGGTTTACGTCGAGATCTTCCGCGGAACGTCGGCACTGGTGCAATTGTTCTGGCTGTTTTTCGTGCTCCCGCAATTCGGCGTCACGATCAACGCGTTCGTGGTGGCGGTGCTCGCGCTCGGCCTGAATGTCGGCGCTTACGGATCGGAGTGCGTGCGCGGCGCGATCCAGTCCGTCGCCCGCGGCCAGTGGGAAGCGTGTACTGCATTGAACATGAGCCGCCCGCAGATGTTGCGTCGGATCATCCTGCCGCAGGCCTTTGTCGCGATGATCCCACCCTGGGGCAATCTGTTCATCGAGCTTCTGAAATCGACGGCGCTGGTCTCGCTGATCACGCTTTCGGATCTCGCCTTCAAGGCGCAGCAAATGAACCAGAACACGTTCAAGACCATTCCGATCTTCACCCTCGTTCTTTTGATGTACCTGGCAATGTCGCTGGTTGTGACCATCGGCATGCGGCTTCTTGAAAGGCGGGCGTCGCTCGGACTGGCGCGGGGGAAGGCGGCATGATCTGGGATTGGGGATTTGCCCTGGAAATCCTGCCGGTGCTTGCCCGCGCCGCCGTCATTTCCATCGAGGCGACGCTGATCGGCTTTGCACTTGCCGCCTCGCTCGGTCTGGTGCTGGCGGTCGTCCGCATCGCCGTGCCATGGACCAGCTGGACGATTTCGGTGCTGGTCGAGCTGATCCGCTCGACCCCGCTGCTTATCCAGATATTCTTTCTCTATTTCGTCTTTCCGAAATTCGGTGTCGTGCTCGACGCTTTCACCGCCGGGGTGCTGGCCATCGGCATCCACTACGCCGCCTATTGCTCCGAGGTCTATCGCGCCGGTTTCGACAACATCCATCGCGGCCAGTGGGAAGCTTCGATCGCGCTCAATCTCTCGTCCTGGACGACGTTCCGCGACATCATCATTCCGCAGGCGATCCCGCCGATCGTTCCGGCGCTCGGCAATTATCTGGTGGCCTTGTTCAAGGAAACGCCGTTGCTTTCCGCAATCGCCGTGATGGAACTGATGCAGACCGCCAAGATCATCGGCTCCGAAACGTTCCGCTACACCGAGCCGATCACGCTGGTCGGCCTGTTTTTCCTTGCCATGAGCCTGGTTTCGGCGGCGCTCATCCGCTCCCTCGAAGGGCTGCTCAACCGGAGGACCACCCGATGACTGAACAACCGATGGTCCGCTTCGACAATGTATCGAAACGCTACGGCACGTTAACCGTTCTCGACGGGCTCAATCTCGAAATAGCGCGCGGCGAAAAAGTCTCGGTCATCGGTCCGTCGGGTTCGGGCAAGACGACGGTGCTGCGCATGCTGATGACGCTGGAGACGATCAATGACGGCGTCATCTGGGTCGAAGGCGAGCCGCTGACCCATATGGAGAGGAACGGCAAGCTTGTTCCCGCCGATCTCGCCCACATCCGCAAGATCCGCGCCAAGATCGGCATGGTGTTCCAGTCGTTCAACCTGTTTCCGCATATGACGGCGATGCAGAACTGCATAGAGGCGCCGATAACGGTGCTCGGAATGAAGCGGGCGGACGCCGAGGCAAGAGCGGCCGAGCTGCTGGAGCTGGTCGGTCTGGCCCAGAAGAAGGACCACTATCCATCACAGCTTTCCGGCGGCCAGCAGCAGCGCGTCGCCATCGCCAGGGCGCTGGCCATGCGGCCCAAGATCATGCTGTTCGACGAGGTGACGTCGGCGCTCGACCCGGAGCTTGTCGGCGAAGTGCTGCAGGTGATAAGGCAAATCGGGCGCGAGCATGATCTCACCATGCTGATGGTCACCCATCAGATGGGCTTCGCCAAGGAGTTTTCCGACCGCGTTTGTTTCTTCTATCAAGGCAAGATCTGCGAGCAGGGACCGCCAAGCGAACTGTTTGGTGCTCCCAAGAACGAGCGGACACGGCAATTCCTGCACGCTGTCCTGGAGGCTGGGTGACGATCGAGACAGAGGCCAAGCCGCCCACGACGGTGACCGCCGCGCCGCCGCGCCCGCTCTCCGCGCGAGAGCGGTTCGAGCGCATCTACCGGATATTGCGCGACCGCATCTGCCTGCTCGATTATGCGCCGGGAAGCCACCTGTCCGAGGAAGAACTTGCCCAGGAATTCGAGATCAGCCGCACGCCGGTCCGGCGCGTGCTGGCGCGCCTTGAATCCGAGGGTCTGGTTCAATCCGTCCACGGCGTCGGCACGATCGTCACCGACGTCGACATCGAGGAATTGCAGCAGGTCTATCATCTGCGCCTGGAGCTGGCGCTCCTCGTCGGCAAGCTTTCGCCGATCCCGCGCACGGCGGACGACCTCGACCGGATACGGGCGCTCATCGCGCGCTGCGATTCCGATATACTCAATCCCGACCAGCGCGCTTTCCTGCGCCTCAACATGGATTTTTTCTACGAGCTCACGGCGATGACCGGCAACCAGCCACTGCGCGAGATCAGCGAGCGCCTGTATTTTCAGGTCGCGCGCGTCGTCCTGAAGCTGATGCCGCAATTGGGCCTTGTCGAGGAATTCACCGCGTTCCGCCGCGAAATGGAAGAGGTCCTTGCCGCCGCTGAGATCGGCGACTGGGAGTCCATCGGGCACATAAGGCGGGCGCATATCTCAATGAGCTTCCGCCGCATGATGCGTCACGCAGGCGAGGCGAATCTGGATAGAGCTACATAATCAGCGCTTAAGATTGTGCCGGTGGCCTGCCGTCGAACTTGCCTAGTTGCCAGGGAAAGCATGCCGCCCGCCCGGTGCCGACAGAATTTGCCAGCACCGGCGAGACTGCAGGCCCGCGCCGCCCTTAAAGAGGATTCTCACTCGGTATGTTGGCGGGGTTCCAGACGACCTCCCACAGGTGTCCGTTCGGGTCGCGGAAATATCCGGCGTACCCACCAAAGAATGTGTCCCGGGCAGGCTTGATGATCTCGGCTCCGGCGCGGGCGGCCTCATCCATCACTTGATCGACTTCTTCGCGGCGCACAACGTTGTGTCCGATCGTGAACGAGGTCGAGCTGATCGGCGCCTTGGGGAGGCCGGTGTCGTAGGCGAGGTCGTCCTGCGCCCAGATCGCGAGCTTCAACCCGCCGGACAGCGTGAAGAACGCGACGGCGCCATGCTCGAACTCGCGGCCGATGATCCCTTCCGTCGGCAAGCCGAGACCGTCGCGGTAGAATGCGAGAGAACTCTCGAGGTCGGCGACAGCGATAGTCAAAACCGAAATGCGCGGTTTCATGGCAGTCTCCTCTGGTTGTCGGAGACACCAGGATAAAGTCGGGCGACAATGAAGACTTGAACAAAACGGCCAACAGCGCGCCGCCAAGTCGAAGGACGCGCCGAGAGGTTTCACCCGTTCTGCAGCAGCCGATGAATCTGTCGCGGGGTGCTTCCTGTCAGGCGTCGGCTCTCGCGGACAAGATGCGCCTGGTCGGAATAGCCCGCCTCGGCTGCCAGGATGGCCGTAGCGCTGTTCGATTGGCTCGAAAGCCGCAGAAAGCGCTGGTAGCGGAGGATACGGTCGAGCGTCTTGGGGCCATAGCCGAAGCTCTCGTCGAAGCGCCGGCGCAACGTCCTTTCGCTCATCTCGAGCGCGCGCATCAACCAGGGGATGAGAGGCGCGTCGGGTGGCGGCCCGCGCTCAATCAAGCGATATGCCGCCTGCATGGGAACGTCTGTCGCGTGGGAGGCCGCCTCCTCGGCGACGACCTGTTGGAGCGAGCAGGCCAGATCCTCGAGATTGTCACCAGCGCGCACGCGGCTGGCGAGGCGCCGGGCTCGCGCTCCCCATAAATCGTCGAGCGACAGCCTCTGGCCGACAAGCTCGATTTGCGGCACGCCGAGCCATGCCGCCGCCGTGGCAGGATGAAAGCGCAAGCCGATCACGATCTCGTCTGCCGCCAGAACCTCGGTCTGCGGCTCCTTGTCAGGGCCAGCAATTCGGAAGCTGCCTCCGATCCATTGCAGATCGATCGTTGCGTCGGGCATGATGACGATCGGCGGTGAGCCCGCCGGGTCCATTCGATGCACCCACACCGAAGCAAAGCTCCCGCGAAGCCGCGCCGACGCTGGACGTTGCTCAAATGAACCCGTTGCCTGCGCTGGGACGGGATCGCTCATCTCGCTCCTCTTCGGACTACCGGCGGTGAACCTACGACGCAGTGGCTGCGCCCGCCGTCGCTCGAGACAAGAATCTGCACGACCGACAACGTCTGCCAATCGAGAACGGTTGCAAGAATCGGTTGTTTTCTTCCGGCCGGAAGGAAGAGGGCAGGTGAGGGGTGATGCTACGTGCATCGCCATCGGCAGCGCCGTGTGCGGCTCATACGTCGATGGCCGTTTCGTTCAATCCGGCAAGCGAGATGCGTGCTTATCTTTCGGCGTCGTACATCACACGAGAGGTATGCGTCATGAGCAACAACAACGATCAACGGATCGACTACGTCGAATTCAACGTGAAAGACATTCAGCGGTCACGCGACTTCTACGGAAAGGCCTTCGGCTGGACCTTCACTGACTACGGCCCGCAATATTGCGAGTTCAACGACGGGCGCTTGTCAGGTGGCTTTGCCGCTGGCCCAGCGAGGTCCGGAGGAGGCCCGCTCGTCATCCTCTATGCAGATGATTTGCCGGGAACGGTCAAGCGGGTCGAGCAGGCGGGAGGCAAGATCGTCAGGCCGATCTATGGATTCCCGGGCGGCAGGCGCTTCCATTTCGCGGACCCGGATGGTTACGAGCTTGCGGTTTACACCGAGGACGGCAGCAAGGAATGATCGCGTTCTTCCACCACCTCGGATTGGTTTTGCTCGGCTGCGTCTTTATCTGGGCGGGCGCCGAGCATTTCCTCAGGTTCCGGGCGGTTGCAGCGTCCCTGGCCGAGCGGGGCTTTCCTGCTCCCAGGCCTCTTCTCGCGGCCGGATCGGTGCTTGAGATTGCAGGTGGCTTTTGCTTAGCAACGGGCCTTGGTGGACCGTTTCCCGCCGCGACCTTGGCCGCATTCACCATTGCGGCGTCGTTCATGGCGCTCAACTTCTGGCGCTACAGCGGCGATGAACGCGAAGCGCTTCGTACCGGCTTCACCATCAATGTCGCCGTCTTGGGCGGGTTGATTGTCGCCGCGACCACTAGCCTGTGATCATCGTTTCGAGGCGGCGGGCCACTGGACCACGACAGTGCCATTCCACGACGCTGCGCTGCTTGGGCATTTCGTTGATGGCTTCCGCAAGGCCGATCTTCCGGCGTGACCTCCTAAACGGCCAGCATTGAACGCGGCGCTCTGTACAAAGCCTACGTCAGGATCGCGACGATGAATCCCATCCCCTGCGATCCTCCTCTAAGGTACGGCGCCTTGGCTGTCACGGGTCACCTTAGGCGCTCACGAATGCCTATGGGGCAATGTGGATGAAGGCAGCGCACCTTGTAAGCGTGCAAGTTCACATTTTAGCGGCGCGAGAAGGCGGCCTCATCCGTGTTCTGATGTCGTTGCCTCCTCGGCAGCGTTCGTGCGACCTATTCCTCAAAGCGACCCGTGGCGTCACGATCGCGCTCGTATCGTCTGGTGAGCGGAAACGGCGGCAACCAGGCCTCGCGACGGATGATCCAGCTTTCGTAGGTTGGCATCAGCTGGTCAGGCGCATCCAGCGACCCCAGGTTTACTTCGATTTCGTCTGCGGTGCGTCCGAAAATGGAGGAGCCGCAGCGGGGACAGAAAAACCGCCCGGCATAGTCGCGTGTTTCGCCGTCGATCGTCACCGCATCCTCAGGAAAAATCGCGGAAGCGTGAAAAAGGGCGCCATGATGCTTGCGGCAGTCAAGACAGTGACAAAGGCCGACCCGGTATGGGCGCCCCGACGCGATAATTCGGACGTTGCCGCACAGGCAACCGCCGGTGAATCGGTCCATGCTGCGTCTCCTCCAAAATCAAGCGGCCGGAATGGTTACAACGACCGGCACTGTTGTTGCAATCGCCGCGCCGCGGGCGGGGACACGTCGTTCTTCCGTGGCGATGACATTGCAGCCGCCTCTCTATGCCTTGCGCGAGCTTGCCGCCGAAAATAGGCTTTGGTTTGTCATATGGAACGAAACGGCGCGTTCCATTGAGCCGCCAACTCGGCGGCCGAGGCGATCTTGACACCGCAGTCGGCGAGTATGCGTGCGACGGTCGCTACCAGTTCGGCGTTGGACGAGGCTATGCTGCCGTCCGGAAGGAAAAGATTGTTTTCGAAGCCGACCCGGACATGGCCGCCAAGCAACGCGGCGGCGGTCACGCACGCCGCTTCGTTGCGGCCGAAGGCGCAGACGCTCCAATGGTCGAAGCGCGGCATGTTCGCCGCAAGGAATGGCAAGAGATCGGCAGGAACGGACGTCTGTCCCGGCGTGTAGCGGCCCAGCACGTAGAGAACCGGTATGCTTGCCCAGGGGATCAGTCCGCGCTGCTGCATGTCCGAAAGCCTGACAGCCTCCTCGGGCGAATAGAGGATGATCTGCGGCGCCACACGCTCCTTATGCAGCCAGGCCATGAAGCGCGCGAAGGCGGGTTCCGATCCGGCATCTGGAACGATTTCGCGAAGCGCCAGGGAGACCGCTTGCGGCTTCACATCTTGTACGACGGCCATCTGTTGGACCGGCGAATAGATACCGAGCGCTTCGGAAGTGATCTGAATTAACAGCCGGTCACCGGCAGCACCGCGGATGGCCGCGATTGCCTGGCGGTAGGCGTCGGCGTCGAGCAGATGGTTGCCGCTTCTGTCGCGGACATGAACGTGGATCATAGCCGCACCGGCATCGGCGCATTCCGCGGCCGTCCGCGCCAGCTCGGCCGGTGTGAGCGGAATCGCCGGATGGTCGGCCTTGCTGCGACGCCCCCCGTTCGGCGCGACGGCTATGGCGATGCGGCCGAGACCAGTGGCCGGCTTCATGGAGACGGTTTTCGGGCGATAAGAGTCATATGAATCAATCTTTGACCATATTGAAACAGACGTTGCAATCGCCGGTCTGGCGAGCTAGCAATATCCATGGACCAGGGAGAGCTTGCTGGACAGATCATCAGTGCCTTCGACGGCATGTCGGCGCAGCTTCGGTCCGCCGCGCGGTATGTCCTTGATAAACCGTATGATGTCGCGCTGTTGTCCATGCGCGAGCAGGCCCGGCACGCAGGAGTGCAGCCGGCGACGATGACGCGGCTGGCCCAGCATCTCGGCCTTGATGGCTACGAGACCGTACGCGATATTTACGCCGCCGCGATCCGGGACGGCGAAATCGGTTTCGCCGGCAAGGCGGGCCTCCAGGTGGCCAGCCAAAAGCTCAAGGGCGACCACGCGCTGGCGGCCGATATTCTGGATTCGATTTCCAGCCAGCTTTCCCATCTGGCCGAAGGTAGGTCGATCGACCGTCTGGTCGAGACGGCCAGGGCGCTGAGTGCGGCAAGGCGCGTCTATTGCCTCGGCCTGCGCTCAAGCCACGCAGTCGCCTGGCATCTGCATTACATCCTGTCGCTGATCGGCGAGAAGTCGGTGCTGCTGCACGGCATCGGCGGAACCGATGGCGACGCTCTGGCCCATGCGACCAAGGACGACGTGCTGATCGCCGCCAGCGTCCTGCCCTACACGCGCTTCACCATCGAGCTTGTCGAGTACGCTGCCGGCCGCGGCGTACCGGTCATTGCGATCACCGACAGCGGGGTAGCGCCCTTGGCGCTGCTTGGCGATCACCTAGTCGTCGTGCCGACCGGCAGCCCGTCCTTTTTCCACACCATGACGCCAGCTTTCATCGTTGCTGAGATCCTCGGTGCTCTTGTCGCAGGGCAGGCAGGCGAGGGCGCTGTTGAGTCCCTGCGACGTTTCGATGAGCAGGGCGCCGCTCTCAAGACCCATCTGAACCAACGTCCGCCGAAGAAAATGCCCATGAGGGACCGTCGATGACACACATTCTTCATCGAATCATCCACTCGATGCTGCCGGTCGCCATTCGCGGCCAAGGCATCGAACTGTTCGATGCCGAGGGCAAGTCCTATTTCGACGCGTCGGGCGGCGCGGCCGTGTCCTGTCTCGGCCACGGCCATCCCGACGTGATCGCTGCACTGCACACCCAGCTTGACCGCATCGCCTACGCCCACACCAGCTTCTTCACCACCGAGGTGGCGGAGCGCTTGGCGGATCGGCTGGTCGAGGACGCGCCGAAAGGCTTGGACCACGTCTATCTAGTCAGCGGCGGCTCGGAGGCGGTCGAGGCCGCGCTCAAGATGGCCAGGCAATATTTTGTCGAGAAAGGCGAGCCGCAACGGCGCCATCTCATCGCACGCCGGCAGAGCTATCACGGCAATACGCTCGGCGCTCTCGCCACCGGCGGCAACGAGTGGCGGCGCGCCCAGTTCAGGCCGTTGCTGATCGAGACCCACCATATCGACCCCTGTTACGCCTATCGCTATCAAAAGCATGGCGAAAGCGACGAAGCCTATGCGGCGCGCGCCGCCCAGCAGCTCGAAGACAAGATCCTCGAACTCGGCGCGGACGAGGTCATCGCCTTCGTCGCCGAGCCGGTGGTGGGTGCCACGCTCGGCGCGGTGCCGCCGGTCGCGGACTACTTCAAGCACATTCGCGCGATTTGCGACCGCTACGGCGTGCTGCTCATTCTCGACGAGGTGATGTGCGGCATGGGCCGTACCGGCACGCTGCATGCGTGCGAGCAGGACGGCATCGCTCCCGACCTGCTGACCATCGCCAAGGGACTCGGCGGTGGCTACCAGCCGATTGGCGCGGTGCTGCTCGGCCGGCATATCTTCGACGCCTTTGCCCAAGGCTCGGGCTTCTTCCAGCATGGGCATACCTATATGGGCCATCCAATGGCGGCGGCGGCCGGCCTTGCCGTGCAGGAGGTCATCCGGCGTGACGGTCTGCTCGACAACGTCAGCGCAATGGGCGCGCAGCTGGACGAACGCCTGCACCACCGCTTCGATAACCACCATAACGTCGGCGACATTCGCGGGCGGGGTCTATTTAGGGGAATCGAGCTGGTGGTTGATCGCGCCAGCAAGGAACCATTCGACCAGAGGCTTGAACTCAACGCCCGCATCAAGCGCGAAGCAATGGCCCGCGGCCTAATGATTTATCCGATGGCCGGGACGATTGACGGCGTGCGGGGCGTTCATGTGCTTGTGGCGCCGCCTTTCATTATTTCCAAACAGGATATCGATCGGATCGTCGAACGGCTCGGTGAGGCCATCGACGCTGCGATCGCTTCAGCGGCCTGACCCGCACGACGCGGACCGCCTCAACCCAGTTCCAACGCGTCATCGGCGACGGGGCCGGGACAACCACCAGAGAGGTAGCAACCATGTTTAATTCAATGAAAACCCTGATCGGCGCGGCGGCCTGCATGCTGCTGGCGCTGCCATCCGTCGCTGCCGAGCAGCACTTCGTCACGGTCGGCACCGGCGGGGTCACCGGCGTCTACTACGCTGTTGGCGGCGCCATTTGCCGACTGATGAACAAGGACCGGCAGAAAACCGGCATCCGATGCTCGACGGAGTCGACCGGCGGTTCGGTCTTCAACGTCAACTCCATCCAGACCGGCGACCTCGATTTCGGCTTGACCCAATCGGACGTCCAGTACCAGGCCTATGAGGGGACCGGAAATTTCGACGGCAAGTCGTTCAAGGATCTGCGCGCCGTGTTCTCCGTCCATCCCGAGCCGTTTACCGTGCTAGCGCGGCCGGACGCCGGCGTCACCAAATTCGAGGACTTCAAAGGCAAACGCTTCAACGTCGGCAATCCCGGGTCAGGCACCCGCTCGTCCATGGAGGAGTTGCTCAAGCAGATGGGCTGGACGCTCGGCGATTTCTCGCTTGCCGCGGAGCTGAAGGCGGACGAGCAGGGCAGCGCGCTGTGCGACAACAAGATCGACGGTTTCTTCTACGGCGTCGGTCATCCTTCCGCCGCGATCCAGGATCCGACCACGGCCTGTGGCGCCAAACTCATCCCGCTGACCGGTCCGGCAGTGGACGCGCTGTTGGCAGCTCATCCGTACTATTCAGTCGCCACCATCAAGGGCGGCATGTACGCCAACAATCCGGACGACGTGACGACATTCGGCGTCCGCGCGACAGTGGTGACGAATGCCAGCACGCCCGATGAGGTGGTCTACGAACTGGTGAAGTCGGTCTTCGAAAATTTCGACGACTTCAAGAAACTGCATCCGGCTTTCGCCAATCTCGATCCCAAGGAGATGATCAAGACCGGTCTGTCGGCGCCAATGCATCCGGGCGCGGAGCGCTATTACAAGGAGAAGGGCTGGCTCTGAGGCCTTCAATGCGAGGCGCCACAGGCGCCTCGCATCGCAAATAATTGTGGGGAACGATGACAGATCAAAGCCAGCGGGCGGCAGGGCCTGACCAACCCGTTATCGGCATTGACAAGCTTAGCGAGATCGTCGCCGAAGCCGACACCGGTGGGCGCAAGCCGACCGGCCGCACCGCGAAGCTGATCCTCGGCGTATCGCTGGCATGGTCGCTGTTCCAGCTCTGGTATGCCTCGCCCCTTCCGTTCATGCTCAATTTTGGTGTCGTCAGCGACGGCATCGCCCGCTCCATCCATCTGGCCTTCGCCCTGTTTCTGGCGATGCTGACGTTTCCGGCCTTCAAGACCTCGTCGCGCAGCCGGGTGCCGCTGCCCGACTGGGTGCTAGGCATCGCCGGGGCGGCGTCCGCCCTCTATCTGTTGGTCTTTTACAGCGATATCGCCCATCGGCCGGGCCTTCCTACTACGGCTGACCTGGTCGTCTCGATCGCCGGCGTCCTCATCCTGCTCGAGGCCGCCCGTCGCGCCGTCGGGCCTGCTATCACCGTCATCGCGGCGATCATGCTGATCTATATCTTCGCCGGGCCTCACCTACCTGGCCTGCTCGGCCACAAGGGCGCGACGTTATCGCGCGCAGCCTCGCAGATGTGGCTGACGTCGGAGGGGGTCTTCGGTGTTGCCCTCGGTGTGTCCACCAACGTCGTCTTCATGTTCGTTCTGTTCGGAACATTGCTGGAGCGCGCCGGCGCCGGCGGCTTTTTCATCCAGCTTGCCTTCTCGCTGCTCGGCAAATACCGCGGCGGTCCGGCCAAGGCCGGTGTCGTGGCTTCCGGCCTGACCGGCATGATTTCCGGGTCGTCGATCGCCAATGTCGTGACCACCGGAACCTTCACCATCCCGCTGATGCGCCGGGTCGGATATTCTGCGGTGAAGGCGGGCGCCATCGAATGCGCGGCCGGCGTCAATGGTCAGCTGATGCCTCCGGTGATGGGCGCCGCCGCGTTCTTGATCGCGGAATATGTCGGCATCTCCTATGCCGAGGTGGTCAAGCACGCCTTCTATCCGGCGCTGCTGACCTACGGCTCGCTGTTCTACATCGTCGATATCGAGGCGATGAAGACGGGGATGAAGGGCCTGCCGTCACGCAGCACGCACTCCGCATTTCAGGGCGCGCTGCGCGGGCTGATGGGCGTATGCGGTTTCATCATCCTCGCAGGGCTTGTCTATTACGGCATTGGCTGGACGAAGATCGTTTTGGGCGCGGCCGCGACCTGGATGATCACTGCCGCGCTGATCGCCGTTTACATCGGCCTTGTCGCCTACCGGGCGCGTTATCCCGACCTGCCGCTGGAGGATCTGGAGGGCGAGATCGTCAGGATTCCCCACTTCGGCGAGACGGCGCGCACCGGCCTGCATTTTCTGCTGCCTGTGATCCTGCTGATCTGGTGCCTGATGGTGGAGGAGTTGTCGCCCGGCCTGTCGGCATTCTGGGGCGCTGTCGCCCTTATGGCGCTGATCGTCACGCAGCGGCCGCTCACCGCCTTTTTCCGCAAGGACCGCGCGCTGGCGCAGCATTGGCTTCACGGTTTCGACGATCTGGTCGGTGGGCTGTCCGCCGCCGCACGCAACATGACGACGGTCGGCATCGCCACTGCGACGGCCGGCATCATCGTCGGCACGGTTCTGCTCACGGGCATCGGGCTGGTAATGACCGAGCTGGTCGAATTCATCTCGGGCGGCAGCTTCATCGTCATGCTTTTGTTCACCGCGGTGATCTGCATCATTCTCGGCATGGGCATGCCGACCACCGCAAGCTATGTCGTCGTCGCCACCTTGATGGCGCCGGTCATCGTCGATTTGGCGGCGCAGAACGATCTCGCTGTGCCGCTGGTCGCCGTCCATATGTTCGTTTTCTATTTCGGGCTGATGGCGGACGTGACGCCGCCAGTGGGCCTGGCGGCTTATGCTGCTGCGGCAATTTCCGGCGCCGACCCGGTGAAGACCGGAATTCAGGGTTTCAAATACGAGATCCGTACCGGTCTCTTGCCGTTCATCTTCATCTTCAACACCGGGCTGCTGATGATCGATCTCGAAGGTCCGTTCGACTTCGTCGCGATGGTCGTGACATCGACACTGGCCATGGTCTCGTTTGTTGCAGCGACGCAGAATTGGATGCTCGTGCGCAACCGCTGGTACGAGACGATTGCGTTGCTTGTGGCCTGTTTCATCTTGTTCAGGCCGGGATTATTGCTCGATCAGGTGAGCGAACCGTATCGGGCAGTACCTGCCTCCCAACTCAGCCGTATCGTCGACGAGACAGCCGAGGGGGGCGCAGTTCGCTTGCGCCTGACGACACTGAACCTCAACGGCGATGAGATATCGAAGCTGGTACGTCTACAACTCGGGCCTGCAAATTCATCGGCAGAACGCCTGAAGGCCGCGGGCCTGGACGTCAGTGCGCTTGGCGATAGCATGACGATCGGCGTGGTGCGGCTGGGCAGCCAGGCGGCCAAATTCGGCCTGCAGCCCGGCGACGAAATCAACCAGGTGCTAGTCCCTGCGGAACGGACGTCGCGCTATTGGTTCGCCATTCCGGCTCTGCTGTTGCTCGGTCTCGTCGTCTGGGGCCAGAAGCGGCGAAGGCGGGCGGTTGGTCTGTAAACGTCTTGTGAGCGGAAGCGTCTTGGCCAGCATGTCGGTAACCAGAGAACCAAACGACGCCCCGGAGCCGGCTAACGCGGAAATGCGCATGGCGACGCGCGACCGCCCCTTCGAACCCGTCGACTACGGGCTTTACGCGCTGACGGTCATTGCCTGGAGCGCATCGTGGTTCGCGATCGAGCTTCAGGTCGGCAGCGGCGTGTCGAACGAGGTCAATCTGGTTTGGCGCTTCGCCATCGCCACGCTGCTGATGTTTGCCTGGGCAGGTTTTTCCGGCCGGCGGCTCCGCTTTTCGATCACCGATCATCTGCGCTTTGCAGTGCTCGGCATCCTCATCTTCTCGTCGAACTTCCTGTTTTTCTATTACGGCGCCGGCTATCTCGTCAGCGGCTTGCTCTCGGTCGTCTTCTCGCTCGCCTCGGTAATCAACATGCTGCTCGGTGCCTTGGTCATCGGCGAGCGCCCGGCGCCGCGCATTCTCGCCGGCGGCCTCATCGGCTTCGCTGGCATAGCGCTGATGTTCTTTCCCGAAATCGCCGCCAACGGGCTTTCCGGCGGCACGTTGGTGGGCCTTCTTCTGTGCCTCTGCGGCACGCTGAGCTTCTGCGTCGGCAATCTCGTCTCCGTCGCAAACCAGCGCCGCGGCCTGCCGCTCGTTTCAACGAGCGCCTGGGGCATGCTTTATGGCACTCTGTGGTCGACGTTCCTGGCCTTGCTGCTTGGTGAGCCGTTCGTGTTCGCGACGACCGCCTCTTTTATCGGCTCGCTGGTCTTCCTCGCCGTCATATCGACCGTCGTGGCTTTCGCTGCCTACCTGACGCTGCTCGGACGCATTGGCGGCGCCCGCGCCGGCTATGCGACCGTCATATTTCCCGTCTTTGCGCTTTTGATCTCCACGGCGCTGGAAGGCTATGCCTGGACCGCTTACGCGATCGCCGGGCTCGTCCTCGTCGCCGCCGGGAACGTCCTGGTCATTCGCGGGGGACGGCGCTGACGCATGGAATGCTTGCGCAATGCCGCCGAGTTCCGGTTGTGCGGGCCGCGGTTCTATCGAGCTTGACTCTCCGCATCCTCTGTCTAAGCTGCGGTCAATGGGTCAGACCAATGTACCAGGGTTGGCCCGGGAGGGAACTAAACGCGCATGCCGATCCAGGCCGTTGAACCTCGCCGGCTATACCGACAGGTCGCCGATCAGCTCA
The DNA here is from genome assembly GCF_040320025.1 of Mesorhizobium sp. M0808. Taxonomy (NCBI): domain Bacteria; kingdom Pseudomonadati; phylum Pseudomonadota; class Alphaproteobacteria; order Hyphomicrobiales; family Phyllobacteriaceae; genus Mesorhizobium; species Mesorhizobium sp. M0808. The sequence continues at coordinate 89,673 of NZ_JAMYOX010000010.1, forward strand.
GGCAGCTGATCGATGCCGGCGAGTTTTCCGTCGGCGACCGTCTGCCGACCGAGCGGGATCTGGCCGACCAGCTCGGAATTTCCCGCCCGACGGTCCGTGAAGCGTTGATAGCGTTGGAGGTCGAAGGCCGCATACGCATCCGAGTCGGCTCGGGTATCTACGTCACCGATCCGCCGAGCGCCGCCGCCTCCGAACCCGAAGTCGAGGAAGGCCCGTTCGAGCTGTTGCGCGCGCGCGAATTCGTCGAAGGCGCGATCGCCGCCGAAGCGGCCCTCCATGTCCGGCCTGCAGATATCGAACGGCTCGACGACGTGCTGCGCCGGATGGAGGCCATGCGTCACCCCAACAAGATGACCATTGCGCTCGACCGGGAATTCCACACCGCTGTCGCCGGCATTCTCGAGAACGCGGTGCTGGTGCGCTTCATCGGCGAGCTTTTCGACCAGCGCATGAACCCGTACTTCGAACGCCTGTCGATCTATTTCGAGACCAGCGATTCCTGGCAGGTCGCGGCAAAGGAACATCGTGCCGTGCGCGATGCAATTGCCGCGCGCGACCCCGAGCGGGCCAAGGCCGCCATGCAGCAGCATCTGCGCCAGTCGCAAATCAGATTCTCACGCAATTTCGATGAGAGAGCCGCAGCCAAGGAGGTTGCGGAATAGCAGTTGGCCGGGGGGAGATCCGGCCGTCAAGTTCAACCAGGGAGGAATTAGATGCTGAGAAAATACGCAGTTCTGCTCGGTGCGATCGCCGCAATTGCCATACCCATGGCGTCGGCCTCGGCGGAAACGGTCCTGAAATGGGCACATGTCTACGAGACGACGGAGCCCTTCCACACCGAATCCGTGTGGGCTGCCGACGAGATCAAGAAGCGCACCCAGGGCCGCTACGCCATCGACGTCTATCCGGCCTCGCAGCTTGGCAAGGAAGCAGACATCAACCAGGGCCTGATGCTCGGCACCGTCGATATCATCATTTCCGGATCGAGCTTCGCGGCGCGCGAATATCCACCCATCGGCGTCACCTATTTCCCATACACTTTCCGCGATGCCGACCATCTGCTGAAATACACCAAAAGCGACGTCTACAAGGCCCTGACCAAGGGCTATGAGGACAAGACCGGCAATCATATCGCCGCCACCACCTATTACGGCACGCGGCAGACCACCTCGAACCGGCCGATCGCCAAGTGCTCCGACATGCAGGGCCTGAAGATGCGCGTTCCCGACGTGCCGGCCTATCTGGCCATGCCGCGTGCCTGCGGCGCCAACACGGCGCCGATTGCCTTCGCCGAGGTCTATCTGGCCCTGCAGAACGGCACCGTGGAGGCCCAGGAGAACCCGCTGACCACCATCGAGGCGAAGAAATTCTACGAGGTGCAGAAGAACATCGTGCTCACTGGCCATATAGTCGATCATCTCAACACCATCATATCGGCGTCGCGCTGGGCCTCGCTTTCCGATGAGGACAAGAAGATCTTCACCGAGGTGATGCAGGAGGCTGCCGCCCGCGCCACGGCAAAGATCGTCGCCCGCGAAAAGGAACTGGTGCAGGTATTCAAGGACCGCGGCATCAGCGTAACCGATGTCGACCGTGCCGACTTCGAGAAGAATGTGCTGGAGAAGGTCACCTTCGAGGAGTTCGGCTACAACAAGGCCGATTGGGAAGCGATCCGCGCTATCAAGTAGAGCATCGGAAACCCGATGCTCAATCAAGAGGATAGGGCGGCAATCGGAATCGCCGCTTTAACCTGCCCATCCGTCCGGCTTCAAATTGCGCCGGACGGCCTTTTCAATCCTTGACGACCCACCAGCTTCGGGAGCCCGCGCCGATGGCCGAGGAACACCACACCGAGATCACCGTCGAAGAGATCGCGCACGCCTTCGAGGAGGTGCCGGTACACGTCGACCTGTCGGACCACGGCATCGAGGACTGGATCACGCTTGCCGTTTTCTGGGGCATGGTCGTGTGTGTCTTCCTGCAGTTCTTCACCCGCTATGCGCTGAACAACAGCCTTGCCTGGACCGAGGAGATCGCCATCAACGCGCTCGTCGTCGTCGTTTTTCTGGGTGCCGCCATGTGCGTGCGCCTTTCGCGCCATATCCATGTCGACGTGCTTTACCACTATCTGCCGGAGCGCGTCGGCCGCTGGCTGGCGCTCGCCGTCGATGTTATCCGCATCGCATTCTTCGCCTACGGATCTTGGCTGATGTGGCGCTACGTCACGATCGTGGCGCATGAGCGCATGGTCACCGTCAACCTGCCGCGGCGCTGGTTCTTCTACGCCGTACTGGCCGGGTTCGTGCTGATGCTTCTGCGCTCGATCCAGGTCTTCATCGGCAATTACAGGCGCGGCTATTCGGTGCTCGAGCGTCCTGGTGCGTTCGAGACGGCGGGGGTCTGAGCGATGCTGCTTCTGGTAGGGGGCTTTCTTGTCCTGATGCTCATCGGCGTGCCGGTCGCCGTTTCGATGGCGGCCGCGTCGATCCTTTACCTCGTCATCTACGGCGTCGCGCCCGATATCATCGCGGCCCAGCGCATGATCGCCGGGGTGGAGAGCTTTCCGCTGCTCGCCGTTCCGTTCTTCATCCTGGCCGGCAACCTCATGAACATCGCCGGCGTCACCGGGCGCATCTATTCCTTCGCCCTTGCCCTGGTCGGCTGGATGAAAGGCGGCCTGGCGCAGGTCAACATCATCGGATCGGTGATCTTTTCCGGCATGTCGGGCACCGCGCTCGCCGACGCTGCCGGCATTGGCACCATCGAGATCAAGGCGATGAAGGACCACGGCTATCCGATCGACGCCGCGGTCGGGGTTACCGCCGCTTCAGCCACGCTCGGACCGATCTTCCCGCCTTCGCTGCCCTTCGTCATCTACGGCATGATGGCCAATGTCTCTATTGGCGCGCTGTTCATGGCCGGCATCCTGCCCGGCGTGGTCATGACCGTGCTGATGATGATCACGGTCGCCATCTTCGCCTACAGGCGCGGCTGGGGCTCCGACACATCCTTCGAGCTTCGGCGGCTGGCCGAAGCGGCGGGCGAGGTGCTGGTGGTGGCTGCCTTTCCGATTGGCTGCTATGTGCTGGTGCAGCTTGGCCTGTCGATCAATATCGCGGTCGGCATAGCGCTGCTGGTGCTGATCGTGGCGGACTGGTATTTCGATTTCTCTGCGGTCATGGCGCTGATGACGCCGGTCATCCTGATCGGTGGCATGACGATGGGCTGGTTCACGCCGACCGAAGCGGCGATGGCGGCTGTGATCTGGTCGCTTTTCCTCGGGCTGGTGCGCTACCGCACGATGACGCTGCGTTTGCTTGCCAAGGCCAGCTTCGACACCATCGAAACGACCGCCTCGGTGCTGTTCATCGTTACCGCCGCATCGATCTTCGCCTGGCTGCTCACCGTCAGCCAGGCAGCACAGCTGTTTTCGAACTTCATCTTCGCGCTCACCGAAAACAAGTGGGTCTTCCTGATCCTGGTCAACATCCTGATGCTGGTGGTCGGCTGCTTCCTCGATACGATCGCCGCGATCACGATTCTGGTGCCGATCCTGCTGCCGGTCGCTGCCGTCTACGGCATCAACCCTGTGCATTTCGGGCTGATCATGACGCTCAATCTGATGATCGGGCTTTTGCACCCGCCGCTCGGCATGGTGCTCTTTGTGCTGTCGCGCGTCGCCAAGCTCTCGGTCGAGCGCACCACCATGGCGATCCTGCCGTGGCTGGTGCCGCTGATCGTGGCGCTGCTTCTGATCACCTTCATACCCGCCATTACGCTCTGGCTGCCGACCGAGATGGAACTGATCCGGTGAGTGGCCAGGTGATTGCCGCGACGCTGTTCGGCCCGCAGGACCTTCGCGTCGTGGAGCATCCGCTCGAACCGCTGGCACCAGGCATGGTGCGTGTGCGCTTCGGGGCAGGGGGCATCTGCGGCTCCGACCTGCATTATTTCCGCCATGCCCGTACCGGTGACTTCGTCGTCACCTCGCCGCTTGTCCTCGGCCACGAGATCTCGGGCGAAATCGTCGAGATCAACGGCGCCGCGCCCGGCCTGGGCGTCGGCGACCATGTCGCGGTCAATCCGTCGCGCTGGTGCGGGCATTGCGCGCGATGCCTGGAGGGGCGGGCCAATCTCTGCGAAAACATCTACTTCATGGGCTCGGCATCGAAGACACCGCATATGCAGGGCGGCTTCGTCAGTCTGTTCGACGCCACGCCCGCGCAATGTTTCAAGGTTCCACTTGATGTGGCCTACCAGGCGGCGGCACTTGCCGAACCACTGGCGGTGAGCCTGCACGCCGCCGCGCGGGCGGGCGACATCAGGGGCCGCAACGTCATCCTGTTCGGTGCCGGCCCCATCGGTCTCTTGACCATGCTCGCGGCCAGGCTTGCCGGCTGCGCTGAACTGACCGTCGTCGATATCGCCGCCGCGCCGCTCGCCTTCGCCCGCAGTTTGGGCGCCGACAGGACGATCGACCTTTCCGGCGGCGACGCCGAACTCCAGGCGCTTGCTGCCGGCGGTTCGCTTGATGTGGCGTTCGAGATTTCAGGCACTGCCGCCGGCCTTGCCGCGGCGATCGCCAGTGTCCGGCGCGGCGGCACGGTGGTCCAGGTCGGCAATCTTCCCGGTGGCCAGATCCCGCTGCCGGCCAATGCGGTGATGGCCAAGGAGATCGACCTCAAAGGCACATTCCGCTTCGGCACGGAGTTCGGCCGGGCGGTCGATTTCATCGTGTCGGGGGAGGTGGACGTCCTGAAGCTGATGACAGCGGAGCGCACGCTTTCTTGCGCCCCCGATGCCTTCCGACTTGCCGCCGACCGTTCACAGAGTGTCAAGGTCGTGCTGACCGCGGACTGAATCGTGGTTTTTGCCAGATCGTTAGCAGCCATAACTCATTGCGAACGGACGAAACTCAGAACGTGCTCGACGTATATGCTCCCACCCAGGTCTCCGGTTAAACTCGGGAGCAATACCCGGCAGCTTGCTGTCAAAATTGTTGGCAGCAAATCCGCTCGCGATTAAAGCCCCTTCGTCGCGAGATCTCGCTCAGTTCGGCCATTCCTCGTCCTGCCAACCGCGCGCTGCGTGGATCACCCGCAAAATTGAAATGCTTTCCCGGCCGCCCTTGGCGGTCACGGCGTAAGCGATGATGTAGGGCAGGCGACTCAAAGGCTTTTCATAGGTGCCGGATACACGGCCGGGTCGCCCGGTTGCCATTTCCCCAAGCGCGGCCCCTGCTTCCAGAATCCGGTCTGCGACCAGGCGCGCAGCGCGCGGATTATCCTGCGAGATATAGGCGATCTGTTCCTTGATGTCGTCCAGCGCACCGCGAGACCACTGAACGGCTCGCGTCACACCTTGCGGCCCGTGCCTGCATCAATCGCGGCATAAATTTCTGCCATGGCCTTATCATGAGACACGATGCGCCCAGCTTCGACATCAGCAAGGCCGCGCTTGATACCTTCAATGATTTCAAGCTCGCGATCGACATACGCTGCGACGGCTTCACCTGCGAGGAACGACTTGCTACGCCGGGTGTCGGTTGCGATCCGGTCGAGCTTTTCCTTTACATCGGGACTGACGCGAATTGTCATAGTGGTGCTAGCGGCCATAGCGGTGTCCTGTGTTGATCTGTGTACACCTTAGCACAGAGCGCCGCGCTGGTCCATTATCCCTTGACCGCCGAGCCGACGATCGAATCCACGAAGAAGCGCTGCAGGAAGGCGAAGAGCATCAATGGCGGCAGCACGGCGAGCGTGGCGCCGGCCATGACCAGTCCTGTATTGAGGGCGCCTCTGTTGTAGCTGAGCAGGCGGCTGAGGCTAATGACGATCGGATAATCCTCTGCATTGCCCTGCAAAACTGTCAGCGGCCACAGATAGCTGTTCCAATGATAGACGAAGGCAAACAGCGCCAGTGCCGCGATCGCGGGCGCCAGACTGAATCGAGGATGCGCAAAGTCCCTGTTTTGCGAGGCAATCGGCGCTTCACTGCGCGGGTACAAATAGAATGTGCGACCGTGCTGGCTTCCCAGCATCAGGATAGAGCATACGCCTGTAACCTTCATAGCCCGATGCCGCGCTTCTTTCCCAGGTTCCAATCCACGCCCCCCGTATCCGAGCACACGATCCCGATGACTTGATTACCCAATCGCTTTTCGAGCGACGGCGACCAGGGCACGAGCTTGAATTCGAGCCCATTGTCGATCATCGCGAGCCGGCCTGAAGCCAGCGAGAAACGCCGCCGGTAAATCCCAGCCACATGATCGCCGTTGGCAGCCTTCGTGAATGAGAGGCCCGTCTCGGCGGCGAGGCGGGCACCGAGCGATTCCACCTCATGATCGTGTAGAGTATCGATCAGATTGCGCACAAGAATGACGCGCTGTCCCTCGCGCCTGGCCAGATCGCGGCTGACAAGGTGGTCGACCCGATCTTGCAGTGCCTGTCTTACGTCCCTGCCAAAGCCGCCGTCACCGAATTCGGCAGGCTCGCGTGCAACGAGTTGGCGATCGAGCCAAGTCGCGCCGGAAGCATGGACCTGCTGTTCGATTGAGAGGTCGGAGCGGACCGCGAGCGTGACCCGGCCACCGCCATTTGCACTCGCATCGCGGCACAACTCCACGACCGAGCCCGGGTCGGAGTCTCCGGCCGCATCAGGGTCATGGAAGCGAATGTGGTGCGTGCGTCCATCAATGCCATCGACGATGGCATAGGCCGCGCCGCGCCGTTCGTCATCAAGGCCGCGTTCGAGCAGTCGGCCGATCACGGGCGCATCAATCTTTTCGGCGGCCAGCACATAGTCGGCCGTCCCTTTTTCTAGCCCATGCACAGTGAGGCTGCGGTGCATGCGCTTGATGATGTCGCCGCGTTCACCGAGGGCGCGCAAAGTGGCCTCGGCCTCTTCGACCACCATCCACTGGCCGGGACGGATCTCGTTCGCGAGGCCCAGGCTTTCCAGTTGCCGCAGCCGGCCGACTTTGAGCCCCAGGAACTCGTCGGGCCGGCGATCAGGGTGTGGCGCGAGATCAATGATACCATGACGGTCGGCGTCACGAACAAGCTGGGGATCGAGCTGCGTCCAGCGCTCAGTGTCGACCTGGTGCTCGATGGCCTGGCGGATGTCGAGGTCCGTGCGGAGCCCAAGCGTCTGGGTGAGAATGTCGCTCGCCCGATCGCGCATGCCCTGGCGGATGTAGTCGCGCGAGATGACAAGGCTCTCGCCATCGTCGGCAACGCCGCGAACGAGGATGTGAACGTGCGGATGTTCGGTGTTCCAGTGATCGACGGCTATCCAGTCGAGCCTCGTGCCGAGGTCGCGCTCCATGTCGACCATCAGGTCACAAGCGAAGTTCTTGAGGTCGCCGAGCTCCATTGCATCCTCCGGCGAAACGATGAAACGGAAGTGATGCCGATCATCCTTGCAGCGGTCGCAGAAGGCGTCATGATCTGCATCTTTGGTGTCGGGACCGAACATCCTCGCCTTCTCACCATCACGTGTAACACCTTCGCGGCGAAGATATTTGAGATGGGTGGCGAGTGGCGCAGACCCTCTGAACTGCCGTACCACACGGGTCTTGACGACGGCGCCGCGTGAGCTGTCAGAGATGAGGCGACTGGCGCGGATGCTCGCTGACCGGCCGCGGCCAAACGTTGAAGCTCGCGGGGAGGTGATCCGACCCTCGCGTGTAAGGTGCCCGCCGGCGCGCTGTGTGGCCGCAAGAGCCTGGAAGATGAAGGGTCGTGCGCGCTGGCCGGCGCGGGAGCGGATGCGACCGGGGCGGACGCGAAAGCTATCGTCACGCTTCATGCTAGACGGCCACGAGGTGCGGTTTCCATTGAAAGACTGAAAAATTGGGAATAGCGCACATCGCTGATTGTGCCAGCACATTGCGAAATGAGACGAAAATCGTAAGGAAAACAATCGGCCGAACCGAGCCGCACCTCGCGGCCCTTTATCCTGCCAATCTCTCTGTTCTCATCCACAGCCAACCCTTCCGCCGCAATTTCCGCGACGGAACAGGCCGGAATGCAATTGAGGAGGAACGTGGCGATCATCGCGATATGGCTAAAGAGGGTTGAGCGAATAGGCCGGAAACAGCGTGGTTCGATTGGAAATCGGTTTCACCCGGCCGTGGCTCGATCGCGGTCAGGTCCGCAACAGGATTGCCCATTGGCGACCGCATTGCGGACGAATGAATCGCCGCAAAGATCGTCTCGCCATAACCATTGCCATCCGATGCAGTGGCGTTCCGAATGTCATGGGGATGCGCAAAGATCGTTGGACGGAGAGAGCTGGCTCTGCCCCTTCCTTGCCGCGCGCGCCGCGGACTGAGAACTGCACCATCGAGCAGCGGCGCGAGTTTCCTGACGTAGTCGACCGTCTCGCGTGGCAGCGGACGGCCGGTTAAGAGATGTTCCGTGTACCGACCAGGACCGGCATTGTAAGCGGCAAGAAAGCCGCTGCGCCCGAAGCTGTCGAGCATTTCGCGAAGATATGCTGCACCTGCAAGAATGTTGTCACGCGGTTGATAGGGATCGTCACCGAGACGGTATTTGATGCGCAGTTCTTCCCACGTCGCCGGCATGATCTGCATCAAGCCCATTGCGCCCTTGCTTGAAAGCGCACGAACATCGCCGACGCTCTCAACATGCATGACGCCGCGCAGCAACCGCTCTGGAATGGCGAAGCGTTTTGACGCTTCCCGGATATGCTGCGACCACGGGCCAGCCGACAAGATCGTCGACTCGGAGTGCGCCGGCCGTTCACCAGCAGAGGAAGCCGCTGCACCAGTTTCGGGCGCCACGAAGCCGAGCATGACACATGCGGCAAACGTCGTCATGCCTCTGTGGGCTGCATCCCGCAGACCGCAGAACCGATGCGCTGCCAGCCTGCGACGGTGTTCGCTTCCGTTAAGGGCAGGGGCTTGCCAATCGAACCGGCTTTGCCAAAACTGTGATGAAATCGGCGTCCGCAGCCACAAGCAAGTGTCCGGCCCCCTCTGGGCTGCCTCGCGGGCGGTCAGATCGAAGGGTTTGACCGGCGCGCAATGGATCAAAAGGGTTGGCGAGAAAGATTCGTCGAAGGGCTCCAGAAGCATCTGTTCAGCCTCGCCCGTCGCGCTTCGATGATCGGTTCCAGTGCAGGCTCCAGACGTTGTTCTCTGCATCGGACCGGAACAGCTTGGCGCGGATCGGCTGCGTAAAGGACGGGTCGTCAATTGAGACGGAGAGGTAATCCCCAGCCTTGTCTCCAGCGCGGTCCCAAGCCGCACCGACCGCCATCCCTTCGCAATAGATCAGATGGTCGGGCGCGTTTTCGGTTTTGGATTTCTCGGCAGGCAGGATGGCAATCTTCGCCTCGATTGTTAGCGTGGAGAGATTGCCGAAGAAGCCGTCATCGTTGCGCGTGAAGGTTCCGATCTGGGTCATTGCAGTGCTCCTTTCTGAGTGTTAGTGCGCGTCGAGCCAAGCCGTCACGGCTCGCTAGCGAGGGGATCGTTGGTGATATCCAGCACCGGAGTGGTGCGCTCCGTGGTCCAGACGGGAACCGCGCGGCCAACTATCGATGAGAGCGGGAGCGGGCCGAAATAGCGGCTGTCAAAACTGTCGGCTGCACCCAGGTTCATAAGGAAGACGTCGGCCTCTGCAATGTCGCGGCAGCCCTGCCAGATGGGCAGGGGTCGACCGCGACTGTCACGCTCGCGCGCATGTCCATACGTCTTGCCGTTGACGATGATGGTTGTGCCTTGGCGACAGACGGTTGCGCCCCCGAGTGCCAAAATACGCTTCAGGAGCGGCACATTTTTCGGCAGATACCCGCGTCTTGCCATGAAGGCCGCCAAGGGCTCGGGCGGCATGATGACGGCGATATTGGCAATACCGATTTTGTCGGCCGGCTGGACGCGATAGAGCCCGACGGGGATGCTCCCCGATGCGTTCCAGATGGATATCGGCGGATGGCTAATCCATGCCGGCGCCGCGGCGAGCACTGCGCCGCCAACCATGGTGGCGATGATCTTTGTGCGCTTGCTCATGACTCGATCCCGGGGCGCAGCAGGCAAGCTTTAAGACGCTTGCCCGTGTATGGACTCGGCTGCTCGCGTGCGGCTATCCGGCTGTGGACGTGCCGCCGTTTACGCGGCGACATGAAGGTCAGGGTTTGCTGCTGTTTCGCCGCTACCAGGCGGCGCGGTTGCAATCTCCTGGCTTGCGCGTGGATGTTTTGCGACACAGCCCAGACCAGGATGGCAGCGATTCCAAATCGTTGCCATGCCGTGCACACTTGCCGCCTCAACGCAGGTCGCGCGCATGAGAGTGGATCGGTGTCAGGCGGCGGGATTTCACCAATAAGACGAGCTGCCGCGCCACGACGTCCTCCGTGCCGCGTGGAGGGAAGCCGGATGAGGGGACATGAGGCAGCGCAAATTGCTGCTGAACGGTCTCGCGATACTGCATTTTCGGTGCGCCACAGATCAGGAGCTGCGGTCGCGTCTGCCGACATAGGCGGGCGCGCGGGCTGCATGGGGTTTTGCCGGCGGAACATAGGTCGCGTTGACATCGCTGGTGGAGGTGCGTGCCCCCAGCTCTATCCAGGCGTGCAGGTCGTTGATGTCGTAGAGAACGCGCCCGCCGACCTTTCGGTATTTTGGGCCGGTGCCGTAGGTCCGGTGCTTTTCGAGTGTGCGGGCGCAGAGCCCGACGATGGGTGCTGCCTCCTTCGTGCGCAAATACTTTTGGGGCGCGTCCGCGGGACCCTTCGACATCGCTCGATCTCCATTCGGTTCTGCTGTCGTCCTGGCCTGCCGGGACGCGCGAAGTGGACCATGATCGAAATCAGGAAAGGCGAGGGAGGGCAAAGATTGGGGGGCGCGTTTTTGCTACCCCGAAGAAGGACTTCGGCGGCCGGACTTTTCGCTACGGTTGTGGGGGTAGAAGAGAAGATCGCGATAGCCGCCGGCGACTAAAAAAGCTGCACGGCGTAAGATAGCTCGGACCTTGTGGCGGAGATGATGATCACGCCAATCTCGCGGCACAATCGGCTCCTGCGAAAACAGCACCTCCGCGAGCTGACGATAGGTTGCACCCGTGCGGTGACCATCATGTGCGCGTAAATTGAGGATATGCCTGGTCTTGGTCTGTTGCGGCAGCGCGCCGTAAGATGGACTGGCTGCCCGGCCGTTCAGTGCGCGCCAGAACCGGCGCGCTGCATCGAGCCGCGTCTCGAATGCAGCGTCGAGCGGCAGAAGGATAGCGTTGAATTCACCGGCGCGGTCGTCAGCGACGAGATGACTTTTCCCAATTAAGGTAGACCAAATAATGTGAAGGCCTTCGTCCTGCGGCCAAACGCTGGCTCCGGCAAGGCTGGAAGGTCGAACTGTTTGATGGGATGCAGATACCCGCATGACCCGGAGCACGCGCGGCGAGGCCTGTTCTGTCCAGATGATATTGTCAGCTTTCGGAAGTCCGGCACCGGCAGTTTTGAAATCGCGCGCCCCAACGGGCGGCGAGATCGGGCTGACCGGCAGGTTCTCCAGAACCAGCGAATTGCGATGCAAGCTGGCTGCACTCTGCCACGAATTCGTCATTCCGGATCAGATACTCGGCAGCGAACTCCGTAGCCTGGTAGCTGCACATGTGTGAATACGCCGCCGGATCGGTCCAATCGCCTTGCACTGTTCCTGTCCTCTCCGCGTACCCGGATGTGAGGCGTCGGCGTCAACATTCAGGGGCATAAGGAAGTTGGATAGTTTGAGAGTCGGCAAACCATTATGCCGATTCAGCAAAATGGAGCGCCGGCCGCGTCAGTGCGGAGCGCCGCCAGCGAGAAGATATCGGTAGCCGCTGGTCGTCATCCATCGCGCGCGGGCAAGATGGGTCTCCCAGGACCGGAACGCTCGTTCCGGCTCCTGCTCCGGGTCTATATGCAAGACGATCCTGGCCACCTCTCGCCAATCGGCATCTTCCGCTGCCGCGTCAAGCAGGCGAATGTAGGTGAGCAGACGCTCCTCGTCATAGCCGGTCAGGACCGGGGCATCCGGCGCAATGTCGGCGACATCAGGATCGAGCAGCGGTTTAAGCATTGTATTTGACCGTTCATATTTCGATCGCGATCTCGAAGGAGCCGTCCTTTAGATCGAGCACCAATCATAGCGAATAGGAACGATCATTCCTAGAACGATAGTTCCCTTTCTGGTCCCTAATCCGTCATGAATCTCAAGGAGATCATGGCGGCCAACATGCGTCGTCTGCGCCATGACCAGAACGTGACGCAGGAGGAACTGGCCGCCCGCTCTGGACTGAGCATGCGTTACGTCGGATCGATCGAGCGCGCTCGGGTCTCGGCCAGCATCAGTGTTCTTGGGAGGATCGCAACTGCGCTGAATGTGGACCCATGCGAGTTGATCAGAAAATCGGCACCGTGAGTTGACGCGGGAAACACCGCCAATTTTCGATGATCGGCGAGGCAACATGCAGGAATGAAGTCTCCAGTCGCGAACACGACAGGTAGTCGCCCCAAGTCCGACGGAGCTCGTTGCGCAGCGACTGCGCTCACCTTGTCGTGAAAAGGAGGACGGCCCCGCCCTGTTCGTCCGGGCGGAGCCTTGGTCGGGGCCTTACTCCGCGTTGCGGCGGCCGTTGGGGCGCGACCAGATGAGGCTGTAGCCTTCGCCTTCCTCATCGTTGAAGAGGTTCGCGTAGATCGGAGCAGTGAAGCTCGGATCGTCCAGCTTCACGCCGAGATAGTCGCGGCCGTCATTGGAGCGCTTGGACCATGCGGCGCCGATCTCGACCCGCCCGACGAAGACACGGTGGCTGGGGGCGCTGTCGCCAGAGCGGTTGGTCTCGGGCACGACGCGGACGTTCTTGGTCTGGAGCGAGAGGGTGACGATTTCGCCGGTGAACTCGTTGTTGCCGGTCCTCTTGAAGGTTCCGATTATCGCCATGAGTTTTCTCCTTGAACTCTGTTTCGAGCCCGCACCATTGCGGCCTCGATGGCGATCCGCGGGCCGGAGGCGATCGACGCCGCATCGCTTGCGACCGCAGCGCCAGCGGAGGATGGCAGCCAAGCGACTTTGTTGTTTGGCGAGGAATGACGGCGCAGCCGGCAGGGGAAGAAAGTCGATCGGCGCCATTGCGGCTTAGGCGATCGAGGCGCAGCCGACCTTCGGCCAGATCAGCCCATTAAAGAGGCCGTTTGGAGCGGCCCACCAGATAGAGACATCAACGGAGAACCTGGCGATACCGTCGCTGGCGAAATCCCGGCTACGACGATCACCGGCCTCGATGCTCCTCTGTACAGGCATCGCGAAGTCGCAAGCTGTTGTCGGCACCGCGCTTAAGGCACGCACGTGATGGTTCAAGTCACGGCTGACGTGCATCACCGGATATCCGCTATCTTTGGAACGAGACGGCACGCCGTCGTGGATTCGAACTGTGCGTCGCGCGATGCCGTGCCAGCGACAACGTTAACAATGCGACGGCCGGTCAGAAAAAAACATCCTGCCCGCGCCGGTTGTTCGGTGAATTCGCCCAGATCCAGCCCCTGTTCGGTTGAACGGGCGTCGTTATTCGCAGCTGTGATGCCAGCTGCGACGCAGCTGAAACGTTGACGGCAAGCGTGACGGCGTCGCGCGCCTTTGCTAGGGCGCGGACTGAGTATCGCAAAAGACGGGCGGCGCCGGGCGGAGATCCGGCATCCCGGGCCAAGCACTCCAGCGAACTGCAAATACAGTACACGCTGCCCGACCGCGGCCGTATCGTACAATCGAAAAAAGGGTAGGGCGGGCAGCGCTTACGCGCCGCCTCCCTTGGGGCGGAAGTCGAGGACTGGGATGCCGAGCTTCTTTGCCTTGTCTGCAAGATTGTCCTGAATTCCGGTCCCGGGAAAGACGATGACGCCTATCGGCAGCGCCTCCAGCATTGCGTCATTGCGCTTGAACGGGGCGGCTTTGGCATGCTTTGTCCAATCAGGGGCAAAGCCGATTTGGGGTACCTTGCGATGGTCTGCCCAACAGGAGGCGATCTTTTCGCCACCCTTCGGCGATTTCCCGTGCATCAATACCATGTCGGGATGCCTGGCGTGGACCTGGTCGAGTTTGGCCCAGATCAGCTGGTGGTCATTGAAGTCGAGCCCAGCGGTGAAGGCGATTTTCGGGCCAGGTGGCAGAAGGACTTCCTGCGAGGCGCGTTTCTTGGCGCTGAGAAAATCGCGGCTGTCGATGAGCGCAGAGGTCATGTTGCGATGGTTGACCATCGATCCGCTGCGCGGTCGCCAACTCGATCCGGTGTGGCGCTCGTAGTGCTCCGCGGCCTGATCACGCATCAGTTCGAAGGCGCTTTGGCGTTCGATCAGCGTCTGCCCTTCGGCCGTCAGGCGTTCCAGCTCGACCGATTTCACTTCGCTGCCGTCCTGCTCACGCTGGCTGCGGCGTTGCGCCTGCTCGTTGTGATCGAGTTCGCGCTCGATCCGATCTGCGGCGCGGTGAAAGATGTTGACGGTCGACCACAGAAGATCGTCGAGATCGGGCTCGAGGCGAGTGTCTTGCAGTGCCACGATGAGGGCGTCGAAGATGTCGGCCATCGCGCCGGCGACGCAGTGGCCCTCTGGAAGCGGTCGAGGATCAGGCTCATCCACGAAGGGACGGTAGCCATAGAGCTGGAGTTCGGTGAGGACGTGGTCGATGGGTGAAGACGAGTGCTGTGGTTCGTAGTCGTCATGCTCGCTCATTGGATGCTCCGCCGGTTGGACCGCGACCCTCGCGGCCTTCATGGCGACGGAAGCCGGCGGACGGGACGGACCTGCACCCGCAGCGAAGCGAAGGGCCGGAGTGTCAGCGGAGGAGGGTGAAGGCCGGCTATTTTGCTTCGCGATGGAAAGCGCTCCCTTGGGGAGCGCGCCGGAAAATAGTCGGCCGGAGACATTGCGGGTCCGGGTCGTTTGCTGGCCGATCGCCCTCTGGAAGGCCCGCAGGCGCGGTTCTCTTCGACTTCAGGAGCATCCAAGTGATGCAAGCGACAGCGGACAGGCTGTTCGTTCCGAGTTATCCCGCCACTGCCATGAAACGGGCGATGTCCTGGGGGGCGAGCTGAACACGGACTGCTGCTCGAACGGCATCCACGCCTAGCGTACAGAGATCTTCGTTGAGGTCCCCAAGTGCCGGCGAGAGCACGACCGGCTCGATCCCGGCAGCATTCGCTCTTTCGATCAAGATGTCACGCACGCCGTTACCGGCTGGATCGGCGTCGCGCACGATGTAGAGCCGTCTCAGTGTGGGGGGGAACAGCATGGCAGCAAGATGGGCGGCCGAGAGTGCCGCTGCCATGGCCATATCGGGCAGGATGCACCGAAGCGACAAGACGGTCTCGATGCCTTCGCCGCCCGCCATGACGTCGCCCGGCGGGCCAAAGCGGAACCGCGTGACCGAGAAGATCGCCCATCGCGCGCCTCGGCGTACCGACCGGTGCCTTGCCCCTGCCGGAAGGATCAAGCCATGTGCGATGTACGCCAGTCAAATGGCCGTCGAGATCGGTGACGGAAGCGATCATCGCCGGCCAGGTCTCAGTCGGCGCTTGTTCGTCGGGCCGGTAGTAGCAGCGCGGGTGAAAACGCAGACTTCCGGTCCCGTGCAAAGCGGCAATACTGCGGTTGTGCAGATACGCCTCTACGACCGTACCCGCAATCGGCTGCGACATCGCAAATAGCCGACGCGCTTTCTCCGACATTTCCGACGGCGCGGCCAGCAACTTCGACCGGATTGATGTCTGCTCTGGTTCGGGATGGGGTAGGCCGAGAAACGTTATTGCCTCATGGGCAACGTCCCTGAAGTCGCTCAAGCCGCGGCTTTCGCGGATGATATCGAGAAGATCGCCATACTCCCCGGTCGCCGCGTCAGTCCATTTGCCGGCTGCGCGCTTTCCGCTCTGCGAGCCGACGAGCCGCACGAACATCGAGCGACCCGGCGTGTTTCGGACATCGCCAACAAGCCAGTAGCGTCCCTCGCGATGTCCGCTCGAAAGATAGTGGCGACAAACCGCTTCGGCCTGTCGGCCCAGGCGGTGGGCCAGTTCGGACGCATCGTGTCGGGGCATCATGCATCCTCCCGCGTGTCGATGCGCTGATAGCGCTCCAGCAGCTTGCCCAGAATTGCGGGTTCGGGCGCCTGTGGCTCAGTGGGACTGGCCGACCCTGCGCGAATCTCGACGGCAAGGCGCTCGATGCAACCACTGGTCGTCTTGCGCACGATGAGGTGCGAGTGGGTCGTCACTTCAGCTACGAGGTCAGGTAGGTCCTCGATCCAGATGTCAGCCTTGACGCGGACCTGGGACATGGAGAACTCCACGTTCTTGAAGGCAATGTCTCGCGAGGACAGAAGGGTAATTTTCTGAGGGGTAGTCGCCATCGGGATGTACTCCGAGACGGGCAGTCGAGAGCCTCTCTCTCGACCTTCAAACTCGTCATGGAGATCCCGGCACTCCTCGTCCTCTTGTGCTTGGCAGCCAACCGAGGTTGTCGCGGGGTAGCAACTCAGTGACGGCGTTCCTGTTTACAAACGCGGCTGCAACATACAAACGTGCAGCAGTAGCGATTAAGGACCACAGCGCGGCGATGAACGACGAGCGGGGCCGGTCGCCCCATTGGAAGCATCTGCGTTCTTCATCACGCCTTCGGCGCTGTGGCGTGCGACACCGAGGGCATGCGGCTGAGTTCGAGAGCGAACAGAGCGCTTTTTGCGACGGGAAATCGATTTGGACGTGGTTGGTCATCACGGGCGGCCTGCCGCTAATCGTCGCCAGCAATGACGCTGCCAGCCAAGAAGCGAAGGAGATACTCCGCTGCCCTGCTCGCCTGAAGGCGGCGCGGCGCGCGCGGGCGTTGCGACGCAATAGGCCCTGCCGGCAGTATTGATACTGAAACGACGGTCGGATCCCTTTAGGAGTGTGTCTGGCCGGACTGGAAGCAGAGGCCAGCCATAGACTTGTTGCGCAACCACTCCGATTGACAGGTCGAAGGCGCCTCTTCGCCGCAGCACCTCCGGCGGGCGGTTTTCGCAGCCGGTTTTTTGGAGAAGAGTTCTCCGGCAGGACCATGTCCAGAACGGCGAGACAGGACGGAGTGCTCAACGAGGTCGGCGAACAGCTCGGACCTAAGAACTGCTGAGGACTTCTTATGAAAATCCCCGACCAATTCGACGAGACCACACCACTGCGCGTCGAAATCGCTGCGCGAATTGCCTTTCCCGACGGCTCGATGAGCGCAGCAGGCCTACGCAAGGAACGTGACGCCGGTCGACTTGAAACGGAGCTAATCGCCGGAAAGGAATACGTGAGCTTGATGGCAATCGCGAGGATGAGGGAACTATGCCGCGGACGTCGAAAGGGCCACGCCTGGTATGGCGTGACGAAAGCTGGAAAAAAGATGGAACGCGCCGAAACAAAGCTGGATGGTTTATCCGCGATGGATCCAGCTTCATCAGCGCTGGCGGCGGCGAAAAAGGCCGTCCAGGAACTGAAGCTGAAAAGGCGCTCGCCGCCTACATCGGAAGCAAATACCACCGAGCGCGGGGAGCCGAGGACGTCTTAATTGCCGATGTGGTCAACCTCTACCTTAAAGAGGTTGCACCGAAGCACGCGACACCAGAAGAGACGGCGGCTCGGCTGGACAAGGTCCTTGATTACTTCGGGGAAAAAACTCTCGCCGCCATCAATGGCAAACTCTGCCGCGAGTACATTGCGTCGCGCCCCACCGAAGCCGCGGCGCGCCGCCAACTCGAGGATCTTCGTGCCGCCATCAACTACTACCGCAAGGAGGGTTATACAACCGCCGCACCGGTCATCACCCTGCCAGACAAGGCCGCCGCCCGCGAACGCTGGTTGACCCGCAGTGAGGCGGCCGCACTGATCTGGGCAGCTTGGCGTATGAAGCAGACATGGAAGGGCCAAGAGAGCGGCCGGCGCACTGGGCGACATCTCGCGCGCTTCATCCTCGTCGCACTTTATACAGGAACGCGCTCGGCCGCAATCTGCGGTGCCGCCATGCGCCCAACGAAAGGGCGCGGTCATGTGGACCTAGACCGCGGTATCTTCTATCGCGGTGCCACCGGCACAAGGAAGACCAAGAAGCGCCAACCCCCTGTACCGTTGCCCGAGCGGCTGCTGGCGCACCTCCGGCGCTGGGCGCGCACTGATCTTCACATCGAGACCAAATCGGGCGGCAAAAGTGCGAACATCGGTCGCAAGATATCGCAGGATTTTGTCGTGGAATGGAATGGAAAGCCGGTGCAGTCGATAGACAAGAGCTTCAAGACGGCGCGCGAAATCGCCGGCCTAGGGCCCGACGTTACTCCGCACGTGTTCCGCCACACCGCGGCGACTTGGATGATGCAGGCCGGCACCGATATGTGGCAGGCTGCGGGCTTTCTTGGCATTACAGTGGATGTCCTGATCGAAACTTACGGCCATCATCATCCTAATTTCTTGGCAGACGCGGCCGAGAAGATCACGAAGAAGCCAGTTTTCTCCAAGTCGCCGCAAACCGTTCCGAGTATAACTCAAATCACAAGGCACAAACGCGGTGTGCTCATCCCACAGGTTTCCCACAGAAACGGCGAAAGGAAACGCGACCAGTCGTGAGCGAACGTGGCGAAGGAGCCCAGGAACAATAACGACTTGCTGGTAAATCTACATCGTTCGGGACGATGGGATCGCACGTTCAAAGCTGCCATCCGCACCCCGCTCAAAGGTCTACTCCGGCTCCCCAGGGCGCGTGCTCGCAGCCGTGCCTTGGATCGGTTTGCCGGGTCCCGAAAGCGACATTGAATGTGGGAGGATTAGAGGCAAAGATCGTGATGCCTGGCTTGACGGAGGCTTGTCTTCGAGGCCAATGAATCGCACCTGGCCAAATCTCAAAACAGCAGCAAACGGCGCACTAGCCGCAAGCCCGGCGCACGGCTTCTGAGTGAAACTATCAATCGGCAAGACCTTGGCGATGCCAACCATGTCGTTGTCCATCCCATTGCCGGGATCGGTTGCTCCGGGCCGCAAGACCACCAAAAAATTGCGATGGTCTCGTAGGGGGGACGTATCGGCGTTTCTGGCGCGGACCTCAACCAGGAGGTCGCAATCTTTTGCCATCACAAAAGCCCCATCTGAGTCGGTCAGTGGTGTATCTCTGGCCTGCTACCCCGCGACGATCAAGACGGTGCTTTCCGGCGACCAACGCAGCACGACATCCTGACCTTCCGCCAGCCTGACAGCGCCGGTGTTCTGCACAATCACCTTGAGCGTCTGGCCAGCACGCTCGACAAAGTAGGTGCTGCTATTTCCGGCGAAGATGCGCTTCGATACCTGGCCTCGCAGCAGATTCCCGTTGGCCGTATCCGGAGCCTCGGCATCGGTGAAGATGCGGATGCGTTCGGGCCGCACGGCGCAGCTTGCCTTGGCCCCAGCGGCAAGCTTGGTACCGGAGCCGACGGCAATCGCTGTGCCGTCCGGCAGCCGGATGCCGTTGCCCGTGCTGTCGCCGCGAAGGATGTTGGCGTCGCCCAGGAAGGTAGCGGCAAACTCACTCGTCGGCCGATCGTAGATCTCCTCGGGCGGGCCTTCCTGCACCAGCTTGCCATCGCGCAGAATGCCGATACGGTCGCTCATCGTCAGCGCTTCTTCCTGATCGTGGGTGACGAAGATGGTGGTGATGCCGATCTCGCGCTGGATGCGCTTGAGCTCGATCTGCATGTCGACCCGCAGCGCCTTGTCCAACGCCCCGAGCGGCTCGTCGAGCAACAACACGCGCGGCCGGATGACGATCGCGCGAGCGAGCGCCACCCGTTGGCGCTGGCCGCCGGACAGCTGGTGCGGCCGTCGGCCGCCGAGCCTGCTGAGCTGCACGAGGTCGAGTGCTCGCTGCACCTCGCTGGCAATCACCGCCTTTTGCTCGCCGCGCACCGACAAGCCGAAGGCGATATTGTCGGAGACGCTCATATTGGGAAACAGGGCGTAGTTCTGGAACACCATGCCGATGCGCCGTTTTTCGACCGGCACCCGTTCGACGCTCTCACCACCTATGGTGATGCGACCGGAATCGGGAAAGTCGAAGCCCGCGATTTGTCGCAGCAGCGTGGTCTTGCCGCTGCCTGACGGCCCGAGCAGGGCATAGAAGCCGCCATCGGCGAAATCGATAGACACATCGTCCAGCGCCTTGTGGGCACCGAAAGCGCGCGACACGTTCGCTACTTGGACGCCAGCCATTACTTCTCTCCGCCGAATTTGAAGAAGCGCGCCGTCAGCAGCATCAGTGCCATCGACACGACAATGATGATCGTCGAGACCGCATTGATCTCGGGGGTGAATCCCTTGCGGATCGCGGCGTAGATTTCGACCGGCAGCGTCGTCTGGCCGGGCGTCGACAAGAAGTAGGATACGACGAACTGGTCGAAGGACACGGCGAAGGCGAACAGCCCGCCGGCAATGACGCCCGGCATGATCCAGGGCAGCGTGACGCGGTTCGTCAACTGCCATTGATTGGCGCCGAGCGAGCGCGCCGCCTCTTCCAGCTCGTGCGCGAAGGTCTGCAGTCGGGCCGACACGACGACAATGACGTAGGGAAGTGCAAGCGCGACGTGGCCAAGCAGGATAGCGAACAGGCCGCGCCCAATGCCGACGCCGAAGAAGAAGATCAACATCGCCGTGCCGGTTATCAGCCACGGAATGGCGATTGGCGGAAACAGCAGCGCCTGCAGGAATTTCTTGCCGCGAAACTCATAGCGGTAGAGCGCAAGTGACGCCGCCGAGCCAAGCACGACGCAGATGATGGTAGTGATGACTGCGATTTCGACACTGTTCCAGGTGGCTGAGATAAGCTGGTCGTTCTGCCACAGCGAGACATACCATTCCGTCGTCCATTCGAACGGCAGCTGGTAGAAGGGCGAAACGTTGAAAGACATTAGCGCCATGATGATGATGGGCACATAGAGGAAGGCGAGCAATAGCCAGATGTAGAGGCGGCCGAGCCATTCGAGAACACGTGTCGTCGCCATCACGTAGCCCTCCGCAGCACCGGCGAGGCAACCGCCAGGATGACCAGCACGACGGCCAACAGGATAAAGGAGAGCGCAGCACCCAGCGGCCAGTTGAACACGGCGACGAACTGGTCCTCGATGACAGTGCCGTAAAAGGTGCCGGTACGGCCGCCGAGGATGCGCGGTTCCATGAACGAACCAACAACCGGGACGAAGACGAGCGCTGCGCCCGCCACCAGCCCCGGCATCGACAGCGGAATGATGACTCGATTCAGCACCTGCAGCCGCGAGGCGCCGAGCGAGCGCCCGGCCTCGATCAGCGAGTCATCGATGGCCTGCAGGGTCAAGTAGCACGTCAGCACCATGTAAGGCACGTAGGAGTGCACCAGCCCGATGATGACGGCCGGATAGGAATAGATAAGATCAATGTTGATCTTGAACGGCAGGACGGCGTTGAGCGCAGTGTCGAGGATGCCGCCTTCACGCAGCACCATCGCCCAGGAGAAGATGCGCACCAGCCCGTTCGACCAGAACGGCAGGATGACGAGCAGGAAAATCGCCTCTCGGCTGCGGCCTTTCAGCACCTTAGCCAGCACATAAGCGGCGGGATAACCGATGACGATGCACCACAGCGTCACCTCGAGGCCGAGGCGCAGCGAGGCCAAAAGCAATGTCAGATAAAGGCTTTGTGAAAAAAAGGCGGCATAGTTTTCGAGCGTGAACGCCCACGGCTTTCCCGACAGCGGCAGGTCGGTCATGAAGGAGAAGAAGACCATGGCTGAGAGCGGCAGGAAGATCGCAACCGTCAGCCAGAGATAGGCAGGCGCCAGCAGCGGCAAGGCCGATCTCAATCCGCTGCGCGACGCGGCCGCAACCTGTGCTGCCATGACATCCTCCTCCCAGGATGGGAAGCATCAGCCGACATGGATGGTCGGCTGATCCCGGCTTCTGCTGTTACTTCACGTCGACCTTGAGCTGCTGCCAGAGCGACAGATAGGTTTCGCGCTGGGCGTCTGTGATCGGCGCCTGGAACTGAATGCGCTTGGCGACTGCCGGGTCACCCATCACCTTGCGGTTGAACGCATCGCCGGGAAGTGCTTCTACAGCCTTGGTGTTGGCGGATACCGGGGCTCCGACCTTGGTGACCCATTCGACATAGAACTTCGGGTCGATCATGTAGTTGATGAAGGCCTCGGCGCCGGCGACATTCTTGGAACCGACCGGAATGGAGAAGGCGTCGAGCCAGGCGACAGCGCCCTCCTGCGGGATCACGAGCGAGACCGGCAGCTTGAAATGGGTCTTGGCGCGGTCGGCCGAGCCGCTCCAATAGGTGCCGATGTCGATCTGGTTAGAGGCAGCCATCTGGTTCCAGTCGTTTTCCGAGCTCCAGAACGTCTTGATCTGCGGCATCAGCGAGGTGAGCTTCGCCTTGACCGCCTCGATATCCTTGATGTCGTTGATGTTCTGGCCGGTGGCAATGGCGCCGAACTGAACCGCCTCGACGGCATCATCACGGATGGTGACGCGGCCCTTGTGAGCGGGATCCCACATTTCGGCGATGCTCGTCGGCGGCTTGTCGAAGGATTTTTCATTGATGGCGAGCGCCGTCAGGCCCCAGACCCACGGCACGCCATAGACCTTGCCGTCATGGACGAGCATCGGCGATCCGGCCTTGTCCTTGCTGATGTCGGGAAAGTTCGGCAGCTTGGACGTGTCGATCGGCTGGATCAGCTTTTCCGCCATCGCCTGGTCGTTGAAGGCGGCGTTGATCATGACGACATCGTAAAGGCCGGGATTGGTCCTGAGCTTGGTCAGCATCTCCTGTTCGGAATTGAAAAAATCGTTGACGACCTTGCTGCCGGTCGCCTTCTCAAAGGCTTCGATGGCCCACGGCTCGTCGGCGCCGTAGCCCTTCCAGTTGAGTACGTGCACCTCGTCGGCCTTGGCGGCAAATGCGAGTGCGGAGGTGAAGACGGCGGTCGCCGTCAGCAGGGCAGTCAAGTCGGGCATGCGCATGTTCGTTCCTCTCTGTGTTTGCCCGCTTCCCGGGCTTTGTCAGGCTGTCGGGCGTTTGGCCTCTTGCTTCCGGCCATGGAGGCCGATCGGCGGACCGCCGGCATGGCTTAGGAATGTCTGGATCTCGTGGTCGGTCGGCGCTGATGAACCACCGTGGCGGGTGACGGAAATGGCCGCCGCCGCATTGGCGTAGCGCGCTGCTTCAAAAGGCGGCGCGCCGCGCGCCAGCGCACTGACGAAAGCGCCGATATGGGTGTCGCCGGCGCCATTGGTGTCGATGGCGTCGACCTCGAAGCCGGCACTCGTTTGCGCCGAGCCATCGGCCAGCCGTATGTGGCAGCCTTTCGCTCCGGCGCGAATAACGACGCCGACGGCCTTCGGGGAGTGGTCGCTAAGAAGCCGTGACGCGAGTGTCTCGACGTCGCCCGGACCGGCAATCGCGGCCGCTTCCATCCTGTTGCAGCTCAACCAGGTGGTGCGGGCGAGTATCCGAGGCAGGATAGGGCGGGGAATGTCGACGACGACAGGTGTCGGGTCGAGGACAAGCGGTGTGTCGGCCGGAAGTGCCTCGATCCAGTCGACAAGCGCGTCTCGGCTTCCCGGATAGCTAAGCGTATAGCCGGAGGTGAACACCCAATCCCCCGGGGCGACCGAGACGGGCGCCATCATGTCAAGGCTGAGCAAGCTCTCCGCACCAGGCCACGAGACGAAGGTGCGCTCGGCATCGCTGCTGATCATGGCGACGCAATTGCCGCTGTCCATGATGGGCGATGGCGTCGTCAGTGTCTCGATCCCCTCGCTGGCTAAGGCCGCGCGCAGGAAGTCGCCGTTGGGTCCGCTGCCGAGCTGGCCGCCGAACACCACCTTCATGCCGGTGCGGCTGGCCGCGACCATCATGTTGAAGCCGCCGCCGGCGACTTGCGTATAGCTCGACGCCGTCTTCTCCGTACCCGGCGCCGGCAAGGCGTCGATGCGGTAGACATAGTCGACCACCGCGCTGCCGACATGGACGACACGCCCACTCATATCGCCGCATCCTTGCCGGGACCCGTCCTGTCGGCACGGCGCTTGGATATACGGGCCGCAACAAGGTCGGCGGTGAGCGCGCCAACCGCCGCAATGTCGATGCCCTTGAGGTCTGCAATGCGGTTCTGAGGCAGTCGGGAAAAGCCGGTGCAGGCGCCGGCCATGCCGGTCGCGATGGCGCCGATCGTATCGGTGTCGCCACCGAGATTGGCACTGATGACCGCCGCTTGCCAGGGATCATCGCCGGCGACTTCCAGCACGGCGAATGCAGCCGGAACGGACTCCTGACTGGCGACGCCGGTGCCGACCAGATCGGTGATCAGCCGGATCGCGTCCTTCGTCGCCTTGCCGCGCACAAGCTCCTGCGCCCACCCAATGCGGGCGGCAATGTCACCGCCGGTCACCCAATAGCCGAGTGCTGCTCCGCACCTCGCCGCGGCGATGGCGCTGTCGGAAGCGGCGCGCCAGTCGCCGCCGGCGACGCCGCAGCTGACGGCCGCCGCAACGGCGGCTGCGGCCGCAATGGCAACCGAGGTGTTGTGCGTGGCCCGGCAGGTCTCGGCAACTTTGGCGACCAGCGCGTCCAGCGGCTCTGGCGGCATCATGATGCCGACCGGCGCAATGCGCATGGCCGCACCATTTGTGTCGCCGCTGCGCCCCGCTTCCTCGGCCGGCACGCCATTGTTGATGGCGTCGATGGCGCGTTTGGTCGATGGTCCCAGCAGATCGTAGCTGCCGCGCGCTTTGACGTCGCGCTCCCAGTCGAGCAGCGCGTTGACCCACCGCGCATGATCGAAGCGGTTACCGGATTCGACCAGGATACGGCCAAGCAGAAGCGCCTGTTCGGTGTCGTCGGTGATCGTTCCAGCGGGAAGCCCCTTCGACACCGGATGGTCGGCGAAAGGAGCAATGAAGCCCTCTACATGGGCGTAGAGTTCGGCAATCCGGGCCGGCGACAAAAGCTGCGTCGGCATGCCCAGCGCATCCCCCAGTGCCCCGCCGACAAGCGCCCCCATGGCCCGATCAGTCATATTCCCGGTGTTGTCGTCCGGCATCACTCAGAACCTCATATGCAGCGCAAAATGCGCCGGGTTGAGCAGGCTGGTCACATATTCGATCGGCCGGTCATCGGCGGCGCGGGTCAACCGGCGACCGCGAAGGAACGGCGTGCCTTGCGGGCAACCGAGGATTGCAGAGTCCTCGGCGTTGAGCATTTCGATGCCGACCCATTCCTCGCCATGGTCGGGAATGAGGCCGGCGCCGCGCAGCGTCTGGTGCAGCGAGCCTTCGCGCAGCCCGCGTAACGGCACGTCCTCCAGTTCCGGCGACAATGGCAGGCGGCTGCGCTCGATGGAGATGGCGTGGCCGTCGCTGGCATTGGTGCGCACCCGGTCGACAGCGATGAAAAACGGGTTTTCTATACCAAGCCGTGCGGCAAGATCGGGATCCTCGATCACCTCGAGCCGCAGCGTCCGCGTCTCTGCATTGGCGCCGGCATTGGCGAGCGCCCGCGACCAACCGATGGAGTCATCAACGGGCTTGCCATCGAAGGTGACGAAAGAGCCGATGCCGACTTTGGTGGTGATCAGCCCGCGGCTGGACAGTTCCTCGAGGCCTTTGCGGACGGTGTTGCGGCTGACGGAGAAACGATGGACGAGCTCGTTCTCGCTTTGCAGCCGGTCGCCGAAGCCGAGAACACCGGAGCGGATTTCATGTTCGAGAACGGTGGCGATCTGTTCGGGCTTGCCCGTGCCGGGAGACAGTTGAACCGAGCGTCGCTTCATATGGGCACCTGTTCAGTGAGCCTGTATAATCCTGTTCATATCACGGCAGGCTTGTCAACGAGTGCCGCATGGAGCTGCTATCGGGCTTGATTAGGCGTCGCGACGAGCAGTCGCCGGTTCCGTCGTCGTGGGACCTGGCGTCCAGCGCCAGCTCCGCATCATCGGCAACATAGCGGGCGTTGCGGTAGTCGCGAATGAAGCTGATCCGACCTTCACACCACTCGAGCCACATAAAGTGGTTGGGT
Organism: Mesorhizobium sp. M0808; assembly: GCF_040320025.1. Classification (NCBI taxonomy): domain Bacteria; kingdom Pseudomonadati; phylum Pseudomonadota; class Alphaproteobacteria; order Hyphomicrobiales; family Phyllobacteriaceae; genus Mesorhizobium; species Mesorhizobium sp. M0808. The sequence goes on from NZ_JAMYOX010000010.1 coordinate 115,760, forward strand.
TCGCGTCGGCTCGGTCTCGAACACCGCGATCACCTCCCGGCCCTCGTGCCAAGCCGGCTTGAGCCACACGCCCTCGCTCTTAACGTGGTGAAGAACCTGCTGACGTCTGCTGAGCCTGAGCGAAGCGGATGCAAGGACGGATGAAGCTTCACTGTTTTTCGAAGCCGATAATCCCTTGAATGACAGGGATGGCCTGCATCGCTTGAGCACACCGGCGGTGACGATGAAATGGCCGTAAGACGGACAATGTTCATTCATTGTCGGAGGCAGTTCGTGATCCCGAGTCCGGTTCAACAGGACGGCCTAAGGAGCGTCAGCCTAGCGCCGCCGCAGCCGAGACGCGGGATCGACCGCTCCCGTCGAGGGGCGTCGTTTAGCAGGAGCTCGCGACCAAGGTGAATTCCAGGATCACAGTCGGATGTGGGGAAAGGATGCCACACAACGCACTAGATACGGCGCACGACGGCCGCCTCGCCATCGTTGATCTCGCGGTCGCCGCCTGGCGAGGGCGTCAAACTACTCCTGTCGAGTGAGGTGAATTAGGAGGGGAAATTACCAGCCCGGACCCGCGAGAGGCAGGCGTGTCTTTCGAGAGTTGGAAAATCTTACAAGTTTCGTCGGTCTGCTGCATTCTTCTTAAACATGGCCAAGACAAGCCGCTTGCTTTCGCGCACACTGTCTTCGAGCGGCTTCGCCTTCGCCAGATGCGCCGCAATCGCGCTAGCCAGCATGCAACCCGTCCCGCGCATTGATGCGACAAGACGAGGTGCGTCGAAGCGGATTGGTTCTTGATCGGAACGCAACAGAATATCGGTTGATCGAGGTCCTGATGCATGGCCCCCTTTGATCAGCAGGCCCGGCACGCCGGCTGCCAGCAATTTCCGTCCCAGTCTCACCGCGTCGCTCTCGTCGGCTGGCGGTTCCGCACCAACAAGGACCGCCAGCTCGAGGAGATTGGGGGTCACAAGGCAGCAAAGCGGCATCAGATCGCGCCTCATGGCAGCGATGGCACCTGCTTCCAGAAGCCCCCGGCCGGAGCTCGAGGCCAGCACCGGATCGAGCACTGCCGGCACCTGCGGATTTTCGCGTAGCACAGCCGCGACGGCAACGACGATCTCGGCCGTTGCGAGCATGCCGATCTTAATTACCGCCACCTTGTTGGCCTGCAGCGCGGCGCGCATCTGATCGGCCACAAGATCGGGCTGCGAAGGATGGATTTCCATCACGGCTTCGTGCGTCTGCACCGTCAGCGCTGTGACAGCCAGGCAGGTGCGCACGCCAATGGAAGCGATCGTCTCGATATCGCGTGCAATTCCAGCCCCACCGCTGGAGTCTGATCCGCCGACCACGAGCACATGCGGTTCTCGACTCAGCGCCATGGCTTTGTCTTTTCGATCCATTCTCGCGTGCGCGCTTCGGGATCGGCATTCAACGTGATGTCGGTGACCACCGCCGCGCTGTCCGCACCAGCCTCGAAGACACCGTCGAGCCGGTCGGGGTTGAGGCCGCCTATTGCGACCAATGGGATCGGTGCGACCCGGCGCTTCCACTCGCTGATCCGTTCGAGCCCTTGCGGCGCCCATTTCATCTGCTTCAGGATGGTGGGATAGATGGGGCCGAGCGCGATATAGTCGGGCTCGGCAGCGATAGCCGTTTCCAGTTCGAGATGATCGTGCGTGCTGAGCCCGAGCTTCAATCCGGCGTACTTAATCGCCAGCAGGTCGGCCGCAGCCAAATCCTCTTGGCCGAGATGGACGAAGTCGCAGCCTTCCTCGATTGCCGTGCGCCAATGGTCGTTGACGATCAGTTGGCAACCATGGACCGCGCAGACGCCGTTCGCGCGGCGGATTTCCGTCCGCAACGTGGCCTCGTCCCTATCCTTGATGCGCAACTGAACCAGCTTGACGCCAAGCGGCACCAGCCGTTCGATCCAGGCGGCGCTGTCGACGATCAGGTAGAAGGGGTCGAGCTTCATGAAAAAACTGCCCTGCCAATTGTCGGCGTCGACGGCACGGCGACGTCGCGCGGTTCGAGCATTCCCGAGTTGAAAGCTTCACGACCGGCCTCGACCGCCTTGCCGAACGCACGCGCCATGCCGACCGGATCGGCCGCCTTGGCGACCGCGGTGTTCAGGAGTACGGCGTCAAAGCCGAGCTCCATGACGGTTGCCGCGTGCGACGGCCGTCCGAGCCCCGCATCCACGATCAGCGGAACGCCTGGGAAATGTCCGCGCATCGAGCGCAGCGCCGTGATGTTGATCGGTCCGAGAGCGGAACCGATCGGCGCGCACCACGGCATCAAGACCTTGCAGCCCGCCGCAAGCAGCCGCTCGGCAACGACAAGGTCGTCGGTAGTATAGGGGAATACAGCAAAACCGTCCTCGCACAGGATGCGGGCGGCTTCGACCAGACCGAACACATCCGGCTGCAGGGTGTCGTGGTTGCCGATCACTTCGAGCTTGACCCAGCTCGTACCGAAGACTTCGCGCGCCATTTTCGCAGTCGTGACCGCTTCCTTGACGGAGTGGCAGCCAGCAGTGTTGGGCAGGATTCTGACGCCGAGCGAGCGGATCAACGACCAGAATTTTTCGCCGGCCCTGCCGCCTGCCATTTCACGGCGCAAGGAGACGGTCAGCACCGACGTGCCCGACGCCTTGACCGCATCGGAAAGGATAGCCGGCGAAGGATATTGAGCCGTGCCGAGAAGCAGGCGGGAGGGAAGCGTCGTCCCGAGAAGATCGAACATGGCTAGCCTCCCTGCATGGGCGAGAGGATTTCGATCCGGTCGCCGTCGTTCAATTGGAATTCCGCCCGGCTGGCTTTGTGCACGAGGTCGTTGTTGACGGCGGTCGCGAGCCAATCGCCCTCATAGTCAAGCGCGGCAAGCAGCTCGGCCAGCGTGGTGGCGGCAACCTCATGCACTTTGCCGTTGACCATCAGTTTCATGAGCAAGCTCCTTGGTTCCGTCTTGATTGAAAACCAGGTCGGCAGCCTGGCGCGCCATGGCGGGAGCCAGGAGAAAACCGTGACGATAGAGCCCGTTGATCGCGATGATCTCACCGTTCGTTTCGGCGCGCGGCAAATTGTCGGGAAAGGCTGGACGGACGCCAACACCGGTTTCAACGATCTCGGCCTCGCCAAAGGCCGGATGGAGGGCATAGGCGGTACCCAGCAGCTCCAACATGGAGCGCGCCGTAACCGGTCCGGCGGACTGGCTTTCAATCATCGTCGCACCAACCATGAAACGGTGGTCGGTGCGCGGCACTGCATAGAGTGGAAAGCGCGGATGCAGCAGCCTGACCGGGCGCGACAGCGAGGTATCAGGGGTGCGCAGGATGAGCATTTCGCCGCGAACGCCGCGCAACCTGTCATCGGCGGCTGCCATTCCCGTGCAATCGATCTGACGATCGAAACCAAAAACATGCTGGGCGTCGGCGCCGAAGTGGAATTCGACACCCATGGCCGCGAGCTTGTCATGAAGCGCTGCCATCGCCTGGCGCGGATCGAGATGGCCCTCATCGGGAAAGAGCAATCCGCGGCGGAAGCGGCCGGCTAAGTCGGGCTCCAGCAAGGCAATTTCATCTTCCTCGACGCGCCGATAGCCCGTCGTGCGGCTGGCGAACCGGTCGAGCTCGCCCGCATCGCGCGGCGCGGCCACGACCAGCGTTCCGGTCCGCGTCACCTGGCCGGGCGTTGCGGCATCCCACCAGTCGGCGGCACCGCGCCCGAGATCCAGCACCGGCTGCTCGGCGCTTTCGCGCTCGCACCATGGCGCCAACATGCCGCCGGCGAACCACGACGCATTGCCCCCAAGGCCAGGCCTTGTCTCGGCAACGGAAACCGCCGCGCCGCGTGCGGCGAGCTCGAAGGCGGCGGTGAGGCCGGCAACGCCGGCCCCTTTGACCAGCACCTTCATGATGGCTCATGCGCCTGTGGCGAAAGCGGTGCGCCGGTCTCGTCCGCCGGCACGTAGAGATCGCCGCCCTCGCGGTATTTCGCCGCCATCGCCGCCATGCCCTCCTTCTGCGCTTCGGCGCGGATGTCGTGGGAAATTCGCATCGAGCAGAATTTCGGTCCGCACATCGAGCAGAAATGCGCCAGCTTGTGCGCCTCCTTGGGCAAGGTTTGATCGTGGAAGGACCGCGCTGTTTCGGGATCGAGCGACAGGTTGAACTGGTCCTCCCAGCGGAACTCGAATCTGGCCCGCGACAGCGCGTCGTCGCGGATCTTCGCCGCCGGGTGACCCTTCGCCAGGTCGGCGGCATGCGCCGCGATCTTGTAGGTGATCACGCCGGTCTTGACGTCGTTGCGATCGGGAAGGCCGAGATGTTCCTTGGGCGTGACGTAGCAGAGCATGGCGGTGCCGAACCAACCGATCATCGCCGCGCCGATGCCGGAGGTGATGTGGTCGTAGCCCGGCGCGATGTCGGTCGTCAGCGGGCCAAGCGTATAGAACGGCGCCTCGCCGCAAACGGCGAGTTGCTTGTCCATGTTCTGCTTGATCTTGTGCATCGGCACGTGGCCAGGCCCCTCGATCATCACCTGGCAATCCTTCGCCCAGGCGATCTTCGTCAGCTCGCCAAGCGTTTCCAGCTCGGCGAACTGCGCCGCATCGTTGGCATCGGCGATCGAGCCGGGACGAAGGCCGTCGCCGAGCGAGAAGGAGACGTCATAGGCGCGGCAGATGTCGCAGATCTCCGCGAAGTGCTCGTAGAGGAAGCTTTCCCGGTGATGGTGCAGGCACCATTTTGCCATGATCGAGCCGCCGCGCGAGACGATACCCGTGACCCGGTCAACGGTCAGTGGGATGTAATGCAGCCGCACGCCGGCATGGATGGTGAAATAGTCAACGCCCTGTTCGGCCTGTTCGATCAGCGTGTCGCGGTACACCTCCCAGGTCAGATCCTCGGCAATGCCGCCAACCTTCTCGAGCGCCTGGTAGAGCGGCACCGTGCCGATCGGCACCGGCGAGTTGCGGACGATCCAGTCGCGGATGTTGTGGATGTTGCGGCCGGTCGACAGGTCCATCACCGTATCGGCGCCCCAGCGGATCGCCCAGACCATCTTTTCGACCTCTTCGGCCATCGAGGAGGTGACAGCGGAGTTGCCGATATTGGCATTGATCTTGACCAGGAAATTGCGGCCGATGATCATCGGCTCGCTCTCTGGGTGGTTAATGTTGGCGGGAATGATTGCGCGTCCGCGCGCCACCTCATCACGCACGAAATCCGGCGTGACGAAATCGGGCAGTGTCGCGCCGAAAGCCTCGCCGTCGCGCTCAAGCTTGCCGTGCAGGATCTCGCGACCAAGGTTCTCGCGGATGGCGGCGAACTCCATTTCGGGTGTGATGATGCCGGCGCGCGCATAGGTAAGCTGAGTCACCGCCTTGCCTGACTTGGCCCTCAGCGGCCGGTTACGGACTGGAAACTCCGGCGTCAGGCGCTCGCCTGCGGCGAATCCGTTGTCTTCCGGCCGCACGTGGCGGCCGTCATAGGCTTCGACATCGCCCCGCGCCGTAATCCATTCGTGGCGAAGCCGGGCAAGGCCGTTTTCGATGCTGGTTTCGACAGTCGGGTCTGTATAGGGGCCGGACGGATCGTAGACGGTGACGGGCGGTTCGCCGGCCGTCGGATGGACGGAGATTTCGCGCATCGGTACCCTGATCTGCGGGTGGATGGCACCGGGCTTGTGGATTTTTCGTGAGGCGGGCAGCGGTCCCGTCGAGACGGCGGGGGTGAGGGCATTCATCTTGAGGCTCCTTTGCTCGTTGCATTGGAGACCCAGTTCTGTGCCGGGAGGATGAAAAGACGCTTCTGTCGACCTGCCGAAACAGGATCTCGGGCGTAAACTCCCGCAAAGCGCTTGCACCGTCCCTACGCCAGTATGAACTGGATCAGGTTCAACGGGTCACTGCGCCGCGAATGCCAGCAGTATCTCAGCCCCTTGCCGGGACTCCCCTGGTGAATGCGTGAGGTTGGACGGGACGGCTCCGGTTTGTCAAGCGCGTTCTGGCCGCGGCTGATCGGCCGCCGGTCAGACCGTGCGGAAAAAATCGTGCATGTCTCGGCGACAAGTCAAGCGTCGGAGATGAAGGCAGGGACAAGGGAATCGCAAACCGTCGGACTAAAAATCGATCCTGATGATCACACCTTCAATGGGGACCAAAGGTTTGCGCGTAGATCGCCTCGATTCTTCCTACCTCGTCATTGGTCAGCGCGGCGAATTCCTTTTCGCGCGCGCGGTTCGATAGATGTCCATCATTCTGGTGAAGAAAACGGAAGAGCAGATCGATCAACCGCTCGGGCATGTCGATAAAGGCGTCCACCTGCTGCCGGAACTGATCGTAGCGCTGCAGAAATGCGGTTTCCTCGGGAAGGTCCCGTTCGATCGTCCGCTGAACGCAGGCATAGAGGAATTCGGCGTGCGGGGTTGCATCGAAGAACCGGTAGAAATCACCGGTGTCATTCAGCACCCGGACGTTGAATTGCGGCGTCGGTTCCCATTCCACCAACGGCAGAAGGCGCTGCGAATAGCTCTCGAGCACGCCCCTGTACTCGTTGATCTGGTCCAGGATCGCGGCCGAGACGGGAAAGACAACTCCCGGCGGATTGAAGCCGCGCATGGCAAGGACGTGGTGGATTAGGTAGCGGTGAATGCGGCCGTTTCCGTCCTCGAACGGGTGAATGTAGACAAAGCCGAAGGCGAGGATTGCGGCGGCTACGACTGCATCAAGGTTTTGCGCGGGGCCCTGATCGAACGCCGCCATTCCATCAATTAGCCGCGGCAGGTCCTCGGGCCGAGCGCTGATGTGATCGGGCAAGGGCGTGCCGTTGTCTCGGTCATGCTCACCGACGAAACCTCCTTCTTTTCGGAAGCCAAGTCTTACGAAACGGGCGTCGCCAAGTACAATTCTTTGCAGACGCAGCAGCTCATCGCGATTGATCGGCCAGCGGCCGGATTCGCCGATGGCGCGGCCCCAGCGCTGGATGCGATCTTGCGGCGGGTGCTCGCCCTCGATCGCATAGCTTGATCGCGAGTCTTTGAGCAAAAGAAAGGCGGCGGTCCGAGCAAGAAGGTCGCGCGGCACGTCCGCTACGATTGCCTCCGCGCGCCGCGGTAGTTCAAGGCCGATGAATTTTTCGAGAATCTTGGTGCGGAACACCAGAGGGCAGAACTCACGCGTGCCGGGGAGATTGTCCCTTACGCGGTAGCGCGAAGCGGTCTTGTCGGGTCCCGGCCACTGCAGCTCGGGATCGACAACCGGAATGTATCGTCCGGCCTTCGCGTCCGGCAGATCGATACGCGCGCCCCTCAGCCATTCATATAAAAACCAGATGCGTCGGGCATAACTGCCGGTCGGGCTTTCACGGACCAGCGCCTCGATCGGCGCGGGACCGGTCACTTGGAACAGCCGCTTGAGGACGGCAAGGTTCAGTCCCTCGTACTTGAGCGCAAAGGTCAGGTGGCCTTCGAGGGTAGGATTTGGGGCATGGCGGGGGGTCATGATCCGCCAGCCATCCCGTTCGGTAATGCGATGATGCTCGCCCGTGGCGAACAACCTACGGGGCAAGGGCACGGCGAGCCTGTAGGCTCCGATCAGGGCGCTGTACCCGGCCGGGGTCGCCGTTTCAGGAAGGCGGATTTCCTGAAAAACGGTAACAGGACCTGAAAATTGGTGCTGTTGCACCGCAGGCATGAAAAGCGAATCCTTCCATCGAATTTTGGTTAGTTCGAGCCAAAACCTATGAAAAATGATCCTATCCCATGAAAATTGATGCCACAAGACAAATTTTCCGAAAACCGATTCTAAGACGGTGCTGAAGTCGATCAAGCAAGAACTCCGCCACCGGCTCAAGGAAGCGACTTCAGACAAAAAGGTGAGTCCAGGAACCGCCATTCGCCCGTCTGTTAGTCACGAGGCCGGCACGGATGGCCCGCCTTACGTCGAGCCGGATTGCTCGAGGAGCAGCGCGCCGTTCGGGGCTCACTCATAGAGCGCTCCGGCGCGCGATCCCGATTTGATAGCCGCGATCACGCTCGCGACTGATCTTGGTGACGTGGCGGCGTCGGAGTAGAAAAGTGATGCAGGATCTCGGTGGCGTCGTGTGTGTGTGTGTGTGTGACCTGAAATGAGTTCTCTACGGTATGGGGGGCGGCACGCAGCGCGCGCGTCTTCTCGGCAAACAGATCGACGAAGCGGCACCGAAGGGAAGTTCCCGGCATTCATTCTCGCCATCGCTGCCCCAATTTGCCGACCGGACTGCCGATCGATCTCGGCCAATACCTTGCGCGCGCAAGGGCCGAAGCTGAACTGGGCGGCACCTGCTCATTCGGGAGCTAACTCATGCTTGGCGCGCTAGCCCGAGAGAGCTGTGCCTGATCGAATGCGTGAAATCGTAGCTCGGGGTGGAGAGGCTGACGCGGTCATCTGTCACCCGCCTTCGGGCTGTAACGGAAAGCGCGACATCGTCTCCAATGCTCGTTCCCCACGTCGAGGGCCCAGCGGCTTGGCTGCGGGGGGACTGTCAGCTAGTGGCCGCTGGGCCTTGACGACCAGCGAGCGTAAGAGGAGGCCCTGTGCTGGCTGACGAAAACTTGCGAGCAAAGCCGCGGAAAAGCATCATTCGAACGAATTCTTTCGTCGAGACGAGGAGGCAGTGAGCGGTAGCCGCCGCTTTGAAGCTCTCCGGCAGCTGCTACGCTGGTCGTTCAGAGGGTCGCAGCTGCGCTTGCGCCGTCATATCAGATAAGTCTAATATAATCCGCGCCTGGCCATCGAACGCCGCGGCGCCCTCGGGTCGGCGCTATTCATCGGGTGGGCATGTCGGGCACGCAAGGGAGGACGAAATGAGACTGGTTCAGTCATTTGCATTTGCTGCTGTGCTGCTTCTTTCGTCTGCATTGTCTGCGGCCCCCCACTCGGCTCGTGAGGACATCGAAGCGGCGTTGGTAAAATTCATGGACGCCTTCAACAGCGGAAACGCAGCAGCGGTAGGTCAAATGTATACCGACGATGCCGCCCTGCTGCCACCCGACGGCAAACGCATCGATGACCGCAAGGGCGTGGAAGAATTCTGGCAGGGCGCAATCAAGGCCGGGATGAAGAATCTCACCCTGAAGGCGCTGGAAGTGGAAGGGAGCGGGAATCTCGCCTACGAAGTTGGCGCATTTACGCTCAGTGTGCCGAGCAAAGGCGGTGCCCCTTCCACCGTTGCGGGCAAGTACATTGTCGTTTGGAAAAAAGGGGACGACGGGACATGGCGCCTGCATCGGGACATCTGGAACTTAGGTGCGGCCGAATAGATTCCGCGACCCGTGAGGCCGGCGCGGCTTGCAACAGTTCCAACGAAAGTCCATGGCAATAGTTGATGTGACTGAATTGATTAACAAAATTGAACAGACTTGATGGGTCTGCTCATCGAGTCGGCTCTGGATCTATCGCGCTACCGATCAGGGAGGCGGTAAGATTCGAGCTCAGCAGAACGGCTGACCACCACTTGCCGGGACTAGAGTGTTCTCCGGCTCGGCGCGCCGCTGAGGACTCTTGTTCATTTGGTCATGCGCAATCCGTGGTTCTCCAAGAACCCGTCCATCTCGTCGAATGCCATCTGAGCCGAGACAACTAACTATCATTGGGCAAGTAGCGGCTCAACGGCTCCAGAAGAAAGCAGCCCCCCTATGCTCGTTCAACATTCGAGATCGCATCGGGCAAGTCTTTCCACGTCCGGGTACGCCATGCTGCTTCGACCGCCCCTTTTTTCTTGCGAATTTAGGAATTCGAGCTTTTCGGTTGTTCCGATCATCCATTTGGGAAACGACCGATGCCGGCAAGCAAGGTTTTATGGGGCCAGATCCTCACCGCCTTTCTGATCGTCGTCGCGACAACATGGGGAGCAACACAGTGGACGGCAGGGCGGCTCGGCTTTCAAAGCCAACTCGGTCCGCCGTGGTTCGAATTGGCTGGACAGCCCGTTTACCCGCCGCCAGCCTTTTTCTGGTGGTGGTTTTTCTACGACGCCTACGCGCCGAAGGTCTTCCTGGAGGGCGCGGCGATTGCGGCGAGCGGAAGCCTCATGGCTATCGTCGCAGCGATCGGGATGTCGCTGTGGCGGGCGCGCGAGGCAAAGGATACCACGACTTACGGCTCGGCGCGCTGGGCGACGCGAGACGAAATCAAGGCCGCTGGGATGATCGGTCAGGATGGGGTGATCCTGGGTATGTTGGGCCGACACTATCTGCGCCACGACGGTCCGGAACACGTGCTATGTTTCGCACCGACCCGAAGCGGCAAAGGCGTCGGCCTGGTCGTACCGTCACTACTGACCTGGCCGGGTTCGGCAATCGTCCACGACATCAAAGGCGAAAACTGGGAACTGACGGCCGGATGGCGGGCTCGTTTCGGCCAGGTGCTTCTGTTCGACCCGACCAATGCTGGATCCGCAGCCTACAATCCTCTGCTGGAGGTGCGACGGGGCGAGTGGGAAGTTCGAGATGTGCAGAACGTGGCGGATGTCCTGGTCGACCCAGAAGGCACATTGGAACGCCGCAACCACTGGGAGAAGACCAGCCATGCGTTGCTGGTCGGCGCAATACTGCACGTGCTCTATGCGGAGAAAGACAAGACCCTCGCAGGCGTGGCGAACTTCCTTTCCGATCCAGAGCGGCCAATCGAGGCAACGCTGCGCGCCATGATGCTGACGCGGCATTTGGGTGATGCAGGCCCGCATCCCGTCGTGGCGTCGGCTGCTCGGGAACTGCTTAACAAGTCCGAGAACGAGCGTTCCGGCGTGCTCTCGACGGCCATGAGTTTTCTGGGCCTCTACCGCGATCCAGTTGTGGCCAAGGTGACGTCATGCTGTGACTGGCGGATCGCAGACCTTGTCGAGGAGGCACGGCCGACGACGCTCTATCTGGTCGTGCCGCCATCGGACATCAGTCGCACAAAGCCGCTGATGCGACTCGTGCTTAACCAGATCGGCCGCAGGCTCGCCGAAGATCTTCACGCGAAGGATCACCGGCAGCGTCTTTTGATGCTGCTGGACGAGTTTCCCGCGCTCGGCAGGCTCGATTTCTTCGAAAGCGCGCTGGCCTTCATGGCCGGGTATGGCATCAAGTCGTTCCTGATTGCACAATCGCTCAATCAGATCGAGAAGGCCTACGGACCGAACAATTCCATCCTCGACAATTGTCATGTGCGGGTGAGCTTCGCCACGAATGACGAGAGGACGGCCAAGCGCGTCTCAGACTCTCTGGGGACCGCGACCGAGTTGCGCGCCATGAAAAACTATGCGGGGCACAGATTGTCGCCCTGGCTCGGGCATCTGATGGTGGCGCGGCAGGAAACGGCGCGTGCACTGATGACGCCGGGCGAGATCATGCAGCTGCCGCCTACCGAGGCGATCATTATGATCTCGGGCCAGTTCCCAATCCGTGCGAAGAAGGCACGCTACTTTGCCGACCCGCGTCTTGCCGAGCGTGTCTTGCCGCCACCAAGGACCGGAGGGACAACGCAGAACGCTCGCTCTGACGACTGGACCAACACGACACTTCTTGCTGAGCCGGAAGGCAAATCTCGCAAGCTGAGGCTTGCCAGGGATCAGCAGGACGAGGATCCGGCCAATGGCGGCATTCGCCGCCAGCCCGAGCTTCCCGAACACGAAGACATCGCGCCGGAACGAACGCCACGCTGCGACGATGAGTTCGACCTCGACAGGGACGAGCCCGACGATGACGCCGTTCGTCGCCGCAGTGTCGATCAAGCCATGAGACGCGCAGCTCGTCAGGCCGCCCTTGACCCCAATGATGGCATTGAGCTTTGAGCGCATGAAGAACGCCAAGAAAAAACGTCTCTCTGCCTATCTTGATCCTGACGTGATGAACGCGCTGGCAGACTACGCGGAGCGGCGCGAGGCCTCGCTGTCACTGGTTGCCGAGGCTGCGCTCGCGTCGTTCCTGTCGCCGGATGCCGAAGAGCGAAAGCAAGCCGCGATCACTCGACGCCTCGACCAGATCGATCGACGTGTGCAGCGTGTCGAACGCGACGTCGGAATTGCTATTGAGACGCTCGCATTGTTCGTCCGGTTTTGGCTCAATTCGACCCCAGCCTTGCCGGAATCCGCTCAGGCCGAAGCCCGCGCGAAGGGTTTGCAGCGCTACGACAATTTCGTCGATGCGCTCGGTCGCCGGCTCAGCAAAGGACCAAGGCTCAGGCAAGAAATAGCCGACGATGTCCCGCCAGCGCCGCCAGCGACTGGATGACCTGCCGGCAAGACAGTGCGCTTCAACAGCCCAACCCCAGTGCCCGATTTCCGAGCTATTTTGCGCAGCTGATGCCCATCAGATCACCTTTCATCGGAGCGGCGGGCCTCGGCAAGGTTATTGCCAGCGAAACCGGACATCGGGCCACGATCGATGCCCAGGGCTTCTTCTTAGGCGCAGTAACTTTGAAATAAATCCTGCCGGCAGGCGTTCCAGCATGGCGGGCGGCGTTGCCGGAGGACCCAATGCCCGACGAATACAATGACATCGTCATCCCCCAAGACCACGATGCATCGCCACTTCGGGAGGAGGAGTATTTCGTCCTCTGCCCGGCGTGCGGCCAGGCGTTCGACATCAGGTGTATGGCAGAGGCGCTTCATCACAACGACCTGGGCCACGAGCCCTACGACCTTGACTCGTAGGCAGTTACCGACGAACGTCGAGCCTGGTCGAGACCCACACCGAGGGTAAGTTCTCGCTCATCTGGCCGGCGTTGCCGTCTGATCGGCTTACAACGAATCCCCGTCGCAAGGGCGGAGCTTCGCCGGCGCGCTATGTCGTGACAGATACCTTGCGGCCTTTCAGCGACGACTTGATTGCCGATGCGGTCGCGGCCGTCACCGACGGGGTTGTTGACCCAGGGGAGGGCGCTTACTCCACCGCAACCATGTCGCCCAGTTCCGTCGCGACGCTCCGAAGCAGACCTGTTGCCGGCATCGGGGTCCGGGACGAACATGTGATCTCCATAATGGGTACGAGCCGGAGCCCATCGCGATTGAAACTGCTGACCGGCGATCAGGCGCTCGTTGCAGAGAAAGATTACGATCGATCGCGATGCCCGCGTTGCCTTCACCCGAAATGTTGCTGGGCGCCTCCTTCGACAGCGCGCACATGCGACACGTCCTGGCCGGGCGCGCCGCCTGTTGCCGAGAGCGACGATCGCGAATCCGAACGCTGGACGGCAGGTGAGGCGCGGTTGCGATAGGCCAGGTCTGACTTGCTTCACCAGTAATCCGAAGACGCCAGGGACGCACTACGCTGGACGCGTGCCCTAGCCGTCGAGCTCCCGCTTATCCGTTCGTCCGCTCCATATCCGGCTGGACCGCGCCGCACCCTTGGGCTGTTCAAAGGCGCTGGCATCTTCCCTACGCCGGCCGTTGTATCGCCGGAGCGTCAACCCGCTGAAGTCCGGCGGTGCTTTCTCAGCCGGGTGATCGCCGACTTGTCGACCGTGATCACCCCGCCGCAGTCAATCCGCACAGTGAGTTTGTTCGCCCCGCGCTCGATGCGGGTGACGTCCCCAACAAGAATCACTCGGTCGCCGGCCCGGACTTTGGGTGGCGGATCAATCGTATAAGGATGGTCATACGAAGGAATGCTCACCCTGGCGCGCCCGCTGGGGAGAATCGTGACGACGGTACCTGCCAGCGCAACCTCATCGCCGACCTCAAATTCGCGAGGCATGTTAACGTGCAGCATGGTCTTCCTCCCGATGCTTTCCCCCATTGACGCTTTGCTAAATTTAATGCCCGGCCAACCAGGTTGGTTGCTTGCAATCGACTTCGTACGGTTCCGCACAATTCCAAGCTGGTATGCACTCCCAGTTGGCCTCGGATCGGCCTTGTGTGCGTCAAATTCTGCAGAAATGGTTTGACAGTCAGCGATGACCTTGGCGCGCCCCGCCCAGCCCCGTGTCAGCGGAGCGGCGAACTTCCTCTCGGTCGGCGATGGTCATAAACGCGGAGCGTAGAGCGAAAATGAATCCTTGGCCTTCGGGTACTTCGTCCGGTAAATTCGAAGAACGCCGACGCTGGCTTCAGCTGCCACGCGGGTTATTGGAGCCAGATCATTGATGCGGGTGTCGCGCGCCTACGGCAGGTCAAGTTCGGTTTCATGCGCCCCGATCTTCAACGCCAGCGACGCCATCATCGGGCAATGTTCAGCCAGCTCATATGTTGTTCGCAATCGCTGCACATGGAAGGTTCCGATCGGTTGACATTTCAACACTAGAGCAACCGGACAGACGCTGGAAGCGGCCCAAGCCTTGCCCTTCTTCGGGCCATGCTTCGGGCTTTTTGGCGAGCTATCCTGAGCTCGGGCAGCGTTGGTTGCCACCAGCCTCGCTGCCGTTCCGTTAACTCGGCAGCACGCCGAGCGGGCCATGTTCTAATCAATTCAGTCAAGGTCGCCGGACGCCATCTGCCCCAGATATAGTCGACGTTCGCCTCGATCAAATGCGGATAGAACGCTGCTAGCTCCGAGGCGACGAGTTCGCCCGAAATCTCGGTGAAGACCACGACGCCGTATTGCTCCGTTGCCACGGCAGGGCCAAGCTGGGGTAAATCGTCAGGGGGCAGTGAATAGCGACGTCGCCTGCGTTCGGCATACCGTAATCTGGCGGCTTTATATTCCTCGGAGTCTTTGGACGCTTCCCGTCGCCGTTTCCTCTCCTCCGGTTCTGCGCGGCGTGCGGCCCTTTCGATGCTTGGCCAATGGCGCCTCAACTCCTCGTAGGAGCGGAAAGGCACCCTCCAGGCCCGCAGTTCGTCGTCCCAGCTCGCCCATGGAACGGCTCGCAGTTCTTCGAGAACCGTCCGCGAATATGGCGTGCGGATGCGCAGGTCGTCCGCGACTTCCAGATACCGGCTCGACAGGGGATCGAAGGCGAAGGCGTCTCGTCCCTTGCTGTCATCATGTGCTACTCGTAGATCCGCCTCTTGCGCAAGCCAGCGCTGGATGCGCCGCGCGGCAGTCTTTCCCGGCACGAACCAGCTTGTGCGCTCGTCACTCCACCTGGCGCGCGGGAATGCCTGTCGAAACCGCTCAACCGCCGCTCGATCGTACGGAAAGCGCGCTTCGGCACCAGGAACTGTCTGCGGTGCAGCAGGGGCGTCGGATTTTTCCATCAGATTGCGAAGCACAGCACTGCTCGCAAACAACGCGGTGCAGTTCATTTGGGTCTAAGAGCACCAGAACGTATGGTCAGAGCCGCTAGGGGCAGCCAATGAGGCGATCGGTGAAACTGCTGAATGCTAGCGTGGGAAAGCTTCGCCGCGCCGGACCGTTTATTTTGCTCCAGGAGAGGTCCATTCATGCCCAGACTAGATGCAAAAACCCAATTGCCAGACGGCCAACGAGCCCTCGTTCGCGTCCCCTGAAAGCGAGGAGACGGAAGTGAACCACTTCGTCGAAACGCAAAGTGTATCGCCAGCCCAGGCGCGGGAGCTTGTGCGGCGGCACGGAAACGACTGGCGTAAGATCGATAATGCCGCCAAGTCTTATAGGGACGACAGCTAAGCACTTCCAAGCCGGGGGAAAGGGAGCTTTGTCACGCCATCCGCGGAGTTGCAAATCGAGCGGATCTGCTTGAGGTGACGAATGACCACCATCGCCATCTTGGTAGCTTTCTCAGACCGTTTGCACCGGCCCGGTCTAGGATCGAATAAAACCAGCGAAGGCCGCGTTCGAGCGGCGCTTTTGCTTCGACTGCGCTGCCGTAGAAAAGCCGCTCCGTTGTCATATTTTTTAATTAATACAGTTACTTCAACAGTCGAAGTGGAATCACGTGAGAGCTGTTGCAATCGGGCGCTCCGCCGCCTATTGTGTCTTGCAACAGCTCTGAGCTAAACGTATGGTAACTGTTGAATTGATTGATTTTGTTGAATTAAATAACGATCAGCGTCGGGAAAAAGTCAATTCCGACCAACGTTTCATTGCGCTCAAAGAGGCCCAAAGGAAGGCGAAGAGCTTTCGGGGATCCCTCGTCTGGCACACCGTGAACGGCATCGACCATTTGATGCGAAGCTACTACGACGCCGCTGGCGTACGACACCAAAAGGCAGAGGGTCGGCGCTCGCCGGCGAGCGAAGCTGTCAAGGCGGATTGGGAAGCAGCTCGCGCGTCCGCCCAAGAAACGCTCTCTGCGCGACAGGAGCAGATGGAGCGCCAATCTGCTGTCAATCGCGCGCTCCGGCTTGGGCGTGTTCCCCTGATCGCCGCAAGAATTATCAGAGCAATCGATAACGCCGGTCTTCTCGGGGAAGGCATTCGTATTGCAGGCACGAATGCGATCTACGCCTATGAGGCGGCGGCCGGAGTGTTCGTGGATCCCGGAATCACATCGACGCAAGATATCGATCTTCTCATGGACTCGCGCCAGTCCCTCAGGATCATGTCTGGCGCCAACGTCGAAGATGGAGCGCTCATCAACCTTTTGCGCAAGGTCGATCGGTCTTTCGAGCGTTCATCCGCCACATTCCGCGCGGTGAACCGCGACGGATATCTCGTCGATCTGATCAAACCGCTCGCAAACCCGGCGTGGAAGCCGAGCCGGGAAACTATCGGGAAGGCTGACGACGAATTGGTGGCCGCCGAGATCGCCGGCCTGGCATGGTTGGAAAATGCCCCTGCTTTCGAAGCAATCGCCATCGATGAAAAAGGCGGACCGTTACGGCTCGTGGCACCCGATCCGCGTATTTTTGCCGCCCACAAATTCTGGGTCTCAAAACGAGCTGATCGCGAGCCAATCAAGCGCCGTCGCGACCTGGCCCAAGCGCAAGTGGTTGCCCGGCTGACGACGCAGTATCTCGAGCATCTCCCCTACGAAGCAAGCGAGCTTCGGGTCCTCCCAAGGGCCGTTTTCGACGAGGCCCATCATTTGTTCGCACAAGCAGCGCCGCGGCCGTGAATGTCTGAGCGACATGTTGGCCGGCTGGATTGGCCCTCAACTTCCAACCGATCGAAGACGCGGCCCAGCAGCGCCAGATCGGAGGGACGAAAGACGCCAGCTTGCTCTGCTTTGGGACCAATTGGCACGACCCCCCTTGATGCAGGCCCAGCCGACAGGATCGAAACTAATTGGCGCTATTACAGGGTTCAAGCTGGAGACAGCCGATGATCCTAGAGTCTCGTGCTCATGCCGGTTCGATATTCGTTTGGGAGAAGTCTTTGCCGATGAAAAGCAGCGGTTCGTCTGCACGCTTTGCCAAAGCATAGGACAGGAAATCGGCAAAATTCAGCGCCGCCGGGTGGTGGCCTTTGCCGTAGGTCAGCCAACCCTGGGTCGCCAGATCAACCAATTCGGAGTCGACAGGAATGATGTCGGCCTCGATATTGCGCAGCCAAAGATCGATCTCGGCCAATGCGTGTTCGCCCGCGCCTGCTGACCAGCACCATGCGTGCCTCGGGCACCCCGGTTGCCGGGACCAGTCGGATTGGGTCGGAGACCAGCGCTCGTTCCAGCCTTGCTGCCTCAGGCTCGCTCCGAAGGATCGCTACAACAGCTGAGGTATCGATCACCATCAGTTAGGGATTCCATGCTCGTCATACCCGATGATCTCCTCGTCGCTGCGAGTATCCAGTTCAGGCAATCGTGCCACTCTTTCTCGGATGGCGCGCAATTCTGCCAGCAGACGCTCCTGAGCGGTCTCTCCAAAGCCCAAGCGATGCAAGCGCTCGCTAAGGGCTTGATGGATGGCTGCTGTCTTACTGATACCCTGGCGGCGTGCGAGTTCATCGGCGAGAGCAACGGTGGCCGGATTTTTGATATTCAGGGACACGAGAAACTCCAAAAATCTACCTTTCTGGCAATTTCCACCATAGTTCTCTAGGCTCCTCAACATACCTGCTAGCCTCGCCTACACCCGCGCCGGATTGATCATGACAATCGCCAGGCCGTTGCCTGCCAAGGCGGCGACCGCCAGTCTCTCGAAGCTGCCTGTCGACTCCAATCCGACAACGGCCGGCGAAAGGGCTGCCAATCGCCGAACCAGATCCTCCACCCCGGCATGGTCATACCCACCGAGAACGCCTCGCCGGACGGCAAAACATGCACGTCGAGCCGATCCTTGGAACGTCGATGCCAAGAATGACTTCCCAATCGGGCTTCGCTTGCGGCCCTAGATATAGCCGGATGTTCTGCTGGAGCGGAGATGGCCAGTCGGGCACCGGGTTGCTGAGCTATCGCGGTCGCGGCCGCATTTCGCAAGTCTCTGCACGTCATTCCACGATCGCCGGCTTTGCTTGTTGCAAGGCCGGCGCTCCTGCCTTTTCTAATGATCCCCGACCGCGGCAAGAACCAGTTCGTGGCGAGAAACGGGGACCCGCATGGCGACCAACTATCGTGCCAGCAAGGGAGCGGTATCGCGCGGCGCGCGCATGCTGCGCACCGCCCTCGGCCCGGCGATCGCCGGCTTCCTTGACGATCCAGCCATTGTCGAGGTGATGCTCAATCCCGACGGTCGCCTGTGGGTTGACCATCTCAGCGAAGGACTCGCTGCAAGCAATGAAATACTGATCGCGGCAGACGGCGAACGGATCGTCAGGCTGGTCGCGCACCATGTCGGTGCGGAGGTGCATTCGGGCTCGCCGCGCGTTTCGGCTGAACTGCCCGGGACCGGCGAACGGTTCGAGGGTCTGTTGCCGCCTGTTGTCACGGCGCCAACCTTCGCCATCCGCAAGCCGGCAGTCGCGGTGTTCACGCTTCAAGACTATGTCGCCGCCGGCATCATGACCGAAGCCCAGGCTGGCGTCCTGCAGCTTGCCGTGAAGACACGGAAGAACGTGCTGGTGGCCGGCGGCACGTCGACGGGCAAGACCACGCTCGTGAACGCGTTGCTGGCGGAGGTCGCTAAAACCGCCGACCGCGTCGTGCTGATCGAGGATACGCGAGAGCTGCAGTGTGCTGCGCCCAATCTTGTGGCGCTGCGCACCAAGGACGGTGTCGCCTCGCTTTCCGATCTGGTGAAGTCGTCGTTACGCCTTCGGCCCGATCGCATTCCGATCGGCGAGGTACGCGGTGCGGAAGCGCTCGATCTGTTGAAGGCCTGGGGCACTGGCCATCCCGGCGGCATCGGCACCATCCACGCCAATTCTGCCATTGGCGCACTGCGGCGACTGGAGCAGCTCGTGCAGGAGGTGGTCATTACGGTTCCGCGCGCACTGATTGGCGAAACCATAGATCTCATCGCAGTTCTCGCTGGCCGCGGCTCAGCGCGCCGGCTCGTCGAGATCGCCCTGGTCGACGGGCTCGATCCGGCCACCGGCGACTACCGCACCCTGGAAGCAAATTTCGAGACCACAACGACCGTGAATCGCCACTCTCCCTATGGAGCTTCAGAATGACCCAGATCCGCTTCAATTCATCGGCTATCCGCAAACTTGCCGTGGAGCTGTCGTATGCGGCGACCGCCGCGATCATGACGATTGCGCCCGCCCATGCTGCCGGTTCCTCCATGCCCTGGGAGGAGCCGCTTCAGCAAATCCTTGAGTCAATCGAGGGGCCTGTCGCCAAGATCGTGGCGGTGATCATCATCATCATCACCGGTTTGTCGCTCGCCTTCGGCGACACGTCAGGCGGATTTCGCCGGCTGATCCAGATCGTCTTCGGGCTGTCGATCGCTTTCGCGGCAAGTTCGTTCTTTCTGTCCTTTTTCTCCTTCGGTGGCGGAGCTCTGATCTGATGGATGAGGAGATCCGTGGCTTTTTCGCGCCGGTGCATCGCGCGCTCACCGAACCGATCCTGCTCGGCGGCGCGCCGCGTGCGGTCGCCATCGCCAACGGCACGCTGGCCGGCGCGATTGGATTGGGGCTTCGCTTGTGGATCGCGGGGCTCATCATCTGGGCGGTCGGACATCTCGTGGCCGTCTGGGCGGCAAAGCGCGATGCGCAATTCGTCGATGTGGTTCGCCGCCACCTGCGCTATCCCGTGCATTTCGGATGTTGAGGTTTCGCCATGATGAACCTCGCGGAATATCGAAAGAAGAGTGCCAGCCTCGTCGATTATCTGCCGTGGGCTGCCCTGGTAGCGCCGGGCGTGGTGCTCAACAAGGACGGCAGTTTTCAACGGACGGCGCGTTTTCGCGGGCCGGATCTGGACTCCGCGACGCGGGCGGAGCTCGTCGGCACGACCGCGCGGCTCAACGGCGCGCTGCGCCGGCTCGGCTCCGGCTGGGCACTTTTTGTCGAAGCCCAGCGCAATCCTGCCAGCGGCTACCCAGACAGCCGGTTCCCGGATTGCGCATCCGCACTTCTCGACATCGAGCGTCGCGAACAGTTCGAAGACTCCGGTGTGCTGTTTGAAAGCAGCTACTTCCTCACCGTCGTGTGGCTGCCTCCGGCCGAGGAAGCGTCGCGCATGGAGAGTTGGCTCTACGAAGGCCGGGAAAAGACCGGCGTCGATCCTTGGGAGCTCCTGAAGATTTTTGTCGACCGCACCGACCGCGTGCTCAACCTCATCGAGGGCTTCGTTCCCGAAGCTGACTGGCTCGATGACGGAGAGACGCTGAGTTACTTACACTCAACCATTTCGACCAAGCGGCATCGCGTTCGCGTGCCAGAAACGCCGATGCATCTCGATGCTCTGCTTGTCGATCAGCCGTTGGCCGGCGGGTTAGAGCCGAGGCTTGGCGATGCGCGTCTGCGCACACTCACCATCACCGGGTTTCCGACGATGACCTTCCCGGGGATTCTCGACGATCTTAATCGCCTTGCCTTCTCCTACCGCTGGTCGACGCGGGCGATCATGCTGGACAAGACCGACGCGACCAAGTTGGTGACGAAGATACGCCGTCAGTGGTTCGCGAAGCGGAAATCCGTCGCCGCGATCCTCAAAGAGGTGATGACCAACGAGGCATCCGTTCTCGTCGACACGGACGCCGCCAACAAGGCGGCCGATGCGGACGCGGCGCTCCAGGACCTGGGCTCTGACCAGATCGGCGAAGCTTATGTCACCGCCACCGTTTCGGTCTGGGATGCCGATCCGTCGATCGCCGGCGAAAAGCTGCGTCTGGTCGAAAAGATCATTCAGGGCAGGGACTTCACCTGTATCGCCGAAGGCGTCAACGCTGTCGAAGCTTGGCTGGGCGGTATTCCTGGCCATGTCTATGCCAATATTCGCCAGCCGCCGCTTTCCACGCTCAACCTCGCGCACACGATTCCACTCTCCGCGGTCTGGGCAGGTCCGATCGAGAACGAGCATCTTGGAGCGCCGCCGCTGTTCTTCGCCAGAACGGAGGGCGCCACACCGTTCCGGTTCAGCCTGCATGTTGGAGACGTCGGCCACACCCTCGTCATCGGCCCGACGGGCGCCGGCAAGTCGGTCCTGTTGGCGATGATCGCGCTTCAGTTCCGGCGCTACGAAAACAGCCGGGTCTTTGCCTTTGATTTCGGCGGCTCAATCCGCGCGGCCATACTCGCCATGAATGGTGACTGGCACAATCTCGGAAGCGATACCGCAAGCGGGCAGGGGTCTGACGATCCGTTGCCCTTGCTGACTTTGACCGATCTGTCGGACGACGTTGACACCGTGTCGCTGCAGCCGCTTGCCCGCATCCATCATACGCCGGAGCGGGCCTGGGCGGCCGACTGGCTTTTCGACATTCTACTGCGCGAAGGCGTGCCCATCACGCCGCAGGTCAAGGAACATCTGTGGTCGGCGCTGACGTCGCTGGCGTCTGCGCCAGTCCAGGAGAGGACACTGACTGGCCTGTCCGTGCTGCTGCAGTCCTCGCCGCTGAAACAGGCGCTTGGTCCCTACTGCATCGGCGGCGCTTTTGGCCGGCTGCTTGATGCCGAGTATGAGCGTCTCGGCGAAGCCTCCGTCCAGGCGTTCGAAACCGAGGGCCTGATCGGCACGGGTGCTGCTCCCGCGGTGCTTGCCTATCTTTTCCACCGCATCGAGCAGAGGATGGACGGCCGGCCGACACTGCTGCTCATCGACGAGGGCTGGCTGGCGCTCGACGATGGCGGTTTCGCCGACCAGCTGCGCGAATGGCTGAAGACGCTGAGAAAGAAGAACGCCAGCGTGGTCTTCGCCACGCAGTCGCTTTCCGACATCGCCGGATCGCCAATCGCGCCGGCAATCGTCGAAAGCTGCCAGACGCGGCTGTTCTTGCCGAACGAGCGCGCTATCGAGCCGCAGATCGCCGAGATCTATCGACGCTTTGGTCTCAACGATCGTCAGATCGAGATCATCGCCCGGGCGATACCGAAGCGCGACTATTACTGTCAAAGCCGCCGCGGCAACCGTCTGTTCGAACTGGGACTCGGTCCGATCGCGCTGGCGCTCTGCGCCACATCGTCCAAATCAGACCAGGCCGCGATCGACCGGACAATCGCCGAGGCCGGCCGAGAGCATTTCCTCGAGGCCTGGCTAGCGGAGCGCGGTCTCTCCTGGGCGGCCGACCTCATCCCAGGTCTCACCAACGTGATCGACCAGTCCACAGAGGAGATTTCGTCATGAATTCCAATCTTGCAGGCAGCCGAATCCGTCGCAAGGCGGCAGCCGGCGCCATCGCCGTCGCCATGGCGCTGTCATCGGCACCAGCATCGGCGCTGATCGTGTTCGATCCGAGGAACTATGCCGAAAACCTGCTTTCGGCATCGCGTGCGCTGGAGCAGATCCACAACCAGATCACCTCGCTGCAAAACGAAGCGCAGATGCTGATCAACCAGGCGAAGAATCTCACGTCGCTGCCGACCTCGCTGCTTGGCCAGATCGAGGGCAATTTTTCCGAGATGAAGAGCCTGCTCGGCGAGGCCGAGAAGCTGGCCTACAGCGTCCAGGACATCGAGAGCCAGTTTACCTCCGCTTACAAGAATTTCGGTTCGGATCTCTCCAGCCAGCAGCTTGTCAACGGCGCGCGTCAACGATGGCAGACCTCGGTGTCTGCCTTTGAGCATTCGCTGAAAACCGGCGCCGTCGCGGTCGACAACATCGCCGGGACACAAGAGCAGACGAGTGCGCTGGTCGGTGCCAGCCAGTCGGCCGTCGGCGTGCTTCAGGCAACGCAGGCCGGCAACCAGCTCCTCGCCGTGCAAGCCAAGCAAGTTGCCGATCTCACTGCGATGCTGGCCGCACAAGGGCGAGCCGAAGCCCTTGAGCAGGCGAGGCGGGCGGCCGCGCAGGAGCAGGCACGCGAACAGTTCAGCCGTTTCATGACGGGCAGCAGTTACAGCCCGTCATCGGTAAAAATGTTCCACGACTGAGGCGAGAATCGCATGGATCTCAAGATCGCCGCCCGGATAGCAGCCGTTCTTGCCCTTGGCACCGCCATGACCGCCGCCTCCATGGCGCTGCGCGGCGACGGCTCGCACGACGCGTCCTCCCCGCGCTCCGCATATCCGGGCGGCGAGCCGGCTAAGGTCGAGCTTGCCCGATGCCGGGCCATCGGCATGGCGGCCGTTGACGACGAAGCCTGCAGGAGAGCCTGGGCGGAAAGCCGCCGACGCTTCCTGCAACCATCCCTCCGCCCCATCGCGCCAAACGCGGCTCCGTGGATCGAAAAGGACCAGAGCCGAATGCTGCCGCTCCAACCGCCAACTCCGCCTCGCGCGGAAGACCGGCTGCATCCGGAAACGGTGGCGCCATGAACGACACCGGCGTGATCGATCGCTTCCTGGAGACCTTTACCCGCTATATCGATTCTGGCTTCGGGCTGCTCAGCGGCGAGGTCGCATTCCTCACCTCCACTTTGATCGTCATCGACATCACGATTGCCGGCCTGTTCTGGGCTTGGGGTGCGGATGAGGACGTCCTGCACCGACTGATGAAAAAGACGCTCTATATCGGCTTCTTTGCCTTCATCATCGGCAACTTCAATCGTCTGGCCGGGATCGTCTTCGAGAGCTTTTCCGGGCTCGGTCTGAAGGCGGGAGGTTCGGCACTATCGGGCGCCGCACTGCTGCAGCCGGGCCGCGTCGCGCAGGTCGGCGTCGATGCCGGCAATCCAATCCTCGAAGCCGCCAGCCAGTTGATGGGCTACGTCTCGTTCTTCGAGAATTTTGTTCAGATCGTGGTCCTGATGATTGCTTGGGCGATCGTGCTGATTGCGTTCTTTGTTCTCGCCGTACAGATCTTCGTCACGCTGGTCGAATTCAAGCTGACGACGCTTGCCGGCTTCGTGCTGATCCCTTTTGCGCTGTTCAACCGGACCGCCTTCCTCGCTGAAAAAGTGCTCGGCAACATCGTTGCCTCCGGCGTGAAAATCCTGGTGCTCGCCGTCATCGTCGGCATCGGCTCGGGCCTGTTCGGCGAGTTCACTCAAGGCTTTGGTGCCGAACAACCGACGATCACCGATGCGCTGTCGCTTGTTCTCGGCGCATTGTCGCTGATGGGCCTGTCGATCTTCGGTCCAGGCATCGCGACGGGGCTGGTTTCGGGTGCTCCGCAACTGGGCGCAGGTGCCGCTGTTGGCACGAGCCTCGCCGTTGGTGGCCTTGGCGTAGCCGGCGCTATGGGCGCCCGCGCCGCAATAGGCGGCGCAGCAGGCGGGCTCAGTGCAGGCGGGCGCATGTCGGCAGCCGCCGCACGTAGTGGCGCGCATCTGGCCGGCAGCACTTCGGCCGCCTGGGAACTCGCCGCAGCCACGTCTGGAAGAGGTGGTGCAGGCTCAATCGCCGCCGGCATGGCGGGTGTCGCAAAGGCTGGTGCCAGCGCTGCCGTTCAACCCGTCAAGCAGGCAATGTCGCGCGCCGCGTCAGCCCTGTCCGATAGCTACGAGGCCGCCCGCTTGGCAGCTTGGGCTACGACGAGTGGAGAGCGATCGTCGCGAACGGCTTCCTCCGGTGACTGGTCGACCACCCAAACCAGTGCCGACGCCCCGCCCGCATGGGCAAAACGCATGAAGCGCGGCCAGGCCATGAGCCATGGCGCCAGCATCGCCGCGCATTCAGTTCATTCGAGCGATGATGGCGGCGGCTCAATGAATGTTTCCCTCGATCAGGACGACCGCCGATGACCCCCTTTAGACGCCCTTTTGTTCGTTACGGAAAAACGCCTCACCCTGAGACGCCATATCAGCGTGCAGCCCAGATTTGGGACGAGCGCATCGGCTCGGCTCGCGTCCAGGCGAAAAACTGGCGGCTGATGGCCTTCGGCTCGCTCGTCCTGGCCGGCGGTTTTGCATCCGCATTGGTCTGGCAATCGACGCGCGGTTCGGTGATTCCTTGGGTGGTTCAGGTCGACAAGTTTGGCGAGGCGCAGCTTGTCGCCCCGGCCATTGCCGACTATCGGCCGACCGATCCGCAGATCGCCTGGCATCTGGCCCGCTTCATCGAAGAGGTCAGAAGCATTCCGGCCGACCCGGTCATCGTCCGCCAAAACTGGCTGCGCGCCTACGATTACACCACAGACCGCGGCGCCATTTCCCTCAATGATTACGCTCGCTTGAACGACCCGTTTGCCAAATTGGGCAAACTCCAGATCGCCATCGAGGTTTCCAGCGTCATCCGTGCTTCGCCGGATTCTTTCCGCGTCGCCTGGATCGAGCGCCGCTACGAGAACGGCAACCTGGCCGGCACCGAGCGCTGGACCGCAATCCTCACAATCGTGATTCAGCAACCCCGCGACGCTGACCGGCTCAAAGTCAATCCGCTTGGCGTCTATGTCAACGCCATCAGCTGGTCGAAGGAGTTTTCATGATGCGTGCAGCACCAACAAGAACATCGGCGAGACCGGCCACGCGCAATGCGCCCAAGGCACGTAGGCTTGCCCTGGCATTGCTGTCGGCAACGGCGCTCGCCGGCTGTGCATCGAAGAAATACATTCCGCCGGAAATCGCCTACGACGATGCGGTGCCTGCCGTGCGCAGGGTCGACCCGCCTGGTCCGGTCAAGGTGGTGGAAGTGCCGAAACTGCTTCCGCTGCCTGGTCAGTTGAAACCGGTCGAGGCCACGAACCCGAAGGTGAAGCCGGAGCCAGCCGATCCGAAGCAGCGGATCAGCCAGGCCAATGAGGCCGCGCGCATGCAGCCGGTTCGCGACGGTTTCGTCAATGCCATCCAGCTCTATCCCTGGAGTGAGGGCGCGCTCTACCAGGTCTACGCCGCACCCGGCCAGGTCACCGACATCGCCTTGCAGCCCGGCGAGCAGCTTGTCGGCTCCGGGCCAGTCGCCGCCGGTGACACAGTGCGCTGGATCATCGGCGATACGCAAAGTGGGGCAGGGGAGCGCCAGCAGGTCCATATTCTTGTGAAGCCGACACGGCCAGACCTCCAGACCAACCTGGTCATAAATAGCGACCGCCGCACCTATCATCTCGAGCTCCGCTCGACCGAAAAGACCTACATGGCCTCCGTCTCCTGGCAGTATCCGCAGGACCAACTGATTGCGCTGCGGCGCCAGAATGCGCAGGCTTCCGCCGCAAAGCCGGTCGCGACCGGCGTCGACCTCCAGAAACTGAATTTCCGCTACCGCATCGAGGGCGATGCCGCACCCTGGCGGCCGCTTCGCGCCTTCGATGACGGTGCAAAGGTCTATATCGAGTTCCCGTCGGGCATAGCGCAAGGTGAAATGCCGCCGCTCTTCGTCATCGGCCCATCGGGCGGCTCGGAGCTGGTCAACTACCGTGCTCGCCAGAACTACTACGTCGTTGATCGGCTGTTTGCCGCCGCTGAATTGAGGCTCGGCGACAAAACAAGCGAAAAGCGCGTCCGCATCGTGCGCACGGACGGCAAACGAACCTCGCCTAGCACGAGGCTGTTCCGATGAGCGACCCTGCAAATGCACCCAACCAGGACATTCGAGCGGAACTGCGCCTTCGGCCCGAACCGGCCAGGGTCACGCGACTGTCGCGCAAGGTGCTGATAGGCGTTGGTGGAGTTGCCAGCGCTGTGATCCTCGGCACGTTGATTTGGGCGCTCGACACCAGACAGCGCGGAACCGAACAGCCGCCCGAGCTCTTCACCACCGAAAACCGCTCAACGGCCGACGGGCTACAGAAGCTGCCGAAGGACTATGCCGGTGTTCCGCAACTCGGCCCCGCGCTGCCTGGCGATTTGGGCCGGCCGATCTTGCGCGCGAAGGAGCGCCGCCAACCGATTGGGGCGTCCAACGTCAGTGGACCGCGCGCAGATCCGGAGGAGCAGCGCCGACTGGCCGAGATCGAGGCCGCACGCGTGGCGAAGCTCTTCACCGATACGAATACGAGACCTGGTCCCGCACGACAGAATGCTGGCACCAGAGTCATAGAACCGGACACCCAATCTGGTCTGACTCCGCCGCCGGGGCCGCCACCAATCGATCCTGGCGCCGCGCAAAACGTGCAGGATCGCAAGCTGGCCTTCGTCAATGCCGAGCCAGACCGTCGTACAGTCAGCCCCAATCGGCTCGCCGAGAAGGCCTCGCCCCATGTGGTGCAAGCCGGCAGCGTCATTCCAGCTGCCCTTATCACCGGCATCCGCTCCGATCTGCCCGGCGAGATCACCGCTCAGGTCACGGAAAATGTCTACGACAGCCCGACAGGATCCCATCTCCTGATCCCGCAGGGTGCGAGGCTGATCGGCCAGTACGACAGCCACGTCGCCTTCGGCCAGTCGCGCGTGCTGCTGGTCTGGAACCGGCTGATCATGCCTGACGGCACCTCGATCGTGCTGGAGCGCCAGCAGGGCGCAGACGCTGAAGGATTTTCCGGGCTGGAGGACGAGGTCGACCGTCATTGGGGCCAGATGTTCCGGGCCGCAGCACTCTCGACATTGCTGGGCATTGGGACATCGCTTGGGTCCAGCGACGACGAAAGGGAAATCGCCAAGGCCATCCGCGAAAGCGCGCAGGATTCGGCCTCCGATATTGGCCAGCAGCTCGTGCGCAATCAGCTCAATGTCCAGCCGACGCTCACCGTGCGGCCCGGTTTCCCGGTTCGCGTGATTGTCAATCGCGACCTTCTTCTTGTGCCTTACGGCACGCCAAAGGATCCATCATGACCAAGCTGAAACTTTCTGCCATTCCCGATGACCGTCCGGTCAAGATCACCGTCGAACTGCCTGCCGCCGTTCATCGCGACCTCGTTGCCTATGTCGATTATCTGAACAGTCAACATGTCTTTGTCTCACAAGCAGGAGGTGAACCATGCCGGATCTGAGGCTCGGTCGGCTGCCGAAGGTTGGCGTCGTCCGCATGACCATCTCCCTGTCGGAACCGCTCAAGGAGGAACTCGACCAGTATGCAGCCGAACACAGCCGGCTCTACGAACCCGTGGACGCCGCAGCCCTGATTCCGCACATGCTGGAAGCCTTCGTCCGTTCGGATCGCGGCTGGCGCGGCCGTAAGGCGAAGGCCGGCCGTGCCCGTCAACGAGGGGCGTCTCCAGCCAGCAGTACGACACGAAGCGGTGCTGAAGGTGATGGCTCCGCCTGAAGCTGTCCTGGTGGCTTTACCCTAAGCGGAAGTTCGCTCGCCCTCGGTTGAACTCACACTCATGGACCCAATCCTGACCTTCCGGGACCCATTTTCCTTCCAGAAACCGGACATTGGGCCCAACCAGCGCTCGTGACCCGAAGGCGACCTTCATTTCCTAGAAGCGCGTATGACTGCTCTTAGCCGGAAACCCGGCATTTGATGGACGCTGTGCTTGGAGGGCGGGTAATGAAGCGTCATAGCATCGTCGGCATGATAGGCGCCGTCGGCTTGCTTCTCGCCGCTGTGTTTGATTGCCTGTTGCCTTCCACTGATGAAAGAGTCGACTAGGACCTTTTTTGCTGTGACCGCACCGAATTGGTGATTAGATAAGTTGTCATGTCCGACCCACGCATCGACAGGGGCGATGACGGGCGCAATTCCAAGGATGTGGAACTGGTCCGCCGCGCGTTGGCGCGCGACGCGGACGCATTACGAACCATCATGCAGATGCACAACCAGCGCCTCTACCGTATCGCGCGTGGATTGGCCGACGACGACAGCGAAGCCGAGGACATCGTTCAGGAAGCCTATGTCAACGCCTTCGCCCACTTTGCCGAGTTTCGAGGAGAATCGGCATTGTCGACATGGCTCTGCAGGATCGTCGTCAACGAGGCACTAGGACGCTTGCGAAGGAGTCGGCGCGCGGCAGCTTTTGCAAAATCCGCGGCACGGGCCAATGCCGAAGTCATACAGTTTGCTCTCGACAAGCATTCCGGGGACGCAGAGCGAACGGTGGCGCAACGACAAATCCTGAGCTTGGTCGAACAGGCAACCGATAGGCTGCCCCCCGCCTACCGCGTTGTTCTTATTGCCCGAGCAATCGAAGGACTCTCTAATGACGAGACAGCGGAACTGCTCGGCGTGCGTCCCGAGACAGTGCGGACGCGGCTCCATCGCGCTCGCCGTCTCCTTCGCCAAGAGCTAGACGAGCAGATTGGCCCCGTGCTGCTCAATGCCTTCCCCTTCAAGGGCCGACGCTGCGAGCGACTAATCGACACCGTTATAGATCGCCTTCGTTTTCCAGCCTGACTGCGTGACGGAAGGTCTTTCTGCGCCTCTCTCTCCCATGCCGGCAGAAGGTCCATGCTCTATCGATCGATCGGTCTTCGCGCCGGACGCGGGAACGTTTTGACGGTTCGGTCATCCAATATTGTCAGCCAGATTCGGTAGCCACGCAATCGGGACGTCGCCGAACGGGTAGACCAACTGGAAAACAATGTTCGGGAGGACAAGGCAGTGTCAGCACGGTTCAATCGTATTGGTGTCTCCTTGGTCATTCTGGTCTCCGCGGCTTTGATTCCGGCCGCTGCCCAGACGGGCGCAAAAGGATCGGTCAGTGGAAAGGATTTTGACGCCGCCACGGCCGAGCAGGCCAAGCGATATCTCAAGGAAGGTCGCGAGACTTTCCGTTTCGATACCTTTGGTAGCGAGGAGTTTTGGGGCGGCAAGCTCAAGCTCCATGAGGCGATCGCCGGGGAGAAACTGGGCGGGGTCGGACCTGGCCTCAGTCCGGAAATGGCTCTCGAACTTGGCCTCAAGGTCGATGTCAATGCAATTCCGAAGGATGTGGCTGCAGCTCTCGACAAAGGTGAGGTCGACCTTACCGATCCTGCAAGCACGCTTCTCCTGCTCAAAGCCAATGCCGTTGTCGGGGTCACCGGGTTCTTCGCCGAGGACGGAAAGACGCTGACTTCGGTCGGCATACAATGTGCCGTGTGCCATTCGACCGTTGACGACGCATATGCGCCAGGCATCGGGCATAGGCTGGACGGCTGGCCGAACCGCGACCTCAATATAGGCGCTGTCGTTGCATTGGCGCCTGACCTCACGGCGTTCACCGAAATGCTGCAGATATCCGAAGCGGAGGTGAAGAAGGCGGTGGAAGCATGGGGCCCTGGCAAATTCGATGCTGAACTGAACCTCGACGGCAAGGCATTCCGGCCGGACGGCAAGACGGCCGCCACGCTCAATCCACCCGCCTTCGGATTGGCCGGCGTGAACAACCATACATGGACCGGAGCCTGGGGCACGGTGAGCTACTGGAACGCCTATGTCGGCAATCTCGAAATGCACGGCAAAGGCGTTTTCTACGATCCGCGCCTGGACGATACAGAGAAGTATCCGGTCGCAGCGAGAACGAAACAGGGCCACAAGCAGGACGAGGAAGACCGGATCACGGCGAAGCTGCCGGCGCTTCACTTCTATCAGCTTTCGCTGCCGACCCCGAAGCCGCCCGAGGGCGCCTTCGACAGTGCGGCGGCGGAGAAAGGCGAGGCACTTTTCAACGACAAGGCCAAATGCGGCACTTGCCACGTGCCGCCACTATTCACCGAGCCGGGATGGAACCTGCATACGGCCGATGAGATCGGGATCGACGATTTCCAGGCGATGCGATCCCCGGACGAGCGTTACAGGACGGCATCGTTGCGTGCACTTTGGAACACGGAAAAAATCCACAAGGGCGGTTTCTACCACGACGGGCGGTTCGCCACCCTCAATGACGTCATCAAGCATTATGACGACCATCTGGGCCTTGATCTGACCGATCAGGAAAAGAGTGACCTGATCGAGTACCTCAAGTCGATTTGACCCAGCACTTGACGGCGTCGGCGTTCCTCGGATGTCGATTGGGAGGAAAGGTTATGAACGGTGATCGTAGTGAGGCAAATCGCTGGTCGGCACACAGCGTGCCAAGCCAGACGCTGTCTCGTCGGAAGTTTCTGAAGGTATCGATGACCGGCGTCGCCATGCCGGTGGAGGCGGGCTTGCTTCCTGCATGACGGGCCAGCCTGCGGCGCGTGGCGCCGGAATAACGCCAAAGCCTCTGGCACTCTATCAGGATGTTCCAGACAAAGGTCGCCGCTGCGCAGGGTGGGCCCATTTCCTGGAGCCGAATGCATGCGAGATCGTTGCGGGCGAAATCAGCCCTGATGGCTGGTGCCGCTTTTACAAACCGCGGCCAGCCTGATCGGTCGGAAACCAGCGGCAGGGGAACCTCGTTGGAAACGGATCAAGGAATCACTTGGGCGCAGCAAAACGTGTATTCCGCCCGAAATCCGCAGTGCACGTCCAACATCGCGGCCCACCCGATCCAACCAATGTTGATCCCGTTCCTGGTAGCTTTTGATCACGACATTCTCATGGGATCGCTGTCAGGAAATGGATCATCAATTCGCCTGATCTTGCTGGACAAACATCCGAGAAGAGGCCGGATCGCGATCTTCAGTGAGTCCACTGCAGACGTCCGCGCATGGCGCGACCGAGCCGGCCGAAGGATTCGTTCTGCCGTACAGCCGCGGAGCGTTCTTCGTCGCGGTTGGGCGGCGAGCCGACTTTCTGGCTGCGCGCGCCGCAGACCGGTTGACGTTAGAAAGAGGCCATTCCTTCTGTTTCCGATCAAGTGGGGCTCACAAGGAGCTACCAACTGGACTCTAGCTCAATCTGCTGTTCATTGTAACGAATGGGCAACCAAAAATCCTCAGGGGAAAGCAGGCCACCCCGGTTGTACAATCTCGGTTCAACTGGCCTTGCCGAAGCGATCCTGCAGACAATGGATCAGCCGCTGCTGGTCCTAAGAGACGACCTTACGGTCGAGGAAGCCAATTCGGCGTTCTATACGCTGTTCAAGGTCGACACCGAAGAGACCCGCGGGCGCCTGCTCTACGAAATCGGCAATGGCCAGTGGAATATCCCCGAGCTCCGTCGGCTCCTGGAAGAGATCCTGCCGCAGCAGTCGGTAGTGGAGCACTACCGGCTAGAGCATAAGTTCCCGGAGATCGGCAAAAGGATCATGATCCTGAACGCGAGGCGGCTGCCGCCCGAGGGCGACCGCCCTGAACTGATCCTTTTGGTCATCTCAGATCGCACCGAGACCGAACAGGCCCGGTTCGAACTCGAAGGCTACGTCGAGTTCGGGGAAAAGCTGATTGACAGTACCCGGGAGGCGCTCCTGGTGCTCGATTGGGACCTGAAGGTGGTTCGCGCCAACCGGCCCTTCTATGACGCCTTCCAGGTGTCTCCTGACGACACTAAGGGGCGGCTGATCTACGAGCTCGGCAATCGGCAATGGGACATCCCGCGTCTGAGAGAGCTGCTTGAGAACGTCCTGCCCAACAACAACGCCTTCGATGATGTGGAAGTGGAGCATGATTTTGAGCACGTCGGCCGCCGCGTCATGCTCCTCAACGGGCGACGCCTCGACCACCTCGACCTCATACTGCTGGCGATCCGCGACGTCACCGAGCAGCGCCGCATGGAGAAGGAGCGGGAAACGCAGGTTGGCGAGCTCCATCACCGGATAAAGAACGTCCTCACCACAGTCGATGCGCTGGTAAGACGAACGCTGCGCGACAGCGGTTCGCTTGAGGAATTCGGCCGAGCCTTCGAGAGCAGGCTCGGTGCCATGGCACGCACGCAGGATCTGTTGGTGCGCGCGCCGAGGGGAAGTGTTGATATGTCCGAGATTCTGCGGCTGGAGCTGCAGGCGCATGGCGGACGGGAAGGTGGGAATTTCAATCTCGACGGCCCCGCAATCGCGCTACCGCAAGATGCGGTCCAGGCATTCGCAATGGCCGTTCACGAACTCACCACCAACGCAGTCAAGCATGGCGCGTTTGCTTCGCCTGAGGGGCGAGTTGACATTCAATGGACGGTGCAGGCGGGCGAAGGGGGCGCGACGCGTGTAATGTTTCGCTGGCGGGAACGTTGCCCGATCATAACCAGCGCCGGCCGCACCGGCTACGGCTCCCGCGTCCTGGAGGCAGCGTTCCGCCACACCCTGAAGGGCAGCTCCCGGCTTACGCTGCATCCTGATGGAGCTGAATTTTCGGCTGAGTTCCAGCTCTAATACCGCGCGGACATGTCGAGGCTGCGAGGACTGCGCCAAATCCCATATCCACATGATGGTGTCAGGCCGCGGTTCTGCATGCTGGCATAGCAACCGGTCTGGATCGAACGGGTTCCGCCGGGGGCGATGGGAGGAATGACTGCGGAACCCTGGGCAGCGGTCGTTTCGGGCCATGGGAGGTCGCATCAAGTCATAGCGCGAACGGCAGGTTTGTAGATGCCATGAAGGTCAGCAAATGGCGCGCAACATGACCTCCAGCATTGTCACCCGCGATGTCCGCTTCCGGGCGGAGGCTGAAGAGACTGCCACCGCACTTTCAACCTCGCCAAGGAACACCTCGAACAGCTCAAGGCGAGGCCATCGACTTAAGCCTAGCTGTGCGTGTTTCGACATTTCGACGTCGCGGTGTCGGATTATTTGCATGCAAACCAGTTTTACGACGCTATCCTCCCATCCTCAACGGAAGATTCTGGGAGGAATGCATGGCTGCGCATGAGCAACATGCCGTTGAAATCATTAGGGACAAAGAGTGGTCGGTTCGCGTGACGGTCAACGGCACCACCACCACGGTCCCTTTTACATCTGAGAGCTACGCGCGTTCGTTCGCAGACGGTCAGGCGTTCCGACTGGGCGTTCAGGTCGCGGAGATCAAGAAGGCGGCCTAGCCGCGCGCTTGCCCCAAGAGCCCCACAGCGATTGAACCTCGAGTGACCAAAGCCGGTTGAAATTAGCCGTTGCGCGGCATAAGAGCTTGTGCCTATAGTTAGTACGTGGCTCGCACGAACAAACAGACTGACTGTGACGACCTGTAGATGGCGCCCAAGCTGGGCTGCTGCGCGGTCTGGACGTGAGCCGGAACACTCGGTCAACAGGGGATACGCACAGTGAACCGCTTTCAGAAACTCTCGACCGCAGCGCTCGTCGCAGCATCCTTCACGTCGACCGCCCTCGCCACGAATGACAAGCTGACGATCGGCATCGTCACCTTCTCGACATCCGACGTCGACACAAACCAGATGGTCGACACGATGAGCCAGGAAGCCAAGTCTAAGGGCTGGTCGGTGGAAACGCTCAATGCCAATGGCGATCCTTCGCAAGCGATCACCAGCATCAAGCAGCTGGCAACCAAGAAGGTGGACGCCATCATCGTCACGGTCTTCGATTCGACGGGCCTGGCGGCCGGGCTCCAGGCGGCGGCGGACGCAAAGATCCCCGTGCTTTCGGCCGGCGGCGGCATGGCAGACGGGATCGCGCTATCTGCAAGTACCGGTGCTGCGCAACCGCTGATGGACTTGATGCTGAAGGACATCGGCAAGTCCGGAACTGTACTCGACCTCACCTACCATCCCGGCATTCCGTGCCGCGAACGAGCCGACGCCTTCGATACGGCCGTCAAGGCAAATCCGGGGCTCAAGGCGACCTCGCACGAGATCAGCATCCCGGGTGCTGCCGAATCGTCGCAGGCCGCGACCAGCGCCTGGCTTGCAGCCAATGCCAACGCCAAGGGGCCGTTCGCCATCTTCAACTGCTATGACGACAACGCTATGGGCGCGATCGCGGCGCTGAAGCAGAACGGCCGCAGCGACGTGAAGGTCTATTCGTTCAACGCCACGGCGCCCGCTGTCCAGGCTGTCAAGGACGGGACGATGACCGCCACGCTCGGTGTCGATCTGACTTCGGCAGGCAAAATGCTAGTTGATCAGATTCCCGACATCCTGGCAGCCGGCGACCAGTGGAAGCCCAAATCCTTCGTGCCAGGCTATACGCTCGTCACCAAAGAGAACGTCGACAAGTTCATCAAGGACAATCCGCAGTAAGCTCTCCTGATTGTGGGTCTGGGCCGGACTTGCCTGGCCGGGCCGGAGTGCTGTCATGAGAGCCGCTATGTCCGCTGATCATTTCCTGCCCGAAACCCACGCTCCGGCAGAGGCGCCCCGCGTCCTGCCGTCAACGCAGACCGGCTATGCCTCGCCCAATGCCCGACAGCGGCGCGCGTTGCTCATGCGCCTGCTTGGAACCTACGGCACCATCATCGTGCTGGCGTCGATGCTGGGGATCTTCTCGGTGCTGGAGCCGGGGACCTTCGCAACCATCGGCAATTTTCGCAACATCGTAAACGACATGGCGATCGGCACCATTGTCGCGGCCGGCCTCACCGTGCCCCTCGTCGCCGGTGATTTCGACCTCAGTATCGGCTATGTCGCGAGTTTCTGCGGGCTTCTCGTGGTCGGGCTGTTGAGCAGCAGTGGCTTGCCGATCCTACCCGCCATCTTCCTTGTCGTCGGCCTCGGAACGGTCATCGGCATTGTCAACGGCATTGTCGTTTCGAAGATCGGGGTGAACGCCTTCATTGCCACGCTTGGCACGGGCACCATCATCGTCGGGCTGAACTACGCCTATTCGGGCGGAATTCCGCTGCAGCTCACCCAGTCGCGCGAATTCACCAGTATCGCGATCGGCCGGATTGCCGGAGTGCCGCACCTCGTCATCATCATGGCCGTCGTGCTTGCGCTGCTGTGGGTGATCCTCAACCGAACAGTGCAGGGCCAACACATCAAGGCCATCGGCGTCAGCCCGGAATCAGCGCGCCGCGCCGGCGTCGCCGTCGATCGCAGCCGCATCGTTGCCTTCGCCATCGCCAGCACCTGTGCTGCTATCGGTGGCGTGCTGATGGCCTCCAATCTCGGCTCCGGCCAGGTGACGGCGGGTGACAGCTTCATGCTGACGTCGTTTTCGGCCGCCTTCCTCGGTTCGGCGGCGCTGCGAGAGGGTCAGTTCCATATCCTCGGCACCTTGATCGGCGTGCTGACGGTCGCCGTCGGCAACAATGGGCTGGCCATGATCGGCGCGCCGATCTTCACGCAGTTCCTGTTCACCGGCTGCCTTCTCGTCGTCGCCGTAGCGCTCGGCGGTATTGGCCGCCGCTATGCGAGGGGATAGGCCATGGCGCAGAAGATGCTGCTCAGCCTGCGCCGGATCTGCCGCAGCTTCGGCGGCATCCAGGCACTCGATGACGTTTCGCTGGACATCGCCAGGGGCGACATACTCGGCCTCGTTGGCGACAATGGTGCCGGCAAGTCGACGCTGATCAAAATCCTGGCCGGCGCGCATGACCCAACTTCCGGCGACGTGATCCTCGAAGGGCGGCCGCAAAAGTTGTCGCCGCCGTCCGAAGCGCAACGCCTCGGCATCGAGACGGTCTATCAGGACCTGTCGCTGATCGGCACGTTCACTGCCGCCGAAAACTTCTTTCTCGGCCGCGAGATTGCGCTTGGCCGCGGCCCGGCGCTGCTGCGCTGGATCCGCCGCAAATCGATGGGCGACATCGCGATGCGCGGCCTCGAGGAACTGCACATCGAGATCCCCGGGGTGCGCAGCAAACCGGTGGATCGCATGTCCGGCGGCCAGCGCCAATTGGTGGCGATCGCGCGCGGTGCCTTTTGGGGCCACAAGCTGCTGCTGCTCGACGAGCCCACCGCGGCGCTCGGCGTGCGCGAATCCCGTGAGGTGCTCGACCTCATCAAACGACTCGGCGCCCAGGGGCTGACGATCGTCATGGTCACCCACAATCTCGATCATCTCTGGCAGGTGTGCAACCGCGTGGTGGTGATGCGCAGGGGCCGCAAGGTCGCCGATCTCGCAAGTTCCGGCACCAACATGGAGGATGTCGTCGCTTATATCACCGGCGCCAGGCAGCCGGCGACCGCGCAGGCGGAAGCATGAGCGCGGCTGAAACGATGACGCTGCGCCGGCTGCTGGGCAATGCGCCGAGCCGCTGGGGGCATTGGGGTGCCGACGACGAGATCGGAGCGCTCAACTATCTGACCGCCGACGAGGTCAAGCGGGGCCTGGCGTCGGTGCGGGACGGCCGCACCTTCACCCTCGGCGTGCCGGTCGGGACTTCTGAGGGCGATGCCGTCTTTCCCGGCCGCTGGCCGGCGAAGCATTTCATGGTCGCCGACAAGGCCGGCTTCGAGAACGGTCACTGGCAACCGCTTGCCGGCGGCCTCGAATTCGCAGACGACTATATCACCAGCTTCGCACAGGCCGGCACGCATTGCGACGCGCTCGGCCACATGTGGTTCGACGACACGCTTTGGAACGGCTTCGCGGCAAGCAGTACCAATGGCGGCATGACCAAGGCCAGCATCATGCCGATCGCGGAGCGCGGGATCGTCGGACGCGGCGTGCTGCTCGACATCGCCCGGTTCCGCGGCAAACCGGCCCTTGAGCGCGCTGAAACATTCACGCATCGCGACCTCATGGAATGCGCCCGGGCCCAAGCGGTCGATATCCTGCCGCGCAGCATCCTTCTCGTTCGCACCGGCTGGGTCGGCGCACTGGCGGCGGGAAGCCAGCGCGTCGGCGATGGATATTGGGAACCCGGACTGACCTTCAGCCTCGACCTCGTGCGCTGGTTCGACCAGATGCAGATCCCCTGTCTGGTTACCGACACACTGGCCAACGAGACAACCTACGAGCCCGAGACCGGGTTGATGCTGGTGCTGCACGCCGCGCTGATGCGCAATCTGGGCGTGGCGTTCACCGAAATGGCATCGCTCGACCTGCTGGCCGCCGACTGTGCCTCGGACCGCCGCTACGAAGGCTTCTACTGCGCCAGTCCGGTCAAAGTGAGCAAGGGCACCGGCGGCGCGGCAAATCCAGTGTTCATCAAATAGCACCCAACAAGCTGGAACGGCTTATGACTTCTGCAGACGACCAGATCTGTTTCCTGCCGGCCACGGAACTGGCCCAGCGCATCCGGCGCCGCGACCTGTCGCCGGTTGAAGTAACCGAGGCCTATCTGCGCCGCATCGAGGCGCGCAACCCGGTGGTCAACGCCTATACGCTGGTTCTCGGCGACCAGGCGATGGAAGCTGCGCGGGCCGCCGAAAAGGCCGTGATGGCAGGCGGTTCGCTTGGACCGCTGCATGGCGTCCCCGTCGGCATCAAGGACCTCGACGATATGGCCGGCGTGCCGACCTCGATGGGGTCGTGGGCGGTGCACGACCGGGTGCCCAAAACAAGTGCTGTGGCGGTCGAGCGCCTGCTCGACGCAGGCGCCATCGTGCTCGGCAAGACCAACACGCCGGAGTTCGGCCATAAAGGTATCACCGACAATCTGCGCTTCGGGCCGACCAGCACGCCCTTCGCGATCGGCTACAATTCCGGCGGCTCGTCCGGCGGCAGTGCGGCAGCGGTCGGCGACGGCATGGCGGCCCTGGCGCAAGGCACGGACGGCGGCGGTTCGGTCCGCATCCCCGCCTCGTTCAGCGGCACCGTCGGCTTCAAGCCCTCTTTCGGCCGCATTCCTTCGGTGACTCGCCCCGACGCCTTCTTGTGGGGACATCCTCTGGTCCATATCGGACCGCTGACCCGCACCGTTGCGGACGCCGCGCTGATGACCAAGATCATGGCCGGGCCTCACAACCGCGACCCGTTCTGCCTGCCGGATCACGGCGTTGACTATGTCGGCGCCGTTGCCGGGCGGACGCCGAAACTGCGCGTGGCCTACAGCCCGCGACTGGGCAATTTTCCGGTCGAAGCCGGGGTCGCCACCGTCGTTGCCCGGGCAGTCGATGTCATGCGAGCACATGGCATTGAGGTTGATGAGGTCGAGCTCGATTTCAGGGCCGATCACAAGGAACTGGCTGCGCTTTGGGTGCGCACGATCTCGATCCACTATGCTGCCATCGCCGTGTACTGGAAACAGGAGGGCATCGACCTAATGGGCAAGCACGCCAAGGTGCTCACCCCGCAGTTCCTCGCCATGCTGGAGGGCGCCTACAAGGTGTCCGCCGTCGACCATGCGCTCGACGATCTTTTGCGCACCGGCGTCCTTGACGGCCTCGAGGATGTATTCGAAACCCATGACCTGATCGTCTCGCCGACGCTGGCCGTTCCGCCCGTCAAGAATGCCCCCGACGGCAACACGATCGGGCCGACATCGATCAATGGCGAGGCGGTCGATCCGCTGATCGGCTGGTGCATGACCTATCCGATCAACTATACCGGCCATCCGGCGATTTCGGTTCCGGCCGGCCTGACGGCGCAGGGCCTGCCGGTCGGCCTGCAGATCATCGGGCGGCGGCACGCCGACGAAACCGTTCTGGCGATGGCGGCTCAGTTCGAACGTATGCAGCCCTGGTTCCAAAGCTATCCGGGGCTCGCTGGATAGTTGGGTGTCGGAATACCTAGATCGGAAGCTGCAGCAGCTCGGAAATCACCAGACCGGCTGCGCCTAGGAGGGCGGCCCGGTCACCTGCATCGCCGGCAATGAATTCGATCGCGCCGCCGGGTCGTGACGGAACCATGGCGCGGACATGCTCCGCGATTGCGCCGAGCAGGCAATCGCCGCCGAGCACGACATCGCCATGCATGATGAAAATGTTGGGCGCCACCGTCTGCTGCAGATTGGCGATGCCGACGGCGACGTTGCGGGCATAGCGGTCGAGCAGCTCA
Source organism: Mesorhizobium sp. M0808 (assembly GCF_040320025.1). Lineage (NCBI taxonomy): Bacteria > Pseudomonadati > Pseudomonadota > Alphaproteobacteria > Hyphomicrobiales > Phyllobacteriaceae > Mesorhizobium > Mesorhizobium sp. M0808. The sequence continues at coordinate 155,498 of NZ_JAMYOX010000010.1, forward strand.
GCCGCTCCCGGCAGCCGCCGCGCCGCCATGTCGACGAGGCGGGCCGAGTCGATCAGGTCTGGCTCTGGCAGAGCCGTGCGGGCGGCCTCCCGCCGGAGCCAGCTCAAGGTGGCAATGGTGTCCCAGCAGCCGCGCCTGCCACAGCGGCAGGGCTCGCCGTCGAGCTGCACGAAAGTGTGTCCGAGTTCGCCGCCTGCGCCTGCCGTGCCACGATAGAGGTGCCCGTCGAAATAGAGTGCGCCGCCCAGCACCTCGCCCGTGTAGACGACCGCGAATTGCCTGACGCCGCGCCCGGCGCCGAACCAGCGGTCGCCGACCAGCAAGGCGCGCGGATGATGGTCGAGCTTGACCGGCAGGCCGAAGCGTCGCCCGAGATCGTCGGCGAGCGGGTAGCGGTCGAGCGCCGGCGCGAGATTGACAGCGACGATCGACCCGCGATCGGTGTCAACCATGCCGCCGACGCCAACACCGATCCCGAGAGGCATGCGCCGCGCCCTGGAGAGAGTGTCGCCGACGCATTCAGCGATCGACTCGATGATTGGCCGGACCGGCCCCCTGCCGTCCGGCAGGGCCATCTTGCGTTCCGATTCGATCTTGCCGTCGAGCGTCGCCACGCAGGCATGCACGGCATCCGGCATCAGCAGCACACCGCAGATCGGACGGGCATTGGGCGAGAACCACAGCGGCCGGGCCGGCTTGCCGCCGCCCGGACTGGGAGGAACCGGGTCGCTCTCGACCAGCACCTGATCGTCGATCAGCGGCTGCACGATTCCGGAAATGGTGGTGCGGTTGACCCCGGCCAGGCGGGCCAGTTCAGCCCTGCTCGTCGGCCCAAGATCGAACAGGGCCTGCAGCACACGGCCGCGATTGGTCGAGCCGACCATCGAGGACGACAGCAGCGCCTTGCGCCGGCGCGAAACCCGCTCCGCGCCGGACGCATCGCCGGGCGGCGTGAACAGAGCGCTGCGTCCGCCATTCGGGCGCCCATCGTCGGTATCGTCCATCGTCGGGTTTTTCATAAGGGGCATCCTGCCAGCTCTTCTAACCCAGGACCTTACCGGTTTCGAGCACTTTGTGCGAGCAGGCAACAAACTCGTGCATTGCCAGGACAAGATGCGTCGCAAATGTTCAAAGACACGCCAGCTCGGCGTCTCCTGACTAATTGGTGTCACAATAAGTTCCTGACCCACTTCGGCTTTGACACGTTGCGCGACCTGCCGGATTTCGAGGCACTCGAGGACGCTGGCCTGCTGTCCAAAGACAAGCTGCTCGCCGGCGATATTCCGGTTGGCCAGACGAGCGGGGAGCGTGATGATGAGGTGGACATCGTCGCTGAAGGCGAGATGCCATGAGCAGACAGGCTTCTCTCTTCGACTCTCGGCAATCTCACGTCCAGGACCGACCGAACTGCAAATGCCCTCTCACGCTCCACCCATATAAATATCCATGATCTGCCGATCGTCGCGCACATCCTGAGGCTTTCCCTCGAAGCGCCTTTCGCCGGCCGCCAGGATGTAAAGCTTGTCTGCCATCGGCATCGCCTCACGGATATTCTGCTCCACCATCACGATGCCGATGCCGTGCGCGGTGAGGCTGCCAATGCGCTCGAGCGTCTCGATGACCATGGCCGGCGATAATCCGGCGGAAGGCTCGTCGAGCAGAATGAAGCGCGGTTCCGAGACCAGCGCTCGCCCCAGCCCAAGCATTGCCTGCTCGCCGCCAGAAAGCGAACCGGCCGCGGTTCGCCGTCGCCGCGCCAAAGAAGGATATTGCTCGATCACCGCCTCGATGCGCTGTTCGACTAGCCGGCTGTCCGCGATGGCGTAGCCCCCCATGCGCAAATTCTCTATCACTGTGAGGCGCGGAAACACACCGCCGCCCTGCGGCATCAGCACCAGCCCCTGGCGCACCACCTCATGGACGGCAAGGTTGGAGAGCGTTGCATCGCCCAGGCTGGCCGTGCCGCTCCACACCGGCAGGGCGCCGGCAATCGCCTTGAGCAGGGTCGACTTGCCACAGCCGTTCGGTCCGAAGATGCAGGTGATCTTACCAGCCTCCGCGCTTAGTGAAACGCCATGGACGATCTCCTGCTTGCCGTAGCCGGTGACGATGTTTTCGGCGGTGAGGGTGGTGCTCATTGCGGCCGCCCCAGATAGGTCTGCATAACTTCCGAATTGCGAACGATGTCGTTAAAAGAGCCGCTGGCCACGACGCGCCCTGCATCCATGACGATGATGCGATCGCACACGTTGCGTACCATCTCCATGTCGTGCTCGATGACCAGGAAGGTGATGCCGTGTTCGCGCAGCCGCGCGATGGCCTCTAGGATGATCTTGCGGATGTTGGGATGCACGCCCGCCGTCACCTCGTCGAGCAAAATGAGCGTGGCCTGTCGCATGATGACGCGCCCGAACTCCAGCAGCTTCTGCTGGCCGCCCGAAAGGTCCGAAGCGCGATTGTCGGCGACATGGTCCAGCGTGAGCAGCGCCAGCGTTTCGGCTGCCCGATCACGGGCGCCCTGCCAATGGCCCTCGGCCGCTGCCGCTAGCAGGTTTTCGGTGACGCTCATATTGTCGAACATGGCCGGAATCTGGAAGGTGCGCGCAAGCCCCAGCCGCGCGATCGCGTGAGCCTTTCGGCCGCCAATTTCGTGACCGTCGAAGCGGATCTGGCCACGATCCGGCGCCACCGTGCCCGACACCAGGCTGAACAGAGTCGACTTGCCGGACCCGTTGGGCCCAATCAGGCCGGCGATCTCGCGCCGACCGACCTCCAGAGACACACCGTTGACAGCCTTGATGCCGCCGAAATGGCGGTAGAGTTCGCGCACGACGAGGATAGGGTCGCCGGCCCCGGCCGTTTTGCCCTCGACCACGCTCAATTGGGCCCTCCATGGCCGTCGCCGACAACCTTGCCGACCGCCTTGTCCAGCACGGCGCCGGACTTGGCCCCGTGCCGCGAAAACAGACCGGCGATGCCGTTCGGCATGAACACCACCACCAACACGATGGCCGCGCCCAATATGGCGATATAGAAGGCGGTGTCGCCCCAGTACATCCAGATCACGCGGTTGACGACGAACAGCCCTACACCGCCCAGTGCCGGCCCCCACAGGCTGCCTAACCCGCCCAGCAGCACCATTACCACCATCTGGTCGGTGATGTCGCCGCCGAAGACGCTTTTCGGATTGATGAAGGTGACCCAGTAGGCGAAGATCGCGCCGAACACCGAAGCGGTAACGGCGCTGAGTACGAAGGTTTGCAGCTTGACCAGCGACGTGTTGATACCGATTGCCTCGGCAGCCGGCTCGTGGTCGCGCAGCGCCTTGACCTTCAGCCCGAAACGCGACCGCTCGAACAGCGCCCAGGTGATAAGGTAGGTCAGCGCAGCCGCGCCGAACATGGCGAAGTAGAAGAAGCGCTCGTCGAGAAAGGGCGGCAGCCCAATTCCGCCAATGCCGCCGGTAAAGTCCATCACCGAGGTGAACTGGATGAGCACCTCGGCGAAGGCCCAGGTGGCTATAGCGAAATAGGCGCCGCGCAGGCGAAGTGTCGGCGCGCCGATCATGATGGCAAACAGCGCCGTCACCACGATACCGGCCGGGACGGTGGCAAAGAAGGGCCAGGCGAGTTTGTCGCCCATCAGCAGCGCCGTGACATAGGCGCCGAGCCCGAAGAAAGCCGAATGGCCGAAATTGATGTAGCCGGCATAGCCGCCGAGCATGTTCCAGGAGCAGGCCAGCCCCGCCCACATCAGCGCGCCGGTGGCGATGCGCAGCCAGTAGTTGTTGACCAGCATCGGCAGGAGCGCCAGCACAATGATCACCCCAATCAGCAGGAGGAGGCCGGTCCGGCGTTGCTTCATGTCCGGCCTCACAGGCCGTGTCGCAGGATCCCGCTCGGGGACAGGAGCAGGACGAGGAACAGCGTGGCGAAGATCGCCAGCAGCGAATAGCTCGACCCGACATAGGTCGCGACGAAGGCTTCGATGACGCCGAGCAGCAAGGCGGCGACAAGGGCACCGCCGACGGAGCCCAACCCGGCAAGCACAGCCACGAAGAACGCGAACAGCGTATAGCGCAGGCCGACCTCCGGATTGACTGAAAAAATTGCACCCATCAGCACGCCGGCCATGGCGGTGATGCCTGCGTAGAGCCCGTACACATTGGCGCTGAGGCGGCGAATGTTGACGCCCATCAGCGCAGCGTTCTGCCGGTTTTCGGCCGTCGCTCGGATCGCCAACCCATAGCGGGTGCGGTAGAGGAACAGGAACAGCCCGCCGGCGATGGCGATGGCGAACGCCGCCGCCGCCACGCGGATCAGCGGCACCGTCACCGGCCCGACGGCAAGGCTCTCGCCGCTCAACGCCGTCGGAACGCTGTGGGTATTGAAGCCCCACGCGGTCAGCATGCCGCCGCGTAGCAGCGTGAACAGGCCGAAGGTCAGCGCCAGCGCCATCAATTCCGGCCGAGCCGTGCGGCTGTTGCGGACATTGTAGAGGATCGGCCCAATCAGATAGCCAATGGCGCCGAACAGCACGAATGCCACGGGGATCGCCAGGAATCCGTCTACGCCCAGTCCGGCGGCCATGTAGTAGCCGAGATAGCCACCCAGTACGACCCAGCCGCCCACAGCGAAATCGATGACGTGCAGCACGCCGAAAGCGAGCTGGAATCCGATCGTAAAGGTGGCGATGACGCCGCCGATCAGAAGGCCGTTCAGCAAGGTCTGTAGGAAAAGATCCAAGGCGGGAACCATCCGTCAGTCAGCCAAACCAAAAAAACGCGGGGTGCCGCGGCAAGGCGGCCGCACTCTATGGCATGGTCCGTTATTTTCTGAGCACGCGCAACCGTCGTCGTTCCCCCAGAAAGGGTGATGGCGATGAGGCTGCCCACCCCCTGTCCGAAGCCGCTTATTTCCAGGCCGGCAGCGGGTAGGTGAGGTTTGCCGACGCGGCCTCTTTCGGGCCCACCGCCACCGTCTTGCCGCCCTGAATCTGGATCAGCACCGGAACCGGTTGGACGTTGTCATGGTAGTGGTTGCCTTCCTTCTCGAACTTGATCGGCCCATAGAAGGTCTGGATTTCTGTCTCCGCGATCGCGTCCTTCAGCGCCACCCTGTCTTCGGGCGTTAGTGCCGGCTTCTTGCCGAGTCGCTTGACGGCATCGCCGAAAACGAGGCCGCTGGCCGCGCAGGCCGCTTCGGTGTAGTCGGGCTCGTGCCCGGACTTCTTTTGCGCCATCTCGGCAAACTCCCTTGCGGTGCCGAAGACGTCGTCCTTGTACGGAACCGATGGCAGCCACACCGAGACGCCGCAGGTGCCGTCGGCGTCCGCGGCCAGCGCCTCGGCGAAGGCCGGGTCGGTGACGCCGTAGTGCATTATCAGCGCCTTGGGCCGGAAGTTTAGCGACTTCGAGGTCTTGACGACATTGATCAGCGGCTCCTCATGGCCGCCGACGGCGACGATGTCGGGATTGAGCGCTGCGATCTTAGAGATAACTGGGGTTAGGTCGCCCGAGGCGGGCACCAATTCGTAGGCGACGACTTCCAGCCCGGCCTCCTTGGCTCCGTCGCGGAAACCTTCGCCGGTTTCCTTCGAGAAGGGCTCGTTGACCCCGATCACCGCAATCGTCTTGGCCGTGGGGTTGGACAGTTTCGCCAGCACGGCCAGCGACTTACCGGCAGTGGTGTCTACGGCCGGGATGATGCCGAAGTTGAATTCCGGCTTGGCCTTCCAGACGTTCGGCGATTCCGCGGAGCCGGAAATCATCGGCACCTGATACTTCTGGCAGATCGGCTGCACGGCGATGGTCGAGCCGCTGGTGTAGGGGCCGAACAGCACGTCCACCTCGTTCTGCACGATTAGGCGCTCGGCGGCGTCGGCGCCGGTCGCCGGGTTGCTCTGGTCGTCACCGTAGAACATGTCGACCTTGAAACGCTCGCCGGCGACCTCGACGCCCCCCTTGGCATTGATCGCCTCCGCCCACAGGTCGTAACCGCGCTTGGTCAGGTTGCCGCCGAGGATGTTCTCGCCCGACAGCGAGGTAATAACGCCGGCCTTGTAGGTCGCCACCTGCGCGTGTGCCGTTCGCACGAACGGCATTCCCAACGGACCGGCCGCGAAGGCGACAGCGCTGCCGCCGAGGACCCAGCGACGCGAAAAACCTTTGCTGTTCGTGGACATCATTCAACTCCCTTTGCCCGGCTATGAGATTTGGAAACCGACCATATTCTTGTTCCTACCACTATATGCCCTTTGTGCGGATAAGGAAGATTTCGCTGCCGTCCTCGGATCACGGCGGCGCAGGCGGCGATGAAAGCCATCTGGAATGACGATGGCTCCCGCTCGGTAGCCCTATGTTGATGACTATTGCAAACTCGCCAGCGGATTGCTCATCGGCTTGATTAATGCCAGCGCGGGCCGGCGCTTCCGCAATGCCGCGCCGCTCGCCGTCAACTGCAGAAATGGGACAGTCGTCATCAGGACAGGTCAGCTCGTCGCTGCTCGACTCCGCGATCGAGAGGAGAAACGCCGGAAGTGGCGGTTAGCTCAAGCCAGGATGGAGCGACCCGGCGCCCGCAGGTCAAATCCTGCTGTCGCAACGATTAGGAGGGCCCGACAATCTACCTTGATCGCAACGCCACGGTAGTCAACACGATAGCTGACGCCGCGAAAGCGCTGGAACAACCATGGCCATACATGGGCAGGCAAGGGACGTTGTGGAGGCGTTTCGTCAGGAAGTGGGTGGCGCCCATGCGGGCCTTGATCGTGCCGAAGGGATGCTCGACCGTCTCGCGCCTGTCCGCATGGCGTCGGGATTGGCGTCGAGCCGGCGCTGGACCTCCTCCACGACATGCTCGCGCTCCCATCGGGTGATCCGGCGCTCCTTGGACGGCGTGCATTGCCGCTTGATCGGGCAGGCCGCGCAAGCTGCGGTCGACCAGTAGCGACGCAGCGTCATGCCATTCTCGACGTTGCTGTAGTGGTAGGTCAGCAACGCTCCGGACGGGCAGCGATAGACATCCTGATCAGGTAGATAGGCGAAGTCCTGCTTGCTGAACCGTCCGTCGGCCTTCGCGCCGGCTGTTCACAGCTGCTCTACGCGCTCAGTTCTCGACAAGCCGGCCAGAGAACTATCCTTCCAGAAGCGACGCGGGATCAAGGGACGTCGCCTGGCCAGACGTGACGCGCAGGAGAGGGCATCTTTGCAAACGCGACGATCACTCCGGCACGCCGGAGATGCCCAGCGCCTCGACGTAACGCTCGGCGAACACCTTGTCCCGCCACGGGTTGATCTGTCTCTGCAGGGTGAGCGTGTAGGTCGGGAACGCCTCCATCAGCCGCCGCGCCGCCGCCTGCGCTTCGTCCAGCCGGTTGAGTTTGACCAGCGCCATGATCACCACCCGGTGCGAGGAGCCGTAATTCGGCATCTCGCGCAGCGCTCGTTCTCCCCAAACCAGCGCTTCCTCGTAGCGTTCGAGCATCAGGTAGCTCATCCCGATGCCGGAGAGCGCGATGCCCTTCTCGGGGTCGACCGGACTCAGCCGCATTGCCCTGTGGAAGTGCTCGATCGCGACGAGGGGGTGGCCGGAATGGGCGTTCACCCAGCCGCTGCCCGTATGGCCCTGCGCCGAATTGGGGTTAAGGAGCAGGGACCGTTCGATCGTGTCCAGCGCCGTCTCGTAATCCTTGGCGCTGTAGGCGATTACCTGCGCGGCGAAACGCAAGCTTGTCGGGTCGTCTCGCGCGTCCGCCAGCACCTCGCGAGCCATGCGCACGGCGACGCGGATATCGTCGGGCTCGTGCCAGCACTGACTCACCGACAGGCTGCGGATATAGGCACCGAGTGCCTTCGCCAGGGTGAAGCCTGGGTCGATGCTGAGCGCCTCGTTGGTGAGCCGGCGCACGTCGGCGAAGCCTTCGCGCGTCATGCTGTAGAAGCGCGGCAGCGCACGAAGGTAGAGGTCGTAGGCACCGATGTAGTCGGTCGGCTTCATGCGCGCCTGCTTGATCTCCTGCAGCCGGATGCTCGGTTCGACAGCGCCGACGACGCTCTCGGTCACCTTGTCCTGCAGGTCGAAGATATCGCTCACGTCGCCCTCGAAGCGGTCGGCCCAGACATGATGTCCGCTGATCGCGTCCACCAACTGCCCACTGATGCGCACCCGCGATCCTGCTCTGCGGATGCTGCCTTCGAGCACGTAGCGGACGCCCAGCTCGCGCCCGACCTGGCGAAGGTCCACCGCCCGGCCCTTGTAGGTGAAGGACGAGTTGCGCGCGATCACGAAGAAGGAGTCCACCCGGCTCAATCCCGTGATGATGTCCTCCACCAGCCCGTCGGCGAAGTATTCCTGATCGGGATCGCCGCTCATGTTGGTAAAAGGCAGAACCGCGATCGAGGGTTTCGCGGGCAGCGGAGGCGGTGCAGCCACCGAGGCACCGGCGTCGGTCTCGACGCGGTAGGCGCGCACAGGCCGCTCGATGTTCTTGAGGCGCAGGTCGCCGAGCGGCGTGAAGCCGCAGTCGAGCTTGCCCTGAAGGTGGTCGTAGGCGGTGCCTGAGACGACCACGGTGCCGGGGTCGGCGATGCTGTCGAGGCGGGCGGCGATGTTGACCCCGTCGCCGTAGAGGTCGCCGTCCTCCTCGCAGACCACGTCGCCGAGATTGATGCCGATGCGGAAGCGAATCCGCTCTTCCTCGGGCATCTCCGCCTCGTGTTCTGCCAGGGCCTGCTGGATCGCCATCGCCGAGGCCACCGCGTTGACGACGCTCGCGAACTCACACAGCATGCCGTCGCCGGTGAGCTTGACGATCCGACCCCGGTGCTCAGAGACCAGCGGTTCGAGGAGGTCCTTGCGGTAGATCTTCAGCCGCTCGAGCGTGCCGCGCTCGTCGCGCTCCGTCAGGCGCGAATAGCCGACCACGTCGCAAACCATGATCGCTGCGAGGTGGCGCTGCGTGGTCATTGCACCGCTCAGCCAAGCGCCTGCACGCGGGCCGCCCCGCGTCCATGTCCTGCCAACTTCCAGACGCCCCACGTGCATGGTATCCGTCTCTCCCAGTCGCCGCCCGTCGCCGATACAGAACGGAAAACGCAGCTCGACCTTGCCTTCACGAGATTTCGCTATCCCGCTTGCCAGGCGTGGAGCGTTCCAGTCGCCGCGCTAACAGCCAACCGGCGACACGCCCACGCAGCCTCTGGGGACGCTGACACGCCAATCCCAGAAGGCCGGAGATATTTGCTGCCCTTGGTAACCGGTTGACGCCACCGTCGCGGTGCTTTTGTCACCGCGATGTAACAGCGAGATGGCCCTACGAACGCGCGCATCGGGCATCACACCAGACGTTCGCGCTTAGAGGTGCTGAGGTCGGAAAGTGGCGCGTTCTTCCGCTTGGCGAACGCGTAACAATGACTCTCGTTGCTGCCGTTTAGTCGCAAAATCCCAAAGCCCGGATCGGGTGACGGGCATCTACTGTTCCGAGACACCGGCCGCGCGGTGCGAGGCCATGTCTGCGGCCATCCGCTCGACATCCCTACGGAACTGCGTTCTAAACCAGGACGTGATGGTGAACGTTGGCCGCGCCGCGACAAGCTGCGCCGCCCCGTCCGACGAGCTTCTTCGATGCGCCCCGCCTGCTCCTGGATCATCATGATGTATTGGCATGGCGCGACCCCAACTACGGCAATGTCGCATATTGCTATTCAGGAATCACTCGATTGCAAGGCCGTCGAGCGGATGGAGAAAGTCAGCGACGAACAATACCGCCGCTGAACCTTACCGGGGCCGCACCGTCTCGCACTTGGCGAAGTCTTGCGCTGCCGAGTTCTGCAATAGTGACAGGCACGCTGCCAACTCACCCCAGCCAATACCTCGGCCCCGGCCCCTTGCGTCCTGCCATATCGGCAGGGTTCGCAAGGCTACACCGGTCGATCGACAGGCAGCCGCAA